>NZ_CAKPXS010000039.1 GCF_934202235.1 uncultured Limosilactobacillus sp. | reverse complement strand
CTTTTTGTATGCAAAAATCCCATTAATAGATTACCACTTGGATAATCCATCAACAGGATTTAGTGTAGAGCCCAAAATAATAGCGGGACCCCGTTGGAGAAGCAGGGTCCCGTTATTTTATTTAGCTAAGGCTTGTTTAATCATTTTAGCAGCTGCTTGACGTTGAACTTGCTGAGCGATGGCCTGCTTTTGTTGGGCCGTCGCTTGCGGAGATTGTGCTAGTTTGGCTTTCACAGCCAAGTCGAGCGCCTGTTTTTGTGCGGCCTGACTAGCCGGGTTAGCCGGTTGAAGGGCAGCTTTGAGCTTTTTCATTTGTTGCGGAGTAACTTTGACAAACTCTTGTGGATAGGTAATGGTCGTTTGCTTTTTAACCAGCGTCCCATTCATTCCGGACCACAAAAAGAGGGAACGATAGAAGCCGTTTTTGAACTGCCAAGTAGTCTTGGTCGTCGTCATCGTCAGCGAGGAAACATTAGCAAACTTCATCTGGCAGCTAATGTTTTCATCAGCTGGGGTGTGCTTAACTTTGCCGTTTGCACTGAGGCGGTACATCAAGACTTCCTCATTGCCGGCAGTTCCCAGTGGTTGGTAGAGGGCGATTGGCAACTTGGCAGATACCGGTTCGACGGTTTGCGTCGTTGTGGTCGTCACCTGCTTCATTCCCAGGTGGGAGTGGTAGTTTAAGACCATCATCGTTGTCGCACCAACCATGATGATGCCGCTGATGATCACGGCCGGTACTCGTTTGCCAGCCGTTGGGAGAAACATGGCCGAGGAAAAGAGGGCCAGGCAACCAAAAATCAGTAGGATAATAACCATTAGTGGGCACCTCCCTTTTCAGCGTTGTTGGTCGTGCTCAGAAACACCGTTAGTGCTAATCCCAAGACAGCAAAACCAACGGCAAACCAGAAGGCGGCGTGATAGCCGGATAAGGTGGCGTTAATCATTTGTGTCTTATACTTCAGCGGGTCGCGGGCCAACAGACTGTGTGCTGGCTGGTGGGCGTTGGTAACGTTAGTTAAGACGGAAACCATAATGGCGGTCCCAACGGAAGTTGCCACCTGACGAATGGTGTTGTTAACGCCAGTCCCGTGCGGAATCATCTTCAACGGCAGGGCGTTCATCCCGGAGGTGGTGACCGGCATCATGACCATTGAAATCCCAAACATCCGTACCGCGTAGAGAACAACAATGTAAATGGTGGGTGTTTCACGGTTCAAAAAGGCAAACGGAACCGTCCCGCAGGTCAGGATAAACATCCCCATCATTGCGAGGCGCCGAGCACCATGCCGGTCAAAGAGGCTCCCGGTGATTGGGCTCATGATCCCCATCATCAACGCCCCACAGAGGAGGGTCAGCCCGGAATGAAAGGCGGACATCCCGTGGACAATTTGCAGGTACAGGGGAACAACCATTTCCACGGAAACCATCGCCATCATGACGATCGAGCTGAGGACCGTTGAGAGAAGAAAGGCAGGCGTTTTAAAGACCCGGAAATCGAGGAACGGATTATCGAGGTGTCCTTGACGTGCTACCAGGATGGCAACAAAGATCGCCCCGATAACGATTCCACCGATGACAACCGGACTTCCCCAGCCGCTATTACCAACTTCGGAAAAACCGTAAAGCATACTACCAAAGCCAATGCTGGAAAAGACTAGTGACCACCAGTCCATCTCAGGTTTGGAGTTAGGCAATACGTCCCGCAAGAGGAAAAACGACATGATAATGACGACAGCCACAATCGGGACGATCATCCCGAAAAGGTCACGCCAACTGAAGTTATCAATTACCCACCCGGAGAGCGTTGGGCCGATCGCCGGGGCGAGCCCAATGACCAAACCGTTAATCCCCATGGCAGCACCACGTTCATTTGGCGGGTAGATCGTTAACATAATGTTTTGCATCAATGGCATCGTGATTCCCACTGCCGTAGCCTGAATTAGTCGCGCGGCGAGCAAGACACCAAAGCTCGGTGCCAGCCAAGCGGTAATCGTCCCCGCTTCAAAAATGCACATGGCAGTAAAGTAGAGCCATTTAGTCGAAAAACGCCGGTTCAGGAAGGCGCTTACCGGGATCATGACCCCGTTGACCATCAAGAAACCAGTGGTTAGCCACTGAACCGTGGACGTGCTGACGTCAAAGGCCTTCATCAGTGCGGGAAAGGCAGTCGCCAGAATCGTCTGGTTTAAGAAGGTACAAAACGATCCAATTAATAGGACCGCGACAACAATCGCCCGTTTGTATGGACGACCATGGATGTCAACAGTTTGTGTACTTGCCAAGATACAGCCTCTTTTCTTTTCAAAAAATGTAACGCCAACAAATATACAAATTCTTGACATCATTGTCAAGTTTTTTGACAATTAAAGATAGGTCTGTATACTAAAATGGTGAATTGAAGGACGAGTTTGAGAAACGAGGAAGGTTAATGGACAAGCAACAAGGCGTTTTATTTAAGAAAATGATTGAACAAAACCGTCTCCGAATCAGCTTAAAAGAACTATCGATTGCTTCGGGGGTCTCTGGCCGCCAACTACGCTACTGGGAGCAAAAGGGATACATTCAATCAGAGCAAAGTGAGGCTGGCAAGGCTCACAAGTACACCCTGCAGACGATGTATGCCGTGATCACCATCAAGAACTTCTTAGACCAGGGCTATACTTTGGCGAAGGCCGTGGAAATTGATAAACAACACCGTCAGGTTCGCCATACCGTTCGCCGCTTTATCCGTAATAACCTACTGAAGGTTCGCGAAAGCGCAGATTCACTACAGGTAAACATTGGACAGCTGGCAGACCACCCGGAATATGATGTTGAGGTGGTGGTGACCGCTCCCCAGGAGAAAGTGGAATTACGGTTAGTGGATCACCAAGAAAGAAAGTCGGGAAAAAACGACCAGGAAGACTAATTGTGTGATAGTCTGGAGATGAGGACTTTCTAAGGGGGACTTATCTTGAGTACAATTGAATACAGCAAACTGGACGCGGAAGCCCAACAAAAGGCACGGGAAAGTTTTGCCGATTATTATATTGGCGCCTTTTTAGCTGATGATCTGGAAATTATTAGCGGCAAATCACAAAGTGATACCGACATGATTACTATCAACCGACTACTGATTGAAAATAAGTACATGACTCATGACCAGGTGAGGGAGTTAAGCCTCAAGGATAACCAGGCTAATTATGACCGAATCTTATCGTCGCTGGACATGACTTACCATGAGGATGGTGAACCGAGTCAAAGCTGGCATGACTGGGTTGAAGATATCCGGCTGAAAGAGCCAGTCGAAGACTAAGTAGCTATTTAATTGAGGAGCATTGCGGGATTGTGATCCAGTAGTGCTCCTTTTTGCTTGCAGTCGTTTCTTGTGATAAAATTTAACATAGTTTTATGTCGAAGAATTAAATGTGTAATGCTGCCCGCCGGGACAGTTCACAACATTTGAATAAGCGCGTTAGCCATCATTCTCACGTGACGGTTTTTTAACGTGTACCAGAGAAAACTAAATAAAGGAAAGGTAACTATGCGTAAACTCAAGATTCATAACGATGAGGTGGCCTTTTTTGCTATGGGCGGCCTTGGTGAAATTGGGAAGAACATGTACTGTGTTCAATTCCAAGACGAAATTATCATTATTGACTGTGGGGTCCTCTTCCCGGAAGACGAATTGCTGGGGGTCGACTACGTCATTCAAAACTACGACTACCTGGTGGAAAACAAGGATAAGATCAAGGGGATTTTTATTACCCACGGCCATGAAGACCATATCGGTGGTTTGCCGTTCTTCCTCCAGAAGGTGAACGTGCCAATTTATGCCGGCCCGTTTGCAATGTCATTAATTCGGGGCAAGCTGGACGAAAAGCACCTGCTGAAGACGGCTGAATTGCACGAAATTAATGAATTCGATACGGTTCACTTTAAGAAGACCTGGGTCAGTTTCTTCCGGACGACACACTCTATCCCTGATACGCTCGGGGTCGCTGTGCACACGCCGCAGGGGACGATTATCCAAACTGGGGACTTTAAGTTTGACTTAACGCCAGTTGGTCAACTGCCGGCACCAAACTTCCAACAGATGGCTAAGCTGGGGGATGAAGGAGTTTTGTTACTGACCTCTGACAGTACAAACGCTGAGCGGCCACAGTTTACTAAGTCGGAACGCTGGGTCGACATTCACATTCGCCGGATTTTTGAACGAATTAAGGGGCGAATTATCTTTGCTTCCTTTGCTTCCAATGTTTACCGGCTACGGGAGGCTTGTGACGCTGCTATTAAGCAGGGCCGTAAGATTGCCGTTTTTGGACGGAGCATGGAAAATGCGATTGCGGCGGGGCAGGACCTCGGCTACTTAAATATTCCCGAGGATTACTTAATCGACCAGAATGATATTAACTCTTACCCACCGGAAAAAGTGATGATCATGTGTACCGGGTCCCAGGGTGAACCAATGGCGGCTTTGAGTCGAATTGCCAATGGTACCCACCGGCAGATTACGATTCAGCCGGGTGACACGGTTGTCTTCTCCAGCAACCCCATTCCGGGGAACACAACGAGTGTTAACGCCCTGATTAACAAGCTGGAGGAAAGCGGCGCGACGGTTATTCACGGTTACGTCAACAACATCCACACCTCGGGTCACGGTGGTCAAATTGACGAAGAATTGATGCTTCGCTTGATGAAGCCGAAGTTCTTTGCCCCGGTCCATGGTGAATTCCGGATGCAGAAGATTCACACGAAGCTGGCCCAGATGACTGGTGTTCCGAAAGACCACTGCTTCATCTTAGCTAATGGTGACGTGTTGGCGCTGACGAAGGATAGTGCGCGGATTGCCGACCACATTGAAACAGCCGGGGATGTTTACATCGACGGCCGTGATGTTGGTGATTCAGTGGGCAATCCTGAAATTCGCGAACGGCGCCTGCTGTCTGAAGAGGGGGTCGTTACTGCCGTGGCGGTTGTTGACCTCAAGGACTACCAGATTGTGGCGGGTCCGGACATTGTGTCACGGGGCTTTGTTTACATGCACGAGTCGCAAGAATTAATTAAGGCCGCTAATCACGAAGTCTTCTGGGCCATTCTCAATACTTTCAAGAACCATAAGCACGTCGACGTGCGGACGATTAACCGGACCATTGTCAGCCGTCTGCAGAAGCTGCTGTTTGAGCGGACAGGTCGTCGACCGGTGATCATTCCAATGGTGACGATCTTAAATGGTGATGCCAAGAACCGGCAGCCAAACGATCGCTACGTTGCCAAGCGCCACCATCAGCGCAACAACGCCCACCAGGGTCAGAGCGGCGAACACCGGTCTAATAATAACCACCGCCAACACCGTCGGCGTAACCACCATCACGAACAAAAACATCAACAAGCAGCAGTGACTGCTGAAAATAAATAGCAATTTCTGGAGAGGACGAACTGGCCGAAAGTGCCAATCGTCCTCCCTTTTTGCTTAATTTAAGTTTATACTGAGAAGAGATGATAAAGGAGGCGTTGTGATGGCGGACCACATAATTCACAACCTGGCCCTGAAAACAGTGACGACAACTGGTCATGCGCTGGGGACGAAGATCACCCTGACGGTCTTTGGGACAACGGATAAAACTTTGACCGACGGGGCGTTAGCACTCATTAAACGCTATGAAGACCTGTTAACTGTTAACCGGGAGTCATCACTACTGATGACGGTGAACCACCAGGCGGGCCGTCAACCCGTGCAGGTTACGCCAATGGTTTTTGAGCTAGTTAAACTGGCGGTGGCGGCGAGTCAGCAGCAATTTGGCTTCAACGCGCTGATTGGTCCGTTAGTCAAGCTCTGGAAAATTGGCTTTAAGGGTGCCAGAGTTCCCACTGGCGAAGAGATTCATCACCGACTAAAGTTGATTGATCCCGACCAAGTTGAGCTCGATGATCGACAGCAGACCGTTTTCCTGAAGCGGCCGGGGATGGAAATTGATCTGGGCGGTATTGCCAAGGGCTATATTGCCGACCGGGTTCGGGACTACTGGCGCTCTTTTGGCATCGTCAACGGGATGATCAATTTAGGTGGTAACTTGTTGTTTGTCGGCCCATCACCGCGACGAGCTGATGGGCGGTGGGTCATTGGCATTCAGGATCCGCGCAAAGAGCGGGGAGCAGATTGCCAACAGGTATTGATGCCCGAATGCTCGGCGGTGACGTCGGGAACCTATGAACGCCAGTTGGTCAAAAATGGTCACCATTACCACCACCTGTTGGATCCGCAAACGGGGCGGCCACGGCAGACTAACGTGGCTTCAGTCACTATCTTTAGTCGAAGATCAGTGACCGGCGAGGTGGAAGCCAAGCGGCTCTTTTTTGCAGGACAACCGCTTCCTGGCTGGGGTGTTGGGCGCCCAGATTTGTACGGCGCCCTGTTTATCTATAATGACGGTAGAACAGAATTTGTAGACCGGCGGCCGTAATAAGCGTCAGTCAAAGAGGTAATTAGAGGGGGAAGACAATGTCAGGCAGAGACTACCTACATATTTGGTATCAGGCGCAACTGTGTGTGGCAACACTATTTGCGCTCGTCATTTTCTTACGGGAGGCCATGTTGCAACGACCGATTATGTGGTTGCTGGCCTTTTTGCTAGTGATTAGTGTCATTGGGGTGGTGACTGATTTTTATCCGCAAAGGCGCCGACCACAGTGGTTAGATTTTGGCAACCGCTGGCTCCAGGCCATCTTTCAGCCATTGTTGTTGGTGGTGGTCTGGGGAGTAGTGACTCGGCAGATTATTGTCCTGCTGTACTTGCCGGCACGGGGAATTCTAACGTTGACCCTGCTATACTACATGGTCATGTTTGCTCCCTTTGCCAGTGTGATTGGGTCAGCCGTTGAGTGGACAGTGTCACGGGTTGTTTGTCTTTTGTACTGGTCAGTTGCCGTTACCCAGACGATCCCGCTCGTTTATCCAGAAAGCTTAACGGGGTCACGTTTCCTGATGCAGGGACTCCACGCTGGTCTTTTCGGCAGCGTTTCGTTTTTTGTCCTGGTGACCACTTTGATGCGTGGCTGGCACCTGTCCTGGCCAGGATTGAAGCCTCGCTGGCATTCTGACATCAGTGTGTGGGTCATCCTCTTTTTAATTGGCTTCGACCTCGCCTTTACCTTTTGGAATGCGTTCAACAGTCCAAGCAAGTGGTGGGGACTCTTAACCCAGTACAGCTTTAGTGGGTTCCGCGTTGATCGATTATTGACCATGCAGGCGGCAGCAGCTGGCATTGGCGAGGAAACACTATTCCGCTTTGGGATCTTAGGGGTTCTATTAGCCGGGTTGCGGCATAACGCTCACCGGGTACCAGCAGCGATTCTTATTTCTGCGACCCTCTTTGGACTGATTCATTTCAGCAACGTTCCAGCCCAGCAATGGGACGTGACAACTATCCAGGCCCTGGGGGCTTTTGGAACGGGACTCTTCTTCAGCTGTGTGTACCTCTATACTGGCCAGCTGTGGTTGACAATGCTGATGCACTTTTTGGTTGACTGGACTGCCTTTATGATCATTGGCGTTCCGCTGATGGTTGGTCATGCGACCAGCTTAGACTGGGTTGCGGTGATCTTCCAGCTAATTCTTGATGTGGCCATCTTTATTTGGATGCTCTTTGGTGACCGGCGCCATGCAATGGAGCGTCATGCTAATCGCTTTACTGGACGGCGGCAGCGCTTCGACTATGTTTTGCCACAGTACGAATTTCACTAATCGTGAGTTTGTATCAGCAGAAAATAAGTTTAGGACGACCTGAAAAAATCATTTACATTGGTGAAATATGTAGTAAGATGGTCATAGATTAAGTGACGTTTTCACACAATCTATCATTTCACCAGAGAGGGGTTTCACTATGTTTGAGATTAAACCGAAACGTTTCCACAAGATTTTGGTGGGGGTCGACGACGCTCCGGATGCCCGGGCAGCTTTTTGTTACGCTGTTGATAAGGCCAAGCGCGATGGCTCCGAACTAGGGATCGTTTCTGTTTACGAAACCAATAAGACTAACGTGTATCAGATCCTTGATAAGGATTACGTTCACAGCACCCGTGAAGAGCTGCAGAAACGGATTAACGAATACGTTCAGGCAGCGATTGATTACGGTGTTGAAGCCAGCAAGATCACGGCACTGGTTGACCAGGGTGAACGGCCAGCTGAACGGATTTGCAACCACGTTATCCCTGAATTTCAGCCAGACCTATTGATCATCGGCTCAATTGGCAAGTGGGGCAACCGCAAGACGGTTGGTTCCCAGGCCAGTTACATGACGAAGCACGCCGGAACATCAGTCTTCGTTATTCGGAGTAACGAAATGGTTGATGAAGACCAAGAAAACTAGCGAGTAGGAATTTGTTAACCAATGAAAAGCGGCCCGCCAAGATGGCGGAGCCGCTTTTCGTGCATTTATGATAATTTTTAATCATTATATGGTGGAGTTATATTGAAATAAAAACAATCGTGTGACTTCTTAATTCTATGTTATAATGAATCTAATTTAATTTTAGAAAGGGAAATAACGAATGACAAAGCGTAAGATGTCCTTGGCCCAGAAGATTAACGTTCTACGGGCAGGGGTAATGGGTGCCAATGACGGGATCCTCTCTGTTGCCGGCATTGTTGTCGGCGTGGCCGCTGCGACCAGCAACAGCTTTTCAATTTTGATTTCTGGCCTTTCAGGGTCGCTGGCCGGGACAATTTCAATGTGTATGGGGGAGTATGTTTCGGTTAGTACCCAGAAGGACTCCGAAAAAATGGCCATTATCGCCGAAAAGCAGCACCTTGAGGATGACCTGGATGGCGTTCGCCAGGACATGGTGAACCGTTACCTTGCTCAGGAAATTGACCCGCAATTGGCAAACAAGGCGGCAGATGAACTTTTAGGTGATGACGCCTTAGATAATGTCGTTCAGGAAAAGTATGGCTTCAATCCAAAGGAATTTACGAGCCCGTACGAAGCGGCAATTGCGTCCTTTATTGCTTTCCCGACCGGCTCCATTCTACCCATGCTGGCAGTCACATTGTCGCCAGTGAAAATGCGGATTATGGCAACCATTATTGCGGTGCTGATTGCCCTGGCGATTACCGGCTATGTCGCTGCTGTTCTAGGCGACTCCAACCGGGGCAAGTCGGCGCTTCGTAATGTCGTCTCGGGAATGCTCACGATGGGGGTTACTTTCCTCATCGGGCAACTCTTTGCTAGGTAGGAGGCGTTAGGATGGTAAAAAAGAAGCGCCAAAAGCAAACGATGAATGAAAAGCTCAACGCCCTCCGTGCTGGTGTGTTAGGTTCTAACGACGGGGTGTTGACGGTTGTCGGCGTCCTCGTTTCGGTGGCAGCAGCGACGACTGATAATTTTACGATTTTCATTGCCGGCTTATCTGACTTGCTGGCCTGTGCCTTTTCGATGGCATCGGGCGAGTACGCCTCGGTCAGCACCCAGAAGGATACGGAGAAAGCAGCAGTTGAGCGTGAAGAAAAGCTGTTGCAGACCGACCGGGAGGCCGAAGTGGCCGTGGTAGCAGACTACTATGCCCAAAAAGGAATTACTGACCAGACGGCCCGGGAGATTGCGATTGACTTGCTGAATAAGAAACCGTTGGAGACGGTGGTACGGGTGAAGTACGGTATTCAGTTAGGACACTATATGAATCCCTGGGAAGCTGCCTTTGCCTCACTTTTCTCAGCAGCTGCTGGGGGGATCTTTCCACTGTTTGCGATGACCTTCAGTCCCGTCGATTTTAAGTGGTACGCAACGATTCTGGCGGTTGTTTTGGCTAGTGCTTTGACCGGCTTTATCAGTTCTAAGTTGGGAAACGGGCTAGTGAAAGTCGCTGTGATCAGAAACATTGTCATTGGTCTCATTACCATTTGCATTCACTACGGTGTGGGGAAATTATTCTAAAACGATTAATGGAGTTACTAAAAGAGGGTCCGCAGTGCGGACCCCTTTTTTACATACCGTGTTGTTCATCTTCGTGCGTATCAAACATTTTCTCGCCGTCATCACGGTGGCACTCAGCTTGAATGGTGACGTGACAAATACCATACTTGTTCAACATTAACTGATCGATTTGGTCATACAGCTTATCAATTTCACTCAGTTTCGCGTCTGCACAAACGATGTGTAAGGAAAACATCACGCGGTGCTCGTCGACTGACCAGGCATGGATATGGTGGATCGACTTAATGCCATCAATCTTGAGCAAGTCGGCTTTAATGGCATCGTAATCGAGGACGGGAGCTGACTCCATCAGGATGTTGACGGTTTGCTTAACAATAGGCCATGCCTCGTAGGCAATGTAGATGGCAACGGCGACGGTCAAAACTGGGTCGAGCCAGCTAATCGGATAAAAGATCAGGATGACCCCGGCGATGATGACGGCCACTGAGGCCAGGGCATCACTGAGGACGTGAAGGTAAGTCGCCTTGATGTTTAAACTTTCGTGACTACCAGCGTGAAGCAGGTAGGCAGATATGAAGTTAGCGGCTAGTCCCACAACGGCGACAATGGTCATTAACTGACCATTAACTGGTTGGAGATGCCGGAGCCGCCGAATAGCTTCGAGCGTTAAGAAGACGGCAATCACTAATAAAAAGGCGGCATTGACTAGGGCTGACAGGATTTCCGCGCGCCGGTAGCCAAATGTTTGGCGGTTAGTTTCGGGCTTTTTGGAAATGACCTGCGCGACGTAACTTAAGACGATTGATACCGAGTCACCCAGGTTGTGAAAGGCATCTGATAGCAGTGCCAAACTACCGGCAGCCAGTCCACCCAGCAGTTCAACGATGGTGATTCCCGCATTGAGTAGGGTCACCGCCAAAAAGCGCTTACCGGTCACATTGTTCTCATGCATTGTTCTCCTCCCAATTTGATAACTTTTTTCTTAGGTTATCCTAACTTGTTTTGCTCTCTTATGATATAATATCATCATGTAAAAGTTAACAAAAGAATTCCTTGGTGTTTAAGGGGGACTGGTCGATATAATGACACCGATGAAAGAAGACTATTTAAAGATCATCTTTGAACTCGGTGGCAACCGTAAAAAGGTTACCAATAAGGATATTTCACTGGGGTTAGGCATTGCAGCCGGCTCCGTCACTGAAATGATTAGTAAGATGGCAAGTGAGGGTTTGGTGAATCACGAACCCTACGCAGGAATTTCATTGACGCCGAAGGGACTCAAATATGCGGCAGAATTAGTGCGGAAGCACCGCCTGTGGGAAACGTTTTTGGTGGATAAGTTACAGTACAACCTGGCGGATGTCCATCCCGAGGCCGAGGTGTTGGAACATAATACCAGTGACCGCCTAGCAACGGCTCTGGATAGTTTTCTCGGTCACCCCCGTTACTGCCCACATGGCGGGGTGATTCCGTCGGCAAGCGGTGAGTTTGCCGATGCCAGCCACCGGGTTCTCGCGGATGGTAAAGATGGCGAACATGTTGAACTGTTACGCTTTTTGGATAACCACGACTTGCTGACGTATCTCAACGAGTGTGGGTTGACACCCCACCAGGGAGTGACGGTAGTTAAGCACGAGCCGTTTGACGGTCCGGTGGTCATAAAACCTGATGGTCGGGATGAGGCCATTAGCGTTTCTTATAAGGCGGCTCATAACGTCTTTATCAATGAAGTTGGCCAATCGGCGGATTAATGCTAGGCTTGTTGGCAGCCTTATGGTAGAATGATAGCTGTAGTTTTGAAAGGGTAATTTTGGTTCGATCGTTTCAACCCTTGGAATATCTCCAATCTGCACCTCAATAAGAATTACAAAAGTATCATGCGCAAGGCGCAGTAGGAGGATTTACAAATGGAACAAGGTACTGTTAAATGGTTTAACGATGACAAGGGCTACGGCTTTATCACTCGTGAAAATGGTTCAGACGTGTTCGTTCACTTCTCAGCTATTCAAGGTGACGGGTTCAAGACCCTGAAGGAAGGCCAACACGTTACTTTCGACGTTGAAGAAAGCGACCGTGGCCCACAAGCTACCAACGTTGTTAAAGACGACGCTGAATAATCGTTAAAAATTAAATGCTGGAGCGTCTGGGAAACTGGGCGCTCTTTTTTGGAGGCAAAAATGGCCAAGTCGGTGGATACACAGCTTGCAATCAGAACAGCCCTCCTGGCAGGCGAGCTCTTAATTGAAAATGGGTCCAACATGGACCGGGTCAACGATACAATGGACAGGATTGCGGCCACTGCTGGGTTAACGTCCTTTCAGGGCTTTACGACCCTGACAGGGGTGGTGGCTTCAGCAGAGGGCTTGCCAAATGCCCAGGTGGTATCTATTCACAACCGGGCGAATGACTTAAACAAAATTGCGTTAGTTAACGGCCTTTCCCGGAAGTTCAGTGGCGGACACCTGACCCTCAAGCAACTTTACCACCGTTTACGGGCGGTTCAAAAACTTACCGATATGACATCGGTGGGCTGGCAGCTCTTAGCGGCGGCAGTCTTGAGTGCTGTCCTGATGATTGTCTTTACCGGCGACTACCTTGACGCTCCGGTTGACTTTGTGATTGGTGGGGTAAGCTATGGCGTTTTTCTTCTGTTGAACCATGTGTTCCGGATTAAATACCTGGGAGAGTTTGCCGCGTCACTTGTGATTGGGCTACTAGCTTTCCTGGCTGTCACCCTACACTGGGCCAGTAACATCGACACCCTGATTGTCGGTGGGGTCATGCCGCTGGTTCCCGGAATTCCGTTGACCAACGCCATGCGCGACCTCGTTTCTGGTAACCTGATTAGCGGGCCAACGCGGGCCATTGAGGCGGTATTAACTGCGGCGGCAATTGGCTGCGCGATCGTGATTGTGCTACGTTACGTTTAGGAGGTGCAAGATGCTCGGAAAAGCAGTTCTGCAGGCATTGTTTGCTTATGTGGCGACGGTCTGTTTTGGGGTCTTGCTCAACATCCCAGCGCGCGCTTACCACATTGCAGGGATGATTGGCGGTTTGTCCTGGTTAGTTTATTGGGAGACCTACTACCACCTTCACTGGGGATTAGCGGTTAGCAACATGATCGCGGCTATCCTGATCGGGATTTTCAGTATGGCGGCAGCACGACACCAGAAAATGCCGACGATTATCTATACTGTTCCTTCACTAGTGACCTTTGTTCCCGGCGGCCAGGCGTATAAGATGGTGCGTAACTTTGTTGTTGGGAATAATGACCAGTCACTGATCTTTTTGTACCAGGTGATGGTTATTGCCGGGGCAATTACGCTGGGATTAGGGATTGGCGAAATGATTAACCGCCTCTTGTACGGCCCCAGAAAACTGCCGAGACGCCGTGGTTAAGTGTGGTATACTAGCTTGGTACTTTGACGAAATATAGGAGAATTCATTATGCTCATTCAACCAGAAAATGACCGCTGGAAACGGTTTGCCATTAGTGGCATTTTATTTATCCTTCTTGCTGCCATGCTTAAGGGACAGTCAATGATTCTGCAGTTGGTTGATTCGGTTTTTCAATCGTTATTCACCAACCCCAACGGGAATAACCACTTTGTTCATTTTTTAATGTCGTTAATTTCGTTTTTGGGTAGCCCCAAGATGGACCTGCTCTGGATGCTGATTATTGCCTTTTTGCTCTGGGGCTTCAAGCTCAAGATTCCGGCACTCTGGACGATCTGCACGGTAGTTGGTGGTGACACTTTAGGGTGGATTGTTAAGCACATCGTTAAGCGGGCCCGGCCGGTTCAGCACATGGCCAAGGATGACGGCTACAGCTTTCCGAGCGGCCACGTCCTCGGCTTTTTCCTGGTAGCGGGGGTCCTGATGCTTATTGTGGTGCCGCTGATTCGTCGTCAGTCCACACGGGTGATCTGCCAGATCTTGTTAGTCTTGGCAGTGTTACTGCTGGCCATTTCCCGGGTTTACCTGTGGGCCCACTACCCAGTTGACACGATTGGGGCGATGCTACTGGGCTACACTTGGTTGCAGGTTGCCGAATGGCTGTACGTGGTGATTGCACCGTGGCTCAAGCAACACTTCCGGCTAGTTCATAATTCATTATATTAAGCAAGATGCCGTAACGTTCGCTTTAGCGGAGGTTACGGCTTTTTTGGAGGCGACAAGATTGACCAAGTTAAGTGACCAGCTGGTGACCATCCGCCCAGTGAAGGCGGGTGACCAAGCAGCACTGGCAGCTTTATTAAGTGACCGCCAAACGGTTGAAGCTAGCGGCCTGCAGCTGCCGGATCCGGATGATGTGGCTAGCTGGCAGTGGGCGTTAAATATCCTGGTAACCAAGGATCGGGGACTCTGGTTGGTAATAGAACGGGCAAGCAACAGCCTAGCGGGTGTCATGTCACTGGTGCCATCAACGACGGGGTTTGACCTCGGCTACCTATTGGGGCCCACCTTTCGTGGCCGCGGCTTAATGACTTCTGCAGTGAAACTCCTGTTAACCGACCTGCGCCGCCAAAAACAGCCAGTCATGGTGACCGCCTCGACCAGTATCAGTAATGTGGCCTCCCAACGGGTACTCCAACGGGCGGGCTTTCAACGTCTGACGCCAGGGGAAGACCGCGGGGTCCTTCAATGGTGCTGGACGACGCAAAGCAAAAAAATTCAGCGAAAATGAAAGCCGTTATAACGGGCCTGAGAGCACCTAGCACTTAGTCAGTCGGGCAGATCACTGTTTATTCATCTTCAGAATTGAGTATAATAAAGCGTCTACTTAATCAGCTGACCGGTCAGACCGTTGACCGGCGATGAAACGGAGGGATTTAGATGACTGAACACAAACAAGCAGCGGCCGCGTCCCAAGGTGAGGGGCATATTAAGCGTTCGCTACAAACTCGACACTTGACTATGATTGCCCTCGGTGGTTCGATCGGAACCGGGCTATTTATCGCCAGTGGGTCGGCAATCTCCACTGCCGGTCCTGGCGGTTCGTTAGTGGCCTACTTTATCATGGGGATCATGGTTTATTTCCTAATGACTAGTTTGGGGGAAATGGCCACTTATATCCCGGTGACTGGGTCGTTTGCTGCCTACTCAACGAAGTTTGTTGACCCGGCGCTCGGCTTTGCGATGGGGTGGAACTACTGGTTTAACTGGGCAATTACTATTACGGTGGATACGACGACAGCCGGAATAGTGATGAACTTCTGGTTGCCCAAAGTACCAAGCTGGATCTTTAGTGCCGTGGTGATGGTCTTAATCTTCTTGATCAACTACCTGTCGGTTCGTTCTTATGGTGAGACGGAGTACTGGCTGGCCCTGGTAAAGGTGATTACCGTTGGTGTTTTTGTTATCGTTGGCCTGCTGATGATCGTTGGGATCATTGGTGGCCAGGGCCCGATCGGCTTCCGTTACTTCCACTACAAGGATGCACCATTTGTCGGTGGGATCCAGGGGATCGTCAGTGTTTTCCTGGTTGCCGGTTTTAGTTTCCAGGGAACCGAGTTGATAGGGATTACTGCCGGTGAATCAGCAACACCGGAGATTAGTGTCCCGAAGGCTATTAAGTCAACTTTCTGGCGAATTTTGCTATTCTATTTACTGTCAATTTTTGTGATTGCCTGCATCTTGCCATACACGGATCCGAACTTGTTGAGTCAGGATGTTCGTCACGTGACCATGAGTCCGTTTACGATTGTCTTTCACCGGGCCGGGTTAGCAGCGGCGGCGAGCGTGATGAACGCGGTTATTCTGACTGCTGTCCTGTCTGCTGCCAACTCGGGAATGTATGCTTCTACCCGGATGCTTTTTTCCCAGGCGCAGGAAGGATACGCACCATCGTTCTTTGCTCACGTTAACAAACGGGGAATTCCTATTAATGCCTTGTTGGGGACGACAGTCATCGCCCTGCTGGCTTTCTTAACCCAGTTTGTTGGTAAGGACGCTTACAACTACCTGATCGGTGCTTCTGGGTTGTGTGGTTTTATTGCCTGGTTAGGAATTGCCATTTCTCACTGGCGCTTTCGGCGGGCGTTTATTGCCCAGGGGCATAGTGTGAAGGAACTGAAATACCGGGCGCTCATGTTCCCGTTTGGCCCACTTTTCTCCTTCGTTCTTTGTGTGATTGTGATGGGTGGTCAAAACATTGACGCCTTCATCCATATGGACTGGTCCAACATTGCGATTACCTACATGGCGGTACCGCTGTTTTTGATCTTGTTTATCTACTACAAGGTGCGGTACCACACTCACATGGTTCCACTGGAAAAGGTCGACTTATCACGGCGGACCAAAGCGGAATCTTTTGAACCAGAAGAAATTGACAATTAGCCGAGTCAATGCTATTTTAATATTACTGTTTAATTAAATAACTACCGGGACAGGACAACTGTCCCGTTAATGCGGATATGGCGGAATTGGCAGACGCGCAAGATTTAGGTTCTTGTGTCTTGATGACGTGGAGGTTCGAATCCTCTTATCCGCATTGCTAGCCGAAGAGCTAGTCAGTGCGCTGTCGTGAAAAATGACAACTTTTCGTTGACTTTTTCTGGACAGTCGTGTATTATTTAAAACTGTTGAAAGCAGTAAATGCGGAAGTAGTTCAGTGGTAGAACATCACCTTGCCATGGTGGGGGTCGCGGGTTCGAATCCCGTCTTCCGCTTT
>NZ_CAKPXS010000038.1 GCF_934202235.1 uncultured Limosilactobacillus sp. | reverse complement strand
CTAAAAAAGAAGAACCGTTCGGAATTTTGAGCATTCCGAACGGTTCACTCATTATAAAGGGCTTATGTCACAGCCCCTTGATTGTGGCAACTAGTCCTGAAGGTCTTCATGAGCATCCGGGTCGATAACAACCTTGCCTGCTTCAATCTCTTCCAGTGCCCGCCCCACGGGTTTGACTGAGTCATAGTGTGACAGCAATTCAGGGTCACCATTCTCTAATTCATGAGCCCGTTTGCTAGCAAGCATTACCAGTGAATAACGGGAATCAACCCGTTTCAGCAGTTCGTCAACTGATGGAAAAAGAATCATAACTATTACTCCTTTAAGTGCTGAACTTATTACTTTTGTTCTTAAATTGGACTGATGTTAATTCACTACTTTATTTTAGCAGATTAACTAACCATCGTGAAATCTGGCTTACTTATCACCAAGCATTTCGAGATAATCAGGCATTACCCGCGGAACCCGGAGACGTTCACTGCGGATAATCCCCTTGATTTTCTCCACGGCATTCTCTACTTCGTCATTAACGACCGCGTAGTCGTAGTTCTGCATCATTTGAATTTCACCGAAGGCTTTGTGGATCCGCTTATTAATAACCTCCATGCTGTCAGTTCCGCGGTGAATCAGCCGGTGTTTCAGCTCCATCAAATCCGGCGGTGTCAGGAAAATGAACACGCCATCTGGACACTTCGAACGTACCTGCATTGCCCCGTTAACTTCAATTTCCAGAAAAACATCGCGCCCAGAATCAAGGGTGTCATTAACATATTTTAGTGGCGTGCCATAGTAGTTATCTACGTACTTCGCGTATTCCAGCATCCCGCCTTCCTGGATGCGCTTCTCAAATTCCTCTTTGCTGACAAAGAAATAATCTACGCCGTTTTTTTCACCCGGACGCGGCTTCCGGGTGGTCATTGAAATGGAGTATTGGAAGTCATTACCGGGTTGGTTAAAGATTGCTTTTCGCACAGTCCCCTTTCCAACACCAGATGGACCAGACAATACAATTAACATCCCTCGTTTGCTCATCACTCAAATGCTCCTTAGCAGAAATGTAGTATTACTATTTTGCAATAAAATCCGCCTTAAATCAACTGCCAGCGGCATCGTTTAGAGGAAATTCTAATTGCCCTTGCTTTTTCGAACGCCTGTTCGTATAATGATAATACAAACAAATGTTCGGGAGGAACCAATCATGCAAAATCCAGCTTCACTGTTAACGACCGTCACCACTAACCAACTCCGTCAAGGTGTTAAACGTTTCTTTAACCTTCCTCCCGAGCAGCCACGTCTCTTAAATCGTCAACCGTTGGCACAGCGTCAGTTATTCTTGAAGAAGGCTGTTAGCCACCACTACGTTGTCTTTATTCAGTTACGACCACGTCAGCAGTCTGAACAACCCACCAATTTACAAGGAATTATTCACCAGATTGATCACCAGCACTATTTGTTAACCCGCGGACACGTCAACTACCTTTTTACTATTGACCAATTACAATACCTTGCACGGCTGTAGAAAAAATAATCATTTCTTGCCTACAAAAAACGGCACCCTGATTTGAAATCAGGGTGCTGTTTTTTCATTGTTGACCCATTTTAAGGAGTTCCGAAGCATGTTCACGAGTCAGCTTAGTAATTCGCTCACCCGCTAGCATTCGCGAAAGTTCATCAACCCGTTGACGACTAGTTAGCTTCCTCACACTCGTTGTAGTCCGCGAACCATGGACCCCTTTTTCGATGTGCCAGTGGTGCTGAGCCACTGCGGCAACCTGGGGCAGGTGGGTAATACACAATACCTGGGAATGCTTAGCAATGAGCTTGATTTTATCAGCAATGGCCTGGGCTACCCGGCCACTCACCCCCGTATCAACCTCATCAAAGATGATACTAGTGATTCCTGCTGTCGAGGCAAAAATAGTTTTGAGGGCGAGCATCACCCGTGAAAGTTCCCCACCTGAGGCAATCTTCACCAACGGCCCCATCGTTTCGCCCGGGTTAGTTTGAATGTAAAATTCGACCTGCTCACTTCCACCAGCGTCAAAGCCGTCTTCATTCGTTACCGGTGAAAAATGGACTTTGAAATCGGCCTTATCCATATACAATGCCGATAGTTGCTGGTGAACTTCTGCTTCTAACCGTTTGGCTGCCCGGTGCCGGTTTTCACTTAATCGCGTGGAGAGCGTCATCAGCTGGTCCTTGATTTTAGCTAATTCAGCTCCCTGGTCATCAGCTGACTCGGCGCTCTGCTCCATGCGAGTTAATTCAGATTTTATTTGCTGGTAATATTTCAGCACGTCTGTCACCGTATCGCCATATTTATGTTCTAATGTTCCAATCAGCGTTAACCGTTCATCAATTTGGGCAAGCCGGGCATCATCAAATTCCAAAGTCTCCAGTTGCGAATTAGCATTATCCGCTAAGTCCTGCAGGGTGTAGTAAGCATCATTTAACGACCGGTTCATTTTCTCAAAAGCAGAATCAAACTTTGCAATGCCCTGCAGAGCGTCCATTGCGGTCCCCAACTGGTCCAAGACGGCCACGCCGTCATTGTCATTGAGCACACCAACAATCGTTTGAAGGGCGGTGTTGATCTGCTGAAAATGCGCCAACCGTTCCCGTTCACTGGTCAGTTTTTCATCTTCATCGGGGACCAGGTTGGCATCGCCAATTTCCTTGACCTGGTAACGAAGCATATCAAGCCGTTGGGCCCATTGCTGCTCGTTCCGTTGCCGGTCACTAATCGTCTTTTTAAGTTTTAAGTATTGGGCGTATTGCTGGTGATAATCTGCCAAATCAGCCGCCAACTGTTTTCCGGCAAACTGGTCTAGCATCCCCAGGTGGGTTTCAGGTTGCAGCAGCAGCTGGTGTTCATTTTGTCCCTGAATATCTACCAAGCCCCGACCTAACTTCTTTAATGTCGAGGTATTGACTAGTTGACCATTCACCCGGATGGTATTGCGCCCATTCCGGTTGATTTGCCGGCTAATAATTAGGACACCATCCTGGTAATCAATGCCCAGTTCATCTAGCATTGCTACGTACTGAGGGTCATCGGGAACGGTAAACTGCCCCTGCAGGTTCAGCTTATCGCTCCCCCGCCGGATAAACTCCTGGGAACCACGGCCCCCCGCGAGGAGACCAACCGCATCAATAATAATCGATTTCCCCGCACCAGTCTCACCCGTCAGGACCGTCATCTGGTCATCAAAAGTCAGTGACTGGTGGTCAATAATAGCTAAATTATCAATGGTGAGTTCTTGTAACACCCTCAGGCCCTCTTTTCTTAATGGTTTTGTGGCTGTAAATGAGCTACCAATTTCTTTGCGTCAGCCGCCGAATTGCAAATCACCAGCACTGTCGAATCATCCCCTAAAGAGATAAACACCTGTGGAAAATGTGCTCGTTGAATTAGCTGCGAAACTGACGGGCCACACCCTGGCACCATCAATAAAGCGACGAAGCGGTCACTAACCTTGATCTCTTTAAGGTCGTTACGCAGCGAATTAGCAAGCCGCTGGCGAACATTAGGTTGCTGACGAACCGGCAAGCTATAGTGATAACCACCCTCGGGATTTGGTTCCTTAATTAACTGCATCTCCTTGATGTCGCGGGAGATCGTCGCCTGGGTAACCTTAACGCCCCGTTGAGCCAGGAGAGCAACTAACCCCTCCTGGTTTTCCACGTCATTGTTGGTGATTAATTGCTTAATGGCTTTCTGTCGCTCACTTTTGTTCACTTTTGCTCCTCCGTTCATTCATTAATTAGCTGTATCCAGTGTACCATGGGCTGCCTGTAAAACGTCATCAATACTAAGACCGTCAGCAACAGTCCCGACACCAGTGGTCAGCCGAAGGTGGACTAAGAATTCAATGTTGCCCTGTCCCCCTTTAATAGGAGAAAAGTCAAGCCCAAGAACATCAAAATGGTCTTCGCGAGCAAAACCGAGAACCTCTTGAAGCACCTCACGATGAACAGCGGGGTCACGGACAATCCCATGTTTCCCGACATTCTCCCGACCGGCCTCAAACTGGGGCTTAATCAATGCTACTACTTCTCCCCCCACCGGCAGAATCTTCGCCAATGGCGGTAAAATTAACCGCAATGAAATAAAAGAGACATCAATGGAGGCAAACTGTGGCTGCCCCGCCGTAAAATCGGCTAACTTGCTGTAACGAAAATTAGTCTGCTCCATTACTACTACGCGGGGGTCTTCGCGCAACTGCCAAACCAGCTGGTTGGTGCCAACATCCAGCGCGTAACTGCGCTTGGCACCATTTTGCAACATCACGTCCGTAAAACCACCAGTTGACGAACCAATGTCAAGAACAACCTTATCAGCCACGCTAATGTGGAACACTTTTAGTGCCTTGGCCAGTTTTAAGCCGCCACGACTAACATAAGGCATCTTATGGCCTTTCATGTGGAGGGTCGTCGTCACCGGGATCTTTTCCCCCGGTTTATCTAGCCGTTCGTTATTTTTACCTAAAATCTCGCCGGCCATGACAGCCCGTTTGGCTTGCTCTCGCGAATCGAAGAGCCCCTGTTTAACCAGCAAGACATCAACTCGTTGTTTTTCAACCATCAGTGTTTTTCCTCCACGTTGCTACTAATCTTGAAGTACGCTAAAAACTGACTAAAACCATCAAATGAATGTCCCGTCATTTGACTTAACCGCTGTTGCGTTTGACGAGCCGCCGCTACCGTTGCAGCCAGCTGCTCTTGGGCCCCGGTTAAACCGAGCAACCCAGGATAAGTATTCTTGTGTTCGCCAGCATCCTTGTGGGTTGCCTTGCCGAGTTGGGCAGCACTCGCGGTAACGTCCAGAATATCATCATAAATCTGAAAGGCGAGGCCATATTGCGCGCCAAAACGTGCTAGTTGTTCAATGACCGGTTCGGATTGACGAGTCAGGATTCCTCCTGCCTTGACTGCATATTGAAGTAGTGCGCCGGTCTTTTGCCGGTGAAGGTAGCGTAAGGCAGGCAGGTCGAGGTTCCTTTGTTCACCCAAGATATCGCGGGCCTGTCCTGCTACCATCCCGCTCGGTCCTGCTGCCAATGACAGCTGGCGAGTCAATTCAGCACGAACTGCACTCGGCAAGCCGTTATCGCTTACCCATTGGAAAGCCAGCGTGAGGAGTCCATCCCCTGCTAAGGTGGCCATGCCTGCGCCAAAGCGGACATGGTTCGTTGCCTTCCCCCGCCGCAAATTATCGTTGTCCATGGCTGGCAAGTCATCATGGATTAGTGAATAAGTATGGAGCAATTCCAGTGCGCAAGCAGCCTGCAGGCAGTCGGCAGTAATCACTCCACCGGTCATCTCGACTACCGCGAGTGTCAGCGCTGGGCGCAGTCGCTTGCCGCCGGCCATCAACGAATAATTCATTGAAGAGAACAGGGTTGACTCATCCACATCGTCATGGAGGTGGTGAGCCAAGTAATCATTAATCATTTCCTGGTATTGCGCAACACTTTTGACCATCATGTTTACTCCCCTCGGTCAACAACTAAAACAGGTCCGCCATATTGGCATCGGTCGTATCCTTGCTACCGTTGAACTTGCCAAAAGAAGTCTGGTCGTCCTGGGCGATTTCTTTTTCCTGACCCTGGTCGTCAATCACCTTCGCCAGCGTCTTTTCCGCTCCCGACAGCTGCTTTTGCAAGCTATTGACCAGTTTCATGCCTTCCTTAAATTGGCTGATGGATTCCTCTAGCGGAACGTTACCCTGTTCCAGGTTGTTGACAATTGCCTGGAGGTCATCCATCTGTTTTTCAAAAGTTTCTGATTTACTACTTTGCCGTGTTGCCATCCTGATTCTCCTTTGTTTGCTTAATTTCAGCCGCTGCCTGCCCGTTATAGAAGTTCAGTGTTACCTGTTGACCAGTAGTCAGCTGATCGACGCCATTGACAATATGCTTGCCGCTACTGATAAAGCTGTAACCGCGCTTCATTACCTGGTACGGGTCCAAACTACTTAATTCACGCTGCAGTCCCTTCAGTACCTGTTGCTGATGTGTCAGATTGGTTTTTTCAGCCCTGACTAACCGTTGTGCCGTATTGGTCAGCTGGTTAGTCAAGTTGGCGATTGTTGACCGCGGATTGTACTGAACGAGGCGGCTCTTTAGTGCTTGAACAGACTGTTGGCGGTTACTCAGTTGCAGCCGAAAAGACTGCTGCAAGCTAGCCGTTAAGTTATCCAGGTTCTGCAAGTACGTTTCGTACAACCGCTCGGGCTGTTTAAAAATATAGCTATCCGCCAAGTTTGTTAGTTGCTGCTGTTTAGTTTGCAGGCACTTGCCAAACGCACTAGTCAACCGTGATTGCAGTTCCGCGACCCGACTCACCATGTCTGTCAACTGGGGAGTAGCCATTTCAGCCGCTGCTGTTGGTGTTGCCGCCCGGACATCGGCTGCCAAGTCAGCGATTGTGGTATCCGTTTCATGACCGACCGATGAGATAACCGGGATTTGGCTGGCCGCAATCGCTCGCCCAACTTTTTCTTCGTTAAACGGCCACAAGTCTTCCAGCGAGCCGCCACCACGACCAATAATAATGTCGTCGAAACCGCCTAAGGCATTAATTTGCTCAATACGCGCCACTAGTTGGTCTGCTGCTTGGTCGCCCTGGACAGCTGCCGGAAAGAGCACAATCTGCACCTGCGGATCCCGCCGCCCAGCGGTATTAATAATGTCGTGAATAACCGCCCCACTGCGGCTCGTGATCACGGCAATCTTTTGTGGCAATACCGGAAGCTTCTTTTTTGGTCGGTCAAAGAGCCCCTCCTTCGCTAGCTTTTCGGCCATTTGCTTAAACCGAACGTATAAATCGCCAATGCCGGCTGGCTCCATGGTGTCAGCATAAAACTGGTATTCCCCGTTACGCTGGTACACATCTACCCGCCCTGACAACTGGACTTCCATCCCGTCAGCAGGCGTAAAACGGACCCGCCTAAACTTATTTGCAAACATGACCACGTGCAAAACTGCCTGGTCATCTTTAATGCTAAAGTACTGGTGAGTCGGTCGCTGGTGAAAGTTAGTTAACTGCCCCTTGACGTACACTCGCTGTAAGTACGGGTCTGCGGAAAATTTACGGGCGACATAGGCTGTCAGCTCACTAACCGTTAAATAACTCTGGTTACTCATGTTGCCACTCCGTTAAATCGACCGTCTGTGCTTCCATTACCGCGACCGTTAACGGACCGACCCCGCCGGGAACCGGGGTAATGGTCCCTGCGACCTGACTAGCACTAACAAAGTCCACATCACCAACTAACTTGCCATCCGCCAGGCGGTTAATTCCAACGTCAATCACAACACTGCCCTGTTTGAGATCGTCACCAGTAATCCAATTTGGCTTTCCAGCGGCAACGACCACAATATCGGCCTGCCGCAACCGGTTAAGCAAGTGGGGGGTCTTCCGCCCACACATTGTCACCGTCGCGTCGCGGTTAATGAACAGCGACTGGAGAGGACGACCAACCAGGATACTCCGGCCAACAATGACCACATCAGCACCAGCGATGGGAACCTGATAGTGGTCCAGCGCCATCATAATTCCCCGCGGTGTACAAGAGATTGGGTAGTTTCCCGGAAAATTATTATACAGTTTTCCAACATTCACCGGGTGAAACCCGTCCACGTCTTTTTCCGGCGCAATGCGACCCACCAACGCCATATTATCAATGTGTGCCGGCAATGGTTCTTGCACCATAATTGCGTTAACCGTTTGATCAGCATTCAACCGCTCAATTTCTGCCGTTAGTTCTGCCTGACTAACTGCGGCTGGATAACGCAATAGCTGGCAACTAATGCCCAACGCCTTCGCTTTTTTTTGTTTTGTTCTGGTATAAATCTTACTAGCCGGGTCATCCCCTACCAGGACCACCGCCATCTTCGGGATAATTCCCCGCTTCTTGAGTCGATCAACCCGTTGTTTGGTTTCCCGATTTATTTCTTTGGCATAAGCACGGCCATCAATGATTGTTGCCATTTGACCGACTCCTTTCATTTAAGTCAACATGTATTTTAACACAGGCGGACAGTTCTCCGGCGGGCTCGAATAATCGTCCCGGAAGGAGCTTCTCACCCAACTCAGCAAAACACCAAGAAACCTCCAGCGTTCAGCCTGTCAGAACGTTGGAGGTTATCATTATCTCATGATGAATGAGGATTCACTTTTCTTAGTCGGCAAAGTTAGATAAGAGCCCGTTGATGAACTTCCGCGAACGGTCATCAGAAAACGCCTTGGCTAACTGCAGTGCTTCATCAATTGCCACTGCTTGCGGTATTTTATCTTCGTACTGCAGTTCATAAAGTGCCAAACGTAAGATGATTAAATCAGGCTTTGCCAACCGCTGAAGTGTCCACCCTGCTGCTAAGTGCGCACTAATCTGTTTATCTAATTCATCCTGGTGATCGATCACACCACTCACCAGTGAGTCCAAAAAGGCTGGCGCTTGTTCATCATCATTCAGCTTAATCAGGCTGCGGTAGATTGTTTCCCGGTCAGCATCCGGTTCGCTTGCTAAGGCAAACAGGGTCTGAAAGGCAACTTCCCGCATTTTATGTCTTGTCAGTTTCACAATTACTCTTCCTCGTCGCTTTTTTCGTCTTGACTGTGGAAACCAAAAATATCGTTTTGGTCAATGGATTGTTCCTTTTCATCAGCAACAATCCCCTGGATCCGGACATTGACCTCAGTTGGTGTCAATCCCGTCATCACCGTTACCTGCTGCTTAACTTTATTCTGGATTTCAGCGGCAATTTTTGGTACCGAAACACCATACTGCACGTAAACGTCGACGTCAATCCCCAGCTCGTCATCATTGTTGGATAACTTAACGCCCCGCCGGTCTAGTTGACGGCCAAATAGTTCACCAACACCACTCGCCAGTGATCCATGCATCTTGGCAACGCCATCTACTTCGTTAGCCGCAATCCCCGCAATGATCTCTAACACTTGTGGTGACATTTGAATCGTTCCTAGTGATTGGTCATCACTATTTAACACAATATTTGTATCTTTTGCCATCATTAATCCTCCAGTTCGCACAATTTTAATACTAACCCTAATTTTGCACTATCTCGTCATAAATTGCAATTATCGCCACATTATTTGGCATCAAGGACCACCAGGTCGGTGCCAGCTGTCGTCAAACGTTGTGCGCCATCTTCGGTAATTAAGATGTCATCTTCAATCCGCACCCCACCGACTGAAGGAACGTAAATTCCTGGTTCAACCGTAATGACCTGGTTCGGTTCAACCACCACGTCATCGCGGCCAGGGCCATAAGACAGTGGCAGTTCATGAATGGATAGACCGATCCCGTGCCCCATTCCGTGTTGGAATTCTTTTTCATAACCAGCATCATTAATCAGGAAACGACCGGCGTGATCCAGTGCGTCACCATGGATACCCGGCTTGGCGGCGGCAATGACCTTTTCCCGTGCCTGGTTGACCAACTGGTAAACTTGGCGCATCTGCTCACCAGGGTTCCCAATAGCAAACGTCCGCGTCATGTCAGCCGTATAGCCGTCCACGTAGTAACCAAAGTCAACGGTGACCATGTCACCAGCTTGTAGTTGGCGGTCGGTCACGGTGGCGTGCGGTTTAGCCGAGTTTTCACCGCTAGCGACGATCGTGTCGAACGACGCCTTTTGTGCACCGTGGCTCTTCATCCAATAATCCAACTCCAAGGCGACCTGCCGCTCACTCATTCCCGGATGAACGATTTCCAAGAGGTGCTGGTAACCTGCTGACTGTAATTCCGCCGCTTTTCGGAGAGCGGTAATTTCGTTGTCATCCTTAACGGCCCGCAGCGATTCAACCATTGCTGCACAAGGAACAATATCAGCCGCCATCAGGTCGTTAAGGATATCGTACACTTCAAAAGAAACGGTATTCTCAAAGCCCATGACGTCGATATTCATCCCCGCACACAATTTATTGACCGCGCCATAGTAGTCCCGGGTAATGACCCCCACGACCTCATCATTGTCAAAATCTTGCAGCGCCGTCGCATAGCGGTCATCAGTAACCATTACTGCCTGGTCTCTAGTCACCAGCAAGGCTCCATCACCTGCCATGAGTGGGAACCCAGTTAAGTAGAAAATATTTTTATCGTTAGTTACCAACAGGGCATCAATATAGTAATCATCAAATTGCTTGCGCAAGCGTTCCAATCGATTGTTCTTCATGGCTACTCCTTTCGAGGAAAACAGAAAAGCTAAATTATTGGTCATCACTGAGCTAAACTGGGTAAAAAGAAAAAGCCGTAAGCTCAGAAGACATGGTCCTGAAGCATTACAGCTTTTTTACTGGTAATTAAGCTTCTACTGGGTAAACCGATACCTGACGGTTGTGACGGTCCATACGTTCGAACTTAACAACACCATCAATCTTAGCAAACAGCGTGTCATCACCGCCGCGGCCGACGTTTTCACCTGGGTGAATGTGAGTACCACGTTGACGGTAAATAATGGAGCCGGCAGTAACTACTGAACCATCAGCAGCCTTAGTTCCCAGACGACGACCTGCAGTTTTACGGCCGTTGGCAGTGGAACCGCCCCCCTTGTGGTGAGAGAAGAATTGTAAATCCATAATCATTGTTGTTCACCTCCACAAAACAAGTTAATTAAACATTTTTACTTCAAGGTACTGCCCGTATTGTTGTTGAATTGACATTAGGCCGTCCAGCAACGTTTGGCAGATGATCTGCGAATCATGATCCGGGCCAATCTTCGTCACCCGGATAAAGCCACCCTGTTCATTGTCTGCCTCTTCGTAGGGTTTAACATGGGCAACGCTGGTAAGAGCATTGATGCACGTTGCCACCACAGCAGAAACAGCAGCACAGACAATATCGTGTCCGTATTCGCCTGAATCAGCGTGACCGGTAAGTTCAATCGTGTTAAACTTACCATCCGCATCGACTTGAAAATGCGCTTTAATCATGATTAAGCGTTAATCTTGTTGATCGTTACCTTAGTGTATGGTTGACGGTGACCCTTCTTAGTGTGGGTGTGCTTCTTTGGCTTGTACTTGAAAGTTACGACCTTCTTTTCCTTACCTTGCTTGTCAACCGTTCCTTCAACGGAAGCACCGTCGACCAGTGGCTTACCAATCTTGGTATCGTCACCGCCTACGAAAACAACCTGATCAAAGGTAACAGTGTCACCTTGCTTGGCGTCCAGCTTTTCAACGTAGATGGCCTTGCCTTCTTCTACCTTGTACTGCTTGCCACCAGTAACAATAATTGCGTACATAATTTTGTGCACCTCCTTAGTATCTCAGACTCGCCGAACGAGTAGCAATTGCTTTACACTCGTTTATCGTGCGGTTGTAGTTGTTGGTTCACAAATACAACGCTAATATACTATCAGAAAGTTGACCGTTCGTCAATGCACTATCAAGTTTTTGATTAATTCCTGCTACCTAAAAATACTCAAAAGAATCCGTTACTTAATTTCACTTGAAGAACGATTCTTCGCCCGTATCAGAAAGACAAAAGCAATAATGTTAAGAGCAGTAATTGCCCAAAATGACCAGTGAAATCCCTGTAATCTGGCGACATCTAAGGATAAGTGATGAGCAATTCCTCTTCTCTGCCCCAGTGCTTGTGCCGTTGCGGCCATAGCGTTTGCAAAGGCGCTGGCAACCTGGCTAAGCGTTACCATAATTGTGTTACCAAAAACGACGTATCGTTGGGGTAAAGCATTGAGTGCATAAACGGTAATTGGTGGGTAGGCCAGATTAAGTCCCCCACAACGGATGGCGTAAAGAAGAGCAATGAAAAAGAAGCTTGTAGCAGTGGTGTAGCTCGTCATCGGAATTGATGTGATTAAGCCAAGACCGAGACCAGTAAAGGCTACTAGTTTCAGTCCAATTTGATCATACAAGCGTCCGGCAATCGGTGAAATAATAATCATTGCGATTGCACTGGGCAGCATAATTAACGCGGATACGGTTGGAGAAACCTTTAGGACATTCTGATTAAAAAGCGGGAGCATTAACTCAGTGGACATCACTGATGCCGTACTTACCAATGCTAAGATAACGCCAAGTCGATATGAAGGCGCCTGGAAAACCCTCATTTCAAGTAAGGGATTGGTAAGCTTGAACTGTCGCTTCACAAAGTAGACAGTGAGCCCGCTGCCAATGACTAAACAAATAATAGTAAGGAGATCTAAATAACCAGTTTGGCCGATTCGTCCAAGTTCGTAGAGAAGCAATCCTAGACCAAGAAATGCAGACATCATCGAGAGAAGATCTAATTTTAGTTGTTGGGTGGGGATGATGTTTTTAACAAAGAGTTGACTAGCGATAATTACTAACGTACTAATGGGCATGAGAATAATGAAAAGCATTCGCCAACTGTAGTGGTCAACGATAATCCCCGAAATAATTGGACCAATTGCTGGACCAAAGTTAATGACGATACCAGCGATCCCCATGACTGTTCCACGGTGCTGAGGAGAAAAAACTAAGCTCAGCACATTTGGAATTAGTGGCATATTAATCCCAACAGCAATTCCTGCAATTAGTCGACCAATCAGTAAAAGCGGGAAATTAGTAGCAATAGCAGAAAAAAACGTGCCTACTAAGAAAATTGACATCGTTGTTGTAAACAGCGTTTTAAGCTTAATTGAATTAGTAAAGTAGGCAGCAAGCGGCATTGTAATTCCGGCAGCAAGCATATAACCGGTACTTAACCACTGCACCGTCATCTCATTAACATGGACTTCACGCATAATTGTCGGTAGTCCGTTATTTAACAAAGTTTCAGAAAAAGCGGTAATAAAACTACCACAAAGAAGGGTTAGTACCATCAAAAATTTATTTGCTTTTGGAATGGATTTTTGCATTTAGATACTCCTTTCAA
The DNA here is from genome assembly GCF_934202235.1 of uncultured Limosilactobacillus sp. Classification (GTDB taxonomy): domain Bacteria; phylum Bacillota; class Bacilli; order Lactobacillales; family Lactobacillaceae; genus Limosilactobacillus. The sequence continues at coordinate 3,748 of NZ_CAKPXS010000038.1, read as the reverse complement.
AAAAAGAGCTGGACAGGAATAAAACCTGATCCAGCTCTTATTTTCTCGCCCGCTGTTCGTGAGCGCCTAGTATTAAACTATTCGTTAGACTACCAAAGTTATTTTAAAAAATCAAGAAACCTTTACCTCTTAGATGGGAAGTATTAAAAATGACACGAAAATTCATATCCGGCTTAGGCAGCATAAAAGATTATCTTCTGCTGATCGTTGCCCTACTTGATGAAAGCACTGGTCTAGCTGTTAAAAGCATGACAGCCACAAGATATTAGTTACTTTAGAGAAACAATTCATTGATTACTAACCGTCAAAATTGAACGTATCACCAAAGACCGTTTGACATAAATTTTGATCAAGAAAGCCTGGACTGACACCGTCGCTAGTACTTTGGCGTACTTTTAAGTTTCAGTTGATTACCCCCTTGACTTTTCTTCTCGGCAATCATTATACTTATTAAGTCTGGGGCGGTAGCTCAGCTGGATAGAGCATTCGCCTTCTAAGCGAACGGTCGTGGGTTCGAACCCCACCCGCCTCATTATTCAAGAAATTGACAAAATGACATTCTACCAAACGGGTACAATTGTTGAGCGATCAATGATGGTACCCGTTTTACTTTTTGGTACTAAAAAACAAAAGATGGCAGGCGTACCTACCATCTTTGATGAGTTGATAATAATTGCAAAAAAACTAGGCTTTCCGTTCATTTCCCAGGCGCTGTGTGTGCTTGCCCTTGGGCAGGCTCGTTGAAAAATACCACTGACCAGCAGCCGAGAGTGCCAAAATCAACACAATGACAAAAATCGGTAACATTTAGCTCACACCCTTTCAATGACTATACTTTTATGATAGCGACATTGTCAGGCGGCAACAATGCTGAGTGAATGTAAAAGCCGTTTCTTTACAAAAAGTTTACAATTTCGCCAACTGTTGGCTGGTCGTGCTAATTTCTGCCGGTGTCAGTTGCCAATCAACCAATCCCATCTTCAGGAAAAGGTGCCAGGCATGCCGGAACGATTCTTGCTGGTGGCTGAACTGGACATTACCAAGCAGACGGACAATCGCCAGGTACTGTTTGTTTTTATCGGTAACCTTCTCAGCCAATTTTGCTTCCGTGAGCCGTTGCCAATCATCATCACCTAGGACAACCAGGTGGGTCCATTGCCGCTTAGCACTCCACAGTAGAAAAAGGTTTAAGGTCCGACAATAGTTAGTTAACAATTGAGAATGATTGACCGGCGACTGTTGCTTGACCGGCTGGTTCACCTTATCAAACCAGCCATCGGCCGTCACCGTCCTTGACAGTGAAACAAGCAAACAAGTCATCGTGTTATCAAGACGACCATCTGCACCCAACGGGGCAACCTCGTCACTGAGATTATCCATCACCTGCCAATCATGGGCAATCACGTGTTGCAAAAGCGGCGTAATGTTAATCTTGATCATCAGTTTCCCCTTCCTGACTGTTAGCTGACTGATCAGCGGTTGTCTGCAGGATTAACGGTAACGACCGGACTGCCACCTCATCACGGTTCGTCAGGTACCATTCCCTCAGCAGTGGGTAATGGATGAGCAAGTCGAACAGTGAGATCCGAGAATCCGGATCAGCAACGTTGTAAAACCATTCGTGACTGTAGCTATCCTGATCGTAAAAAATCCGCAATTGAATTCCTGCATCCAATTTCAGTAGTGCCCCATTCTTATGCGGTAAAGTAAAGAGCATATATTCGCTATCGGCAGTTGAGACGAAGAGCTTATCAATCATTGTCAGGTCCATCGCCGGCTTTGCTAAACGAATGTTGCAATTATTAGCCGGATTCAAAATCCCCAGATCAATCTTGAAACCGAGCTGTTCTTTCAAAAGGTTGGCAAAATCAACCAGCGGTTTGACCGCTTCTTGCAAGTCGAGGTCGCTAAAATGCTGAAATTCGTTTTCCACAAAAAAGTCAACCAGTGCGTGATTGGAGAAACGCAACTGCCGGTTACCCAGGTCAACAAAGAATAGTGATTCGCGACCAACTCCCTCGTTAAAGAAGGCCCCCTGGTGTTCCTGGTCAAAAGCAAAGGTAAACGTGACTTGCTTTTCAAACGGGTGAAGGGTCGCACTTAGCTGGTGGTCCCCATCCTCAAAAATCTCGAACCCGTCGATCTGATGGAGTGCTAATAAACGATCCATCATTAACAAGAAGTAGTCTGCTTCCTGGTAATGCTGTGGTAATTGGACAAAGGCGTTAGTCAAGTCGAGGGCAGTTAACTGTTTGGTTGCCGCCAGCACTTGCTCATCATCCATCGCATTGATTAATTCATCCAACAGCGCTGTATAATGCTGACCAACTTCGAGCCCACGCTTAATCGAATTACTCAGCGCAGCTACCTGGTTAATGGTGTTGGAGACGATCCGTTCATTATTGCTCATCGGCTGCCACCTGCTTTCCACCATTTAACGTACTCAAGTGTTTCAGGTAATCTGCGTACAACTTGCGGTTAGCCAGCTCGAATTCTTCAAACCCACCAAACGTATCCGTAATACTCTTCATCTCATAACTCAGAATCGTATTTTCCTTAGAAAGTTCCAGGACCGTTTTTTCGTTTTCCTTAATTTTTTCAGCGGCGTTTTCCGCCTGTTTGGCTTCATTTTCCACCTGACTCAGCTGGTCAAGCAACTCATGGCGGCTTTCCTTCGCCTTACTCGACTCAAACAACCCCCCACGCGAATTGGCATCACGTAACTGTTCCTGCAGGCGATTGCGCTTTTGTTCACGTTCACCGGCATGATCAAGCAGGTCCTGCAAGTGGTCATTTTCGTTGGATAACTCATCAATCCGCGCGCTGTTGTAACGTTTACCACTTTGCTGCAGTTCAAAAGCTCGTGAGAGTTTCTTGTATTCGTCCTGGTTAAAGACAAAGCGCAAATTCAAAACGTCCAACTCACCAAATTGGCGCCGGTCCCACCAGTTACCAAAGTAAATGCGGAAGTGGCCAGTTTGGTATTCCTCATAGTAGAAGAACGGGTAAGCATGCCCGAGGTAGTCAATCAGGTTCGCACTGAGATATGTGCTCAGCTGGTCAGCTAAGTCGTCAACCAGGTTCATTACGTCCTGATTATTCGGCTGCTGTTCCCGGTGCTCAATTTCAGCGGCATAACGTCGGTTATCAAGTAATTGGAAGACCCGGCGGTCATTATGGCTTTCGATGGATTCCTTAATCCCTTGCAAATATTCAATTTTTGACGAAATCTGGCGGTTGATCACTTGACTAATGTCTTGTGCTCCGCGCGTCAACTCCTCTTTTGACATTGCAACCTCTCCTCGCAATTTAGTCATCTCATTAATATTTTATCAAATTATCTTGTGCCTGGATGAAAAGAACGACGAACGTTTAGTTTTTTTAATAACTTGTCACTAAATTTGCTTTTTACCAACTTAGCAGTATAATTAAAGCGTTGAATAACACATTTGTGTATTATTCAACGTGTGAGTTTCGAAAAGAGGCGAACAAATATGGCACGTAAATTAAGCAAGCAAGAACGTAAGGAAATGGCACGTAAGGCCATGGAAAAGCGTGGTAACAAGAAGCCAGATGGCTCAGGCTTTGCAAAGATTGCCGCTGACGCCCGGAAGCTTTCTGAATAATGATTTGTGAATATAAACCATTAAAAAGTCCCGTTTAACGGGACTTTTTTTCTACTTAAAGTCAAGTTATATCAGTACTTAGCGACTGTATTGACTTGGCTTTTTTAGATTATTATGTTCAA
>NZ_CAKPXS010000037.1 GCF_934202235.1 uncultured Limosilactobacillus sp. | reverse complement strand
GGCCCGTTCTGGTGTGCACAAAGGGCGTCAAATAACTGGTCCGCAGCTTCTTCCATTGTGGCCCGTTCATCAACCAGCGGGCGGTAATGAAAAGCCCTACCCTGCCGACTAGTGGTAACAAACCCCTTCTTGACTAACCGTCGCAGGAGCGTCTTCACCGTGGCTGCCTGCCAGCCAGTACTTTCCGCCAGTAGGTGGGTTAGCTCCGTACTCGTCACGTCGCCGCGGGTCCAAACAACCCGCATTACCTGCCATTCCGCCGGCGAAATCATTAGTTCATTTGCTGCCATTGTCAGCCCTCCCCTTCTTTTCTATTTAATAGTTTACAACTGTCAACCTAAATTAGCAAGCAATTGTCGCTGTAATAAAAGGCCGTTAACGTTTGACCCTCGTCAACCCGTTAACGGTCGCGTTATTTTAATGTGATTAACGAATATGGAGCCGGTCGCGCAAGACACCAACACGCGGGCCCAGCAGCCGGTCCGCTAAGCGAAACTTCAGGCTGAGATAAGCGTAGATGCCCCCACCAAGGAAAACACCAACCACCATCGTTAGTGCTGCCGTAAAACGGCCGTAGGGACTGGTAAAGAGATTCATCACCATCACGAAGGCGGCCGTCACGGCATACATTACCAGTGAAAACATCAGGATTTGGTTGGTATCCCTGGCCATTCGATGAAATGGCAGGCGGAATTCCTCGTTGAAGGAGTGCAAGATCAGGTAATTAATTACAGTCATGGATACGCCGGTCGCTAACAACGGCCCAACACCCTTGAACAGCCAAATCAGTGGAAATTGGAGAAGCAGCTTAATTCCTAGCCCGATCACCAAGTACTTCATCATTCGCATATTTTCCGAAATCCCTTGCATCATTGCGGCAGCAACGGTGTAAAGGCCTAGGGCAATCGAAATATAGGCAGCAAACTTCAACATCGTCACCCCCGCGGGATCGTAACGGTAAAAGACCGTGTAAATGGGTTGGGCCAGTGCTGACAATCCCAGTGACGCCGGAATCATCACGAAGTAAAACAACATCAAAATGCTCGAAATTTGCTCCCGCATCCCCTGCTGGTCGTCTTGAACCCGGGCTTCCGCTAGTAACGGAATAGCCGTAACCGCCATGGCCGATGCTAACGAAATGACAATCATGTACAGTTTGTTGGCGTTAAAACTAAAGAGGGCGTACAAAACATCTAACTGGTAGTGAGTAAAGTGGCCGACTGCCCTCATCATCGGGTCAAAGGTATACTGGTCGACCAGTTGAAAAATTATAATGCCAGACTCGATAATAATGAAGGGGATGGCCTGGTAGACAATATCTAAAATCAGTCGAAAGGCCGAGACATCCTGAGTTAATGGCTCCGCCCGGTCACTCATTTCCTTCATTTCACCCAGGTGGCGTAGGTAGGACCAACCGAGGACAGCCACACTGCCAATCGCCCCAATAAAGGCGGCAAAGGTGGACTGAGTAACGGCATGAACCCAGTTACCTGAACCCAACTTCATAATTAAGTAAGTTGCCGACAGCATATAAATTACCCGGAAAAGCTGTTCAACAAATTGCGACATGGCTGATGGCGCCATCCAGCTGTACCCCTGCAGGTAGCCCCGGGTAATACTCATCCATGGAATAACCAGGATGGCCCAGGAAAGTGACCGAATCACCGGCGTGACCGTCTTATCACCCTTGGCAAAAAGCGGGGCGCCCACCATCATGATAGCGGCACAAATGACACCGGAAATAATGGCCACCGTAATCCCGGCGCGGTAAAGTTTCCGGCTCATGTTAGTCTGGTTTAACCCGTTGTAGTGGGCCACCATTTTTGAAATTGCTGACGGAATTCCCGCTGTGGCAATAGTAATAAAGATACTGTAAATGTTGTACCCCTGGGCATAGGCCGCATTGGCCTGGTTGCTATAGATTCCAAACCAGGTGACCCACGGGATGATATAGATTGCCCCGAGGATTCGCGAGGTAATGCTGCCGGCAGTCATCCACGCCGAACCAGTAATCATTTTTTGCTTGGCATTCTGCTGACCACTTTGGCCACTGCCAGTTTGATTTGCCATCTTCAAAACTCCCTCATGTAAAGTCGACCCGTCTATTTTACCCTGGTCGGTTCAGCACTGCAACGGCTTAATACTGGTCCAAGTCAACGGTAATTTCGTTAACTTGCCCTTCCGGGTGGTTCGCCGCCACCTGAGCGAGTGGACTGGGCGTTGGCACTTCTTCATAGTGGGTCTGCCGGTCAATGATCACCATCGCCAGTGCTAACTGGGCATTGCTGATTGCCGCCTGCTTGTTCTCCCCGTGAGCAAAAGCATCTGGCAAGTCCGGAAAATCAACCCGCAGTCCCTGCTGAGTCTTAGTGATCACTGCCGGATATGTTACTTCATTCATTTCGCACCTCTGTTATTTTTCTGCTGATTATAACGCGTCACTCGCGGCGGCGAACCTCGTTTTCTCAAACTTATCCGCAATTTAAAAAGACGACTGCCAGCTGACAGTCATCTTTTATCGTTAACCACTACTTGGCAACAATGTTAATAATCTTGTTGGGAACGACAATCACCCGCTTGATGTCCTTGCCATCGACGAACTTCTTGACGTGTTCGTTGGCGAGTGCCAGCTTTTGGAGGGCATCACGGTCACTGTCCTTTTCGACCTGCAGCTTAGCCCGAAGTTTACCGTTAACCTGGACCATCATTTCAATCGTGCTGGACTGCAGTGCTGATTCGTCATACTTTGGCCATGGCTGGTAAGTAATGGTGTCGCTTTCGTGGAAGTGGCTCCATAATTCTTCCGCCAGGTGCGGCATGATTGGTGCCAACATCTTGACAAAGCCTTCCATGTATTCAACCGGCAAGTCATCCACCTTGTAGGCTTCGTTCACAAAGACCATCAACTGTGAGATTGCCGTGTTGAAGTGCAGCCGTTCGTAATCATCCGTTACCTTTTTGACGGTTTGGTTGTAGACCGCGGTCAGCTTGCCATCGTTGAAGGTAGAAACACGGTCACGCAAGTGGTTGTTGTCATCCATCAAGAGGCGCCATACCCGGTGTACCCACTTGTTTGCCCCGTGAAGACCCTTCGGATCCCACGGCACAGATTCAGTCAATGGGCCCATGAACATTTCGTAGAGCCGTAGGGTATCCGCCCCGTACTGGTCGACAATTTCGTCCGGGTTGACGACGTTGCCCTTCGACTTACTCATCTTTTCGTGGTTTTCGCCAAGGATCATCCCCTGGTTAACCAGCTTCATAAACGGTTCTGGTGTTGGTACCAGGCCCAAGTCGTACAGGACCTTGTGCCAGAAACGGGCGTAAAGCAAGTGCAGAACGGCGTGTTCAGAACCACCGACGTAGAGGTCAACCGGTGACCAGTAGTCCAGGGCTTCTTTTGAAGCAAAGACCTGGTCATTGTGCGGGTCACAGTAACGCAACCAGTACCATGAGGATCCGGCCCATTGCGGCATCGTATTGGTTTCCCGCAGCCCGTGGCGACCATTTTTATCATAAACGTTGACCCAGTCCTTGACGTTTGCCAGTGGACTCTCCCCGGTCCCCGATGGTTTAATGTCATCGGTATCTGGCAGTCTTACTGGCAATTGATCTTCTGGGACCAGTGAAGTTGTCCCGTCGTCCCAGTGAATCACCGGAATTGGTTCACCCCAGTAACGCTGGCGGCTGAAGATCCAATCACGCAGCTTGTAATTCACCTTGGCCTTCCCAGCATGGTGCTCTTCCAGCCAGTCAATCATCTTCTTAATAGCTGCCTTGTTGTCTAGGCCGTCAACTAGTGGTGAATTAACATGTTCTCCACTCCCGGTGTATGGCTTTTCTTCAACGTTGCCACCGGCAATTACTTCCTTAATTGGCAGACCAAACTTCTTGGCAAATTCCCAGTCACGTTCATCGTGGGCCGGAACTGCCATAATCGCGCCCGTTCCGTATGACGGAAGGACGTAGTCACCAATCCAAATCGGCAGCTTTTCGCCACTAACCGGGTTGATAGCGTAAGCACCAGTGAAGACACCGGTCTTTTCCTTGCTGTCGTCAGTCCGTTCACGTTCAGACCGCCGTGCGGCCTGTTCCTGGTAAGCCTTGACTGCAGCCTGCTGGTCAGCAGTAGTAATCTTGTTGACCAGTTCATGCTCCGGTGACAAGACAATATAGCTGGCACCGTAGAGGGTATCCGGCCGGGTGGAGTAAACGGTAATCACTTGCCCGTCATGACCATCAACCGCAAAACGGATTTCGGCCCCTTCCGAACGGCCAATCCAGTTGCGTTGCATTTCCTTAATGTTTTCCGGCCAGTCAACCAGGTCGAGGTCCTTAATCAGCCGGTCAGCGTAGGCGGTAATCTTCAAAACCCACTGCTTCATCGGTTTTCGGTAAACCGGGTAGCCACCACGCTTAGTCTTGCCGTCAACGACTTCTTCGTTGGCCACCACTGTACCGCCCATAAAGTCAGGAGCCCAGTTAACTTCAATTTCGTCTTCGTAGGCTAAGCCCTTCTTGTAAAGCTGCTCAAAGATCCACTGCGTCCACTTGTAGTATTCCGGATCAGTGGTGTTGACTTCCCGTGACCAGTCGTAAGAAAAGCCCAGTGACTGGATCTGATCGCGGAAGTGGTTGATGTTTTTGTCGGTAAAGCCCTTCGGATTATGGCCCGTCTTCAGTGCGTATTGTTCAGCTGGCAGACCAAAAGCGTCAAAGCCCATCGGGTGAAGGACGTTAAAGCCCTGCATCCGCTTCATCCGGGCCACCGCATCGGTCGCGGTGTAGCCCTCGGGGTGACCAACGTGGAGGCCTTGTCCTGACGGGTAAGGGAACATATCCAAGACGTAGTACTTCTTTTGATCCTTATTAAGCGTCGCCTTAAAGGTCTGGTTTTTCTTCCAGAATTTCTGCCACTTTTTTTCGATTGTCGAATGATCGTAAGCCATTAATTCATCGCTCCTTTTCTTCGTACCAACAAAAAAGCCCCATCGAGCATTGCTGCTCAACAGGACGATTTTTCGCGGTACCACCTATCTTTCCCGCACTGCGGGACACTCTCCGGCGATAACGCAACCAGCGTCGCCGCTTACTGTGCTTCAGCGGCAATTTGACCAAGCCAGTTCAAAAAGACCCATTCCACGTTCTCACCAACCACGCGGTCGCTGATAATGAGTGATTTCCTACTATCTCTCGGTAATAAAGTGGCTATATTCTAGCAACTTTTTGTTCACAATTCAACTCCTGAGCACCAACTAGCCCAGAATCTTTTGTAATTCTGCAACCTTGTCCAGTTGTTCCCATGGCAAGGAAATATCGTCGCGGCCAAAGTGACCATAAGCGGCGGTTTGCCGGTAAATTGGCCGCTTGAGGTCAAGCATCTTAATAATCCCGGCAGGACGAAGGTCAAAGACCTTCCGAACCGCAGCGATCATTTCAGATTCACTCTTCGTCCCGGTCCCGTAAGTATCGATCCGGATAGAAACCGGCTGGGCAACCCCGATGGCGTAGGCAACTTGAATTTCGGCCTTCTTCGCGTAGCCAGCCGCTACCAGGTTCTTCGCGATATAGCGAGCGGCATAACTAGCCGAGCGGTCCACCTTCGTGGCATCCTTGCCAGAAAAGGCCCCGCCACCATGGTGGGCAGCTCCACCGTACGTGTCAACGATCACCTTGCGCCCGGTAAGCCCGGCATCCCCCTGGGGACCACCAATAACGAAGCGGCCAGTCGGGTTAATCAGATAGCGGGTCTGGTCATCCAGCAGTTCAGCCGGGATGACTTTCTTGATCAACTGCTCCTTAACATCTTGGTGCAACTGTTCCTGGCTCACTTCCGGGTCATGCTGGGTACTGAGGACTACCGTGTCCACCCGCACCGGCTTATCATGTTCATCGTATTCAACCGTCACTTCAGCCTTGGCATCTGGACGCAGGTACGGCAGTTGACCGCTCTTGCGCAGCTGGGCCTGCTTTTGCATTAAGTGGTGGCTCAGTACTAATGATAATGGCATGTATTCCGGCGTCTCGTCGGTCGCATAACCAAACATCAGTCCCTGGTCGCCAGCGCCAATCTTATCCAAGACGTCGTCATCATTTTCATCTCGGCTTTCCAATGCCGCATCAACCCCCTGTGCAATATCAGGTGACTGTTCGTCTAATGCGACCAGGACTGCACAGGTCTTGCCATCGAAACCGAACTTCGCATCCGTGTAGCCCAGTGACAGGATCGTCTGCCGAACCACTTTTTGGACGTTAACATGCGCCTTAGTGGAAACTTCCCCAAAAACGAGGACCAGACCAGTTGTGACTGACGTTTCAATCGCACAACGCGAATCCGGGTCCTGTGCTAGCATCGCGTCCAGCAGCGAGTCAGAAATCTGGTCGGCAATCTTATCCGGGTGTCCCTCAGAAACCGATTCCGAAGTAAACAAGTGTCGTTCTTTCATCTTCAATAATTCCCCCATTAGTTCTGCATTAATTGCGTAGATAGTCGGTTACAAGGCATCTTCGTGTGACCACGAATCCTATCGGGAATTTGCTTCATAACGATGAAAATATTATCACAATCCTCTCATCAAACGCAACCTCATCCTCGCCATAACTGCTATAATAGGGCCTTAGAATACCAATAAAGGAGCTTCCTTAACATGAACAAACTAGCCGCGCAGTGGCGGGCCATCGACTGGCCATTAATTATTCCCAACGTGGTCGTTCAAATGATCTGCTGGTCATACGTCCCCCTGTCTTATGCCGTGGGGGTCAGCACGACGTCATTTAAGATCCACCTAGCTCCGCTCTTTCTCTACGAGCTACTCGCCGCCTTTACCATTGTCATGATGTATGAGCACCACCTCCGCTCGGCACTCAACCTGCCCGTCTTGGTGGCAACCATCGTGTTATCCTTCAGTGGCCTCTGGCACGGTAACGTGTTACTGGTCGCCCTCTTGGTGCTTTTTCCGGTAACGATGCTGCTCATCCAACTCGGATTGCTGGACGCCCCCGCTGAAACGGGATTAATTGCCTACAGCATTACCTTCTGTTTTAGTATTCCGATTGCTCTGGTGCGTTTGACCACTGGCTTTGTTGCCGGCTCGTACCTGAAAGAACTGCTTCCCCTCTTTGCCATCGTCTTGTTCTACCAAACTGTTCCCTTCGTTAGTCGTCGCAGCCGGCGGATGATTGACCAGCTCCTCACCGGTGGACTGGCTATTGCTTGCCTCTGTCTCCGTTCCCTAAAATTACCAGTAATTATTGCTGTGATCATCATCGTCGTCAGCTGGTTCGTGATGCAGCAACGAGGTGACCTGGATAAGCAGATGGCCGTCGTATCCTTCACCGAAATGCTGGTCATTATCCTAACCTACTGGAGCTAGGTTAACTAAATAATAATAAAAAGGCGCTGTTTCAAACAGCGTCTTTTTATTATCTTCTTGTTTTTCATCATTACTTTTTGCCAAACTTGTTCCAGGCTGGTAGTTCAGCGCCCTTACTCGTTTGGTTGATGACCTTCTTGGTTGCTTCAGTCTGGTAAGCCTTCACAACCTTCTTGTAAGTCGGGTCATTTTTCTTGCTGCTCTTAGCAGCGATCACGTTAACGTATGGCTTAATCTGCTTGTTAAGCTTTTCGCGAATCAGGGCGTCCTTAGCCGGCTTCAGACCAGCATCGGCAGCCACCCCACCGTTAATTACTGATGCTTCGACGGAACGCAGTGAACGGGCAGTTTGCGACGCATCGAGCGTCTTAATCTTCAAATGCTTTTTATTGCTAGTAATGTCGCTCGGCGTTGGCGTGTTGCTGGAGTTATTCTTAACTTTAATTAAACCCGCATTCTGCAGCAAGAGCAGGGCCCGGCCTTCATTGGTGGCGTCGTTAGGAATAGCGATGGTGGAGCCCTTCTTAATTGCCTTAATCGACTTCACTTTCTTCGAGTAAACTCCCAGCGGTGAAACGATGGTATTACCAATACTTACCAGGTGCGTGTGGTGTTCCTTATTGTAGTTATCCAGGAAAATCTTGGTTTGAAAGGCATTCAGATCAAGATCGCCGTTGGCCAGCGCCTTGTTAGGCTGGTTGTAATCGGAAAAAGTAACAATCTTCAGGTTAATCCCCTGCTTTTTCAGCCGGGAAGCTACGTTTTTCCAGACCGGCGTTTCGTTAGAACCAGTCAGCCCAATCTTGACCGTCTTGTCAGCGGCATGGGCAACTTCCTGGTGGTCCAAACTAAAAACGGCAGTCAAGCCAGCAACAGCCACAAAGGTGGCAGCACCTAATAATAACTTTTTAAACTTCATATTGATGATCCCCTCTCGTAATTAATGACTAAGCTTCTTGATGATTAAGTTGCAAATCAGTTGACTGATCAATACCAGCAGTAAGATCAGCAACGTCGCGACGATGGTAATATCGTTTTCAAAACGGTTGTAACCCTGAGAAATAGCCAGGTCACCAAGGCCACCACCACCGACCGCGCCGGCCATCGCCGTCAGGCTAATCAGGCTGATAATTGTCAGTGCTGATACCCTGACAATACTGATCAGGCCCTCACGCAGGTAAACACGGAAAATAATACCCATCCGGCTAATCCCCATTGCTTGGGCAGCCTCGACCACGCCAGGATCAACTTCTAGCAGGGCCGTTTCGATTTGCCGCCCATAAAACGGAATCACACAAACAACCAGCGGCACCAAGGCGGCTTTTGACCCAATAGTCGTCCCAACAATGTGCTGGGTGACCGTTGCCAGTAGTGCTAGCAGGATAATGAACGGGATCGCCCGGACAATGTTGACGACCTTATCGAGCACCTGGAAGAAGGGCTTGTTTTGGTAAAGTCCTCCCGGCCGGGTCACTACTAACAAGACACCGACCAGCAACCCGATAATCCCGGCAACCAGTGACGTCCACAGGGTCATGTACAGGGTCTGTCCCGTCGCTGTCACGAAGCTTTGCGGATCCGCTGCTACGTTCGGTAAATACGTTGCGATAAAACTTGCCATATTATCACTCTCCTTCCAGCTGGTGGTCACTCGTGCTTAATGATAATTCAGTCACGTGAACCCCCTGCTTCTTTAGGTAATCAATGCTGGCTTGTCGCTTCGTGGAATCGCCACGGAGACTGATGATCAAGTTTCCCAGCGGGACGTCTTGAATCAGGTCAACGTTTCCGTAAAGGATGTTGGCAACCACGCCAAAGTTGCTAAACAGCGAGGCAATCAGCGGCTGGTCGGTGTTAGTACCGTTATAAGTCAGCTGCAGCAATTGTTCGTCATTGCCCAAGTGGAAACGGTCGCTTTGTCGCAGGGTCGTTAAGGCCTCGTCAACGTGGCTCGCCACCCGGATGAATTCCTGGGTCAGCTTTTCTTGCGGTTCACTGAAGATCTGGGCTGCGGATCCTTGCTCAATCACCCGACCGTATTCCATCACCGCCACCTTATTGCAGACCGCCTTAACGGCTTCCATCTGGTGGGTAATGAGGACGATGGTCAGCCCCAGCTGCTTATTCAGTTTTTTCAGCAAGCGCAAAATTTGGAGGGTCGTCTTCGGATCCAACGCGCTTGTGGCTTCGTCACTAAGGAGGATTTGCGGATCGTTGGCCAGCGCCCGGGCAATCGCGACCCGCTGTTTTTGACCACCTGAGAGCTGGCTCGGGTAGACTTTTTCCTTATCAGCGAGACCAACAAGTGCTAATAGTTCTCTGACCTTTTTCCTAATCTCCTGCTTGGACTTGCCGGTGTGGCGGAGCGGAAACGCAACGTTATCGAAGATCGTAAGGCTCTCCAGTAAGTTGAAGTGTTGGAAAATCATCCCAATCTTCCGCCGGTGCTGACGAAGTTCCTTTTCCGATAACTTTGTGAAGTCCGTCCCGTTGACCAGGACGTGCCCGCCGGTTGGTTCCTGCAGGAGGTTGATGGTTCGGACCAGGGTGCTTTTTCCGGCCCCGGAATAACCGACAATTCCATAGATATCTTGGTCTTCAATTGTCAGGCTGACGTTTTTGACGGCTCGCACTTCTTTGCCGCTGTCGTGGAACGTCACACTGACATCCTTAAAATCGATCATCATCCAAACCTCTTTCATTACAAATCCAAAGAAAAATCCCTGCTGCTTCAACGCTTGAAACAACAGGGACGTTAATTAACGTGTTACCACCCATTTTCACTGCTTGTCTCTCGGCAAACAGCCTTCACCAGTTCACAACTCAGTCGCAAACCGTTGAGCAATAATGGGCTCTCCCATGCGCGGTTTGCAATTGCTCACCACGCTGCCTGCTCCCAGACCATCTTCATCTTTCCATTCCGTGCACTTTTTCATCGACCGCGCTTTCTGTTAACGGTTTGTGAAAGATTACTCATCTGTTCTCAGCAAACTTTAATATTTGATTGATGCTATAATAGCGAATCTTGAAAATGATGTCAACACTTTTTTGAATTTTTCTGCTGACGAACATCGATCATTCCACTAGCACACAAGAAGCTCATTGCCACCACCGGACCGACACCACTAAAACCATCACGGTGCAGTTGCTGGCTGACCCTTTTCGACAAGACTGTCTGTGGCGGGAGGTCTTCACCCTCGCCAACCGGTGACGGTTGCGGGATGTTATCAACCAGCTGCCAACAATATTCAGCAAAACCGATTCTCCGTTGCCGTTTGATTTGTTGAGCTGCCTGGGCGTTATGGATAGTCGCCAAAATCTTTCGCTGGTTGCGAATAATTGAGCGGTTCCTCATCAACCGTAAGAAGTCATCGTGGTCCATTGCGGCCACCCGGTTAATCTGGAAGTCAGCAAACGCCCGCCGCAGGGCCGCTCTTTTCTGCCAAACGCCATTCCAGCTCAGCCCCGCCTGAAAAATTTCCAAGGAAAATAACTCAAAGAGCTGGTGGTCATTGTGAAGCGGGAACCCCCAGTAATGGTCGTAGTATTCTCTCATCTTATCGTTTTGTTCCGCCCATGTGGGCCGCTTTTTGCTTGTCATTGTTTTCACCCCTCACTAAGAGGTACGGCAGTAAGAACTAGTTATTACCTTTTTTCTTGGCCGTATCGTCACGTAGTAATAAAGCCATTACCAAACCGATGACGGCAACCACCACCATCATGATGAACACCAGGTGGTAGCCATGCAGGTTAGCAGATAATGATGATACTCCCCGCCGTTCAGCGCTCTTCGTTGCCGCTGTCAGGACAATTGTTGCGACGGCAACCCCGGTAGAGCCAAAGACCTGGCGAATGGTAGTAATAACGGCCGTGCCGTGGGAAACAAGTTCATCCGGCAATGAGTTGGCCCCCATTGTTACCGCCGGCATCATGACAAAGGCGTTGCCACCCTCGATCACCATTGCACAAAGAATCATCACCAGCAAACTTTGCGAACTGACCAAAAACATCGCTCCCAGCCAGCCGCAAATGATCATGACCATCCCCAGCAGCATCGTTGGCTTGTAGCCTAATCGGTCGGCGAGCCACCCAGTGACCGGGTTCAGCAAGCTCAGCAGAACTGCCCCCGGCACTAACGACATCCCGGAAGCAAATGGCGAGAGTTTGAGCACTCCCTGGTAGTACAAGGGAAAGATAATGGTCGTGACAATTAAGGCCACATAGGACAACGCCGTTAGCATAATTGCCAAATCATAATTAAAGGTTTTCAGGACACGCAGCTCCAATAGCGGCGTCTGGAGGTGAAATTGCCGGGCCACGAACCAAACTAGCATAAGCACGCTGACAACCAAAATGATCGTTGCCAGTCCCCAGTCAACTTGTTGCTTGCCCACCTTGTTAATCACGTACATCACGCCAATCAACCCTAGTGAAAGGATAACGGACAACCAGTCCAAACCCGTTTGGTGCCGCACCATCACGTCGCGGATTGCGCCGAGCGCACCGACAGCAAAAATGACGGTAATCACAATCATGAAGAAGATAAACAGACTCTTCCAGGTAAAGAACTTGAGGACAATGCCGGATACAATCGGTCCAACAGCAAGGGCTGAACCCATGACTAAACCGGCAACCCCCATTGTCAGGCCACGCTCTTCTTCCGGTGTAATCGTCAACAAGACGGATTGGTAAGACGGAAAAAGAACCCCGACGGCAAAGGCCTGCATTACCCGGCCCACCATCATGAACCAGAAGCCGTTAATCCCCCAGCCGGCCGGCGTCATCACAATCATCAACGAACCAACGTCGAAAAGGACCAGGTCGGCTAAATAAAGCGTCCGAAAACTAATGTTATTAAGCAGCCAGGGACTAATTGGCATGCTGACACACATTACCAGCATGAACCCCGTGGTCAGCCATTGGACAGTGGACGCCGGGATGTTGAAAGCCTGCATCAGTGTTGGGTAGGCAGTCGACAGGGATGACTGGCTAATCGACATGGTAAAAGTACCCAGCAGCAGGGTCAGAATAAACCAAAAACGGCTATACTGGCGGCCGTTTTGATCAATACTTCTTGTCATCAAATCAACCTCTATTCTTTCTTATCTAGACTCTTTTTTGCGACTTGATTATAACTGCTCTACCTTAGAGGGTCAAGACGTAGCAATTGCATAATTGGCGGATCGTGCTACAATAAAGTCAGTTTATAATAATTATAAGGGAGGTATTTTCATGGCTGAAAACGAATATCAATTAGCAGTTGCCAGACTCCGGGATAATCACGTCCGGCTGACTCCGCAGCGAAAAACTATCCTTCGCTACCTGATCAGCCACCATACCCACCCGACGGTTGAAATGATTTATGAAGACCTGAAAAACGAGGTTGATAACATCAGCCTGGCAACAATCTACAACACGCTGAAAGTCCTGGTCGACTACAAACTGGTAATTGAGTTAAAAACCGGTGACGGTAGCGCCCACTACGACTACTTCGGGCGACCACACTTTCACGTAGTCTGCGATAATTGCGGCAAGATTACCGACGTGTTTGACAATGAGTTTGCGACGCTTAACCGCCAGTTGCAAGACATTGCCAGAAAAAGTAGCGGCTACTTAATTACCCAAAGCGATATTGAAGTCCACGGGCTCTGCCCTGACTGCCAATACAAATTAGGGCTCAAACAATAATAAGGCAAGTCATGACAGTAATTTAATGCTAAATGACTTAAACATAACTAAAAAAGCTGGTTTAACGACCAGCTTTTTTTGTTATAAATTCTTTTTCGAAAGTGAGACGACCGTGAGCAGTGCAATCACCGCCACTGACACGACCAGCGGCCAGAAAGTGTCGGGGCTCAGACAAAGGATGACGGCAACCGCCGCCAGAAACAGCAACACTAACCAATCAGAATACGGTGCTGCCGGCATCCCCACTGATTGCGGGTTGAGTTGCCGGTATTTCAGGTGAGTACAAATGAGCAACCCCCAAATAAAGAGAAAACTGGTCGTCGCCACACTGGATACCAGCGTAAAGACGCTGCTAGGTAACAAGTAATTAAGCAGTGCCGACAAGGCAATGATGGCCGCCGAAAAGATAATCGCCGTTGCTGGAACATTGTGACTAGATAACTGACTGATCCGGCGGACTAGTGGTCGCCGAGAATCTGCCGTCAGCTCTGCCAGCATCCGGCCAGTCGTGTACAACGAACTATTGCATGACGAAGCCGCCGCGGTAATCACCACGAAGTTAATGATGCTAGCCGCTCCCCGGATACCAATATCGTCAAAGACGGTGACAAAGGGACTGGCACTCGGTGACAATTTTTGCCAAGGATAAATGCACATGATCACCAGCAGCGATCCAATGTAAAACAGGAGGATCCGCAGGGGAATGCTATTAATGGCCTTGGGAAGCACTTGCCGCGGGTTGGCCGTTTCAGCAGCCGTCATTCCGACCATCTCAATTCCCGCAAAGGCAAAGACGACCATTTGAAAAGACATCAAAAAGCCCTTCATCCCCCGCGGAAAGAAACCGCCAAAGGCCACCAGGTTTTTCGGGCTGGTAACATAGCCGGCTGGTGACTTAAACTGCAGAAACATCAACACAATGCCAATTGCGATCAGGGCAACGATTGCCACGATTTTTATCATGGCAAACCAAAACTCGACTTCCCCAAAGGCTGAGACGGTAATCAAGTTGACACAGACGAGCACCACAAGGGTAATTAACCCTGGTACCCACTGCGGACAGTGTGGCAACCATAACTGAATATAAAGACCAATTGCCGTGATTTCCGCCATGGCAATTGTGATCCAGCACAGCCAGTAAACCCAGCCAGCCACAAAACTTACCCGTTCACCAAGATATTCGCGAATTGGCTCAATAAACGACCGGTAACCGAGGTTCGACAGCAATAACTCCCCCATCGCTCTCATCAGCAGGAAACACATAATCCCGGTGATTAAATAAGCGAGAACAATCGATGGCCCCGCTACATGAATTGATTTTCCGGCCCCCAAAAAGAGCCCAGTCCCAATGGTCCCACCGATAGCAATCAATTGAACGTGGCGATTCTTTAAGCCCCGTTCCATCTTTTGTGGTTGCTGGTTGGTTTCATTCATAACACCATTTCCTTTGCCATTTTTTCCTTATTAAATTTTCATTTTAACACATCTTGGTAACCATCGTGGAAAAGATCACAAAGATTGATCAAACTGCACTTCACCACCGCCAGTGAGCAGAAAATCTGGTAAACTGGTCAGGAGGTGAAAATATGATTTCAAACGAACAACGTGCCCACGAAATTGCGCTGGCATTAATGGCCAAGAATGTCCAGGGTGGCGACCCGATCAAAGCTTATCAAGTTTATATTAACTACTTACTTCCAATTCTCAAACAAATCGACCAGGACTTCCCGCGGGGAATCGCTGAACACCCTAATGGCCAACCAGCCACCAATGAAGATGCTAACTAACAACAGCTGCTAGCAACAAGCTAGCAGCTGCTATTTTATTTTATGCTGGTCAATTCCCGGTACTCGCTGTGGCTCAACTTGGCCGTTGTCCGAATCAGCCCGGCATCAATATATAATTCCCGGTTATCATAAACTGTTAATTTAGTTACTTTGCCATTCTCACGCCACTGATAAACGTACCTCACTGCGGCGTTTCGCGGCCGGGGAGAAAACAACCGCTCTGCTTGACCACCACTATCACCGATAACCCTGCCCAAGCGATTTAAATCATGTCGGTCACCAGGTAAGGAGTAATGCCTTACCAATGACCCCTGCCGGTTATAAATCCAGGCTTCTCGTTGTCGCGGCAAGTTATTCTTAACGAGACCGATAATCAGCAAAACGAACAGTCCACTGGCAATTACCCATTTGATTTTTCCGATAATTGTCACCACCTTAAAAGTTTGACAATTATCTTATCAAAAAACGGGGGGGTAGCAAGACGAACTACGAGCCCCTGATTACCGAACTACCGGGTCCTCGGCAGCCGCCAATGCGGCAACATTAGCGGGCTTAAAATAAACCCGTTCAGCGTTGTTAGCCATGATGTCTTCTTGCTCGCTGGCCGTCAACCAACCACCATCACTTAACCAGGTCGACAGGTGGTGGTAGGAATTAAAAGTCGCTGACCACGGTGAATCTGTCCCCCAGATAAGCCGTTTACTGCCCAGGATCTTCAAGGCCAGCCGGACATCCTTCTGGCAACGGAGAAATGTCGACTGCTCATCCCCCTGTTCACCCTCAATATCCTGAATAGCGGACAAATCAGTGTAAATATTAGGCAACTTTTGCCACTGCTCCAGAGCGTTGGTCAGCCGGTCCAGGTGGTCACAGTTAGGAAATGACAGGTGGCAGACGACAAAGTCTAACTGCGGGTAAGTCTGCGCAAGGTGAGTAATGGCTTCCGGCTGGTAACTATCCTGGTCAGCGCTGCCGTAGTCGACAGTCACCACCATTCCGGGATAATCAGCTAAGTAATGAAACAGGCGGCCACACGCTGGCGACTGGTCTAACCGAAAAGCACGGTGATAGCCGTGAAGACCCCCGCCCTGGGAAATTTCAAATTTAATCACCCGCACTCCCAGTTGATCGACATACCGTTTGGCAATCGTCATTGCCTGGTCCATCAAGGGGTCAACAGCAAATGATGTCATCAACCGGTGAGGATATTCCTTGGCAACCTGCCAGGAATAATAGTTTTGATAACCATTGAGGCTTCCCTGGAGCAAAACCGCTTTGTCAATTTGGTTACGATCCATGACTTTGAGTGCCGTGGCAGCTAAAAACTGGTCGTCACCCCAGCCATCGGGAATTAGCTTAATGACTTCACCATCGTCCCAAATGGCCTTCCCGTGACCCAGTGGCGTTAAACGGCCCTTACCATTAAGTCCCGCGAGGCTGCGGACTAAGTGTAAATGTGCATCAATCTTTTTCATTGGCCTTCCCTCCTGGAGTCATTATATCCTTCAGCCACTCACGAAAAAAGACCGACAGTTGCCTGACGGTCCTCTTAGTTATTCAATGCTAATTAATCAATCTCAATCCGGTTACCATTATCGCCACTGAGGGTCAGCTTTGGCAAAGTGAGGATCAAAACCCCGTCGGTATACTTGGCGTTAACCTTATCAATGTCCACATCTGGCAGACGGTACTGACGACTAAGTTGCCCATACCGACGCTCACTGTGAAGAACGTTACCTTCCTGGTCTGATTCGTCATCAAACGTGTCGCGGTGCCCGGTAATCGTCAAGATGTTGTTATTGTAGCTAATATGGATATCCTTCTTATTAAAGCCTGGCATATCAACCTTAACCCGGTATTCCTTGTCAGTTTCAGCAATATCAGTCTTCATATAACTCGGAGTTTCATCAAAGAAGCCTGGGTTCATCCAGTTACGAACGTTCATCATATCATCAAAAAAGTTCTTCCGCCGTTCAATTTCATTAGCCATCTTAAATGCTTCCTTTCCACTCAACTTGATTACACCTATATCCTAACCCAATTTACGAAAGAGGCAAGACTTTTTTAGCACTATTAGTGGTAGAGTGCTAAAAGGCGTTTGACTATTATTGACCAAGCTTAACTGACGCTTACTGCGCCAAAGAGTTCCCTGGTCGCTTTCTTTTCCCCTTTCATTCGCCAACTAAGTCAACTTTTTTGTTACACATGATCGTTATTTCATGTGTCTGCTAAAGAAAAAAGCCACGGCCACCTGAAGTGCCCTACAATTGTTAGACAAAATTGT
>NZ_CAKPXS010000036.1 GCF_934202235.1 uncultured Limosilactobacillus sp. | reverse complement strand
AATGTTAACCAGGGCAAGAACGGTCAGCTGTCATACACTGTCACTGTTCGCAACACTGGCAAGCGGGCCGGTAAAGATGTTGTTCAGACCTACTACACCGCACCGTACACCAACGGGGGTATTGAAAAGTCATCAACGAACTTGTTGCGGTTTGCGAAGACGAAGACCCTGCAACCAGGCCAGTCGCAAACGCTACACTTTACGGCTAACCAGTCCGATATGGCTTCCTTTGACCAGCAAAGTGGTAAGTACGTCCTCGATTCTGGAAATTACCAAATTCAGTTGAAGAACAACTCCCACGACGTTGTTGATACTCAGCAGTTTAACCTGCCTAACAAGGTCGTTTACCAAAAACTGCCTGGTGACAAGAAGAGCACTAAGAGTCAGTTTAAGAACGCTGCCGGCCATGACATTACTTACTTGAGCCGGAAGGACAACTTTGCTAACGCGGACAAGGCGTTGGCTGCCCCAAGCAAGGATACTAAGGCAACCAAGCACACCTTGAAGCACGCCACTGTTCCGCAAAATTACAAGATGTCCAAGGCTACTGGGAAGATGCCAACTACCGGGGCCCACAATGGTCTCAAGTTGTCACAGTTACGTGGTAAGTCCTACAACGACCCAATGTGGAATAAGCTCTTAGACCAAATGAGCGTCAAGGAGATGCAGAAACTGGTTACCTATGGTGGTTACCAGACTGTACCGATTAAATCCATCGGCAAAGTGCAAACGTACGACTTTGATGGTCCTTCTGGATTGAGCAGCTTGATCGTCAAGGGCTTGAAGACAACGACATTCCCGGCTGCCGACTTGACCGCGGCAACCTGGAATTCTCAGATGGCGCAGGATAAGGGACAACAAGTCGGCAAGGAAGGACGGACTGCTGGTATCTCCGGCTGGTACGGTCCAGCCATGAATATTCACCGGAACCCATTTGGCGGGCGGACCTTCGAATACTACTCCGAAGATCCACAGCTTGCCGGGACAATGGCTGCCAATGAAATTAACGGCGCCAAGAAGTTCGGCGTTTACTCCTACATGAAACACTTTGCCATGAACAACCAGGAAACTAACCGAATGAACAGCCTCAACGAGTGGGCAAACGAACAGTCAATCCGTGAAACTTACTTGAAGCCGTTCCGGATGGCCGTGGAAGATGGTCACGTCATGGCAACAATGAACGCCTTTAACTTTATCGGTGACCGTTGGTGCGGTGCCAACAGCAACCTGCTCAACAACGTTCTTCGTGGCGAATGGGGTTACCGTGGGCTCGTCGAAACCGACTACTTCGTTGGTCTGTTTATGAACTCCAACGCCGGGCTGGCCAACGGGACCGACTTGATGCTGTCGACCAACGGAGCCATGGGTGCTAAGCCGCAGGGGATGAAGAACCCAGCAGTTGTTCGTCAGATGCGGACTGCCTCACACAACATTTTGTACACGACCGTTAATAGCAACGCTTACCGCAAAGACGCAGTTAAGAGCGCTAACGCTGTGACCCTGCCGTGGAAGAAACGATTGTACACGATTGACGTTGTCCTGGTAGTGATCCTGGCATTATTAGAGTGCCTAGTTGTTTACCTCGACAAGCGGAAATACCGCGACTAATTACCCGTCAACATTGAGATAAAAAAAGCCGTTGCTAGTTCGAATGCTAGCAACGGTTTTTGCGTTGGTACAATAATTATTTGGTTAAGTCACCGTTGACGATTTGGTCAAGGGTGTCCTTTGACGGGATAAAGAAGAGCTGCCCAGAAAGAATCTTGGAGAAACTTAACAGGTAGTCATGTCCCTTGACCATGCTTTCCAGCATCGCCTTGGTTACCTGCCAGTGACGGGCATAGCCGATAAAGTAGGTCCCGGTAATACCGGTAGCCGGGTCGGAATAAGGGACGTTCATCCGGACGATATTTTGTGAGACGCCGTTGAACTTCACCTGCGAGACAACGTTATGCGCGTTCTTGAATTTTTCGCCGTCAGGTAGTTCCAGGTCATCAAATTTTTGGCGGCCAACCGCCTTTTCCTGGGTTTCGGTCGTCAGGTGGTCCCAGATATCCATTTCGTGACGCCACTTCTGGGCAAAGGCGTAAGACCCGTTTTCAAAGAGCGGGTCCTCAGGCCCTACAACGGCGTAATCCTTGGCTTCGTCCATCTCTGGATTTTCTGTTCCGTCGATAAAGCCGATGATGGCCCGCCCTTCAAAGTAGCGGAAACCATGTGTCTCGTCGACAACGGTTGTAATGTCACCAATAAAGAGCATTACTTGGCGCATAAACTCGTAAACCGTTGCCTCGTCGTTGGCCCGCACGTGGAGGAAGATGTCACCCTTGCTGGCGGGCATTTCGTACTTGTCACCCATGATCCCCTCGTAGGTTGTTAATTCCTTGGGCTTCGGAGCGTTAGGAAAGAGATAGTCCCAGGCAGCGTTGCTAAAGCCCACCGCGACTTTGAGATTGCTTTCCTGGGCGCGGATCCGGAGGGAGCGGGTAATGGCCTGGAAACGATCAATGAATTCCTTAACTGTCGCAAGTTCCTTGGCTTGGTCTTGACGTTTTAGTTCTAAGACGGTGAACTGAACTGCTTTGCCAGCGTCCTTCCACACATCCTGAACTTTGGCAGGGTTAAATGACATGAATAACTCCTCCTTGTTATTTATTATATCGAAGCTATTATACCATTTTTGAGAAGTGGTCTACTCAGGCATCGTGCTTTTCGTTGACCGTGCAAAAGGAAGGACAGATAATAGTTGATAAAAAGGGTGGACAAGTTGAAGAGGAAAACAAAAATGTGGCTCATTATTGCATTAGCTATTGCCATTGTTGCTGGTTGGTGGATGTGGCGTAGTCAGCAAGCGAGAGTTTACCATCCCGCGACACACCGGGGAGTCATTGGTACGCCAACGTTCTTCTTTCATGGGTTTGGTTCCTCAGCTCATGCCGAACAGTACATGACTGACGGTGCTAAGGCTGCCGGGGTGACCAAAACCGTGATTTTGGCTAAGGTAGGGTTGGATGGTCATGTTACCCTGCATGGCACTATTCCAGCTGGAACCAAAAATCCAATTATCCAGGTACAGTATACGAATAATCGCAATGGTAATTACAAGCAGGATGGTCAGTGGGCCGGCAACGTGATTACAGCTGTTCAAAACCGCTACCGCTTTACCAAAATGAATTTAGTTGGCCATTCAATGGGCAATATGGATATTATGTATTATTTACTAGCCAACGCGACCAATCCGCGGATGCCACAGCTCAACAAGCAGGTGGATATTGCTGGACACTTTAATGGCTTTGATGAGGGGATGAAATTGAAAAATAATCGCCGGCCAGTCAACATGGATCGAGGTTTTCGACCATTACTGAAGTTGAGAACGACCTACCCCACAACAGCGCGAGTTTTGAATATTTATGGTGACCATGGTGGGCAGACTGACGGGACAGTCCCTAACGCCTCATCGCTTTCACTGAAATACCTTGTTGCGAACCGGGCCAAAAGTTATCAGGAAGTTAAGATGATTGGACGTCAAGCACAACATAGTAAGCTTCACCATAATGCCAAGGTTAACCGAATTTTAATTAAATTTCTCTGGAATAAATAAGTAGTGCTGTCCTTGGTGTTAGTAAGCTAGGGGCCACTCTAGAGTTTGATAATCGTCAATAAATAAAAAAAGTGATTGACAGCTGAGAAAATTGTAGTAATATTCTAACCAACATTTAAGAAAGGAGCCATCATCATGAAAACACGTTATGAACAAAAGCGTTGGCAGGCATGGTACACTTTTGATCGCATCTAGTGTTTTTAACACGGGTACGGTCATTTTTGAGGTCTCTCAAAGCGTACCTGTGCTGGCTCGATAAATATCATTGACCACACAGTAGTTCCAACTGTGTGGTTTTTTTATTCTTCCAAACCATTTACGCGGAGAGACGGTTGCTAGTCAGTCAATATGATTTGGAGAATTTGATATGTCTGGAGTTATTTCTTTAACGATTTTACTAGTAATTTACGCTGCTAGTGAATACGTCGCTCGCCGGACTAACGGCATTATTGATACTGTTTTGACAATTTCCGTATTGGGGCTGATCGGCTTCTGGAGCGGGATATTACCCAAAAACCTGTTTGCTAATAGTGGGGTGGAAGAATTCGGGATGGCAATTGTCGGTTTGATGCTGACCTCGCTGGGCACAACGATTAACCTGAGCGAACTCAAACGGCAGTGGAAAGTAGTCGTCATTGCAATCATGGGCGCCATCGGCTCGTGCCTGTTAATTGTGCTAGTGGCTGTTCTGGTCCAGCGGAAGGATTTCGGGATTGTCGGTGCACCCATTTTTGCCGGTGGTAATGCGGCAACGCTAGTCCTCTTGAATGCGATGCGGGCCAAAAACATGGAATTATTATCAACTTACGCGTTAGCGGTCCTCACTTTTCAAAACATCGTTGGGATTCCGATTGCCACATATGCCCTCCGGCGTGAAGCGCGGCACTTGTTAGCTACTGGTTCATTGAAAGCAACAACAAATGAGCAGACAATAACGCCTCGGCGGCGACCGCTTCAGTTGTCGACAATGTTTGATACACCAATTATCAATTTGGCGAAGTTGGGACTCGTAGCCTCACTGAGTTTCGGGATTAGTTTGCTGATCCACGGAGTAGTCAATTATCTCGTTCTCTGCTTTGTGCTGGGCATCATTTTCAACCAGCTGGGATTTTTAGCGGACCACATGATGGGCAAAACAGCGTCCAGCGGGATGATTACCTTTTTAGTAACGATTGTCATTGTTGCCAGCTTAGCCGACATTACCCCGCAAACGGTACTTTCGGTGCTGTTACCGCTACTTGGGTGCCTGGTAGTGGGGACTGTTGGTGTTTTGCTTACTGCACTGTTGTCTGCCCGCTTTTTCAATGTTTCTCGTGAAATGGCGGTAGCGTTAGGGATGACCTGCACGTTTGGTTTCCCGACGACGATGATTTTGTCCCAAGAAATCGCTGCTAGTGCTGGGCAGACAACAGAAGAACAAGTGGCATTAGAAAACTACTTCTTACCAAAGATGATTACTGCCGGTCTGGTGACCGTTACCCTGGTATCCGTTTTCTTCGCCGGCTTTGCCATTCACTACTTATAAAAAAGACGTTAAGAATCAACGAAAGCGGTGAAAGTTAATGAAACAGATTCAACAGTATTGTCAATCACACTTGCTATCAATGCTGGAACTTGCCAAACAGCTGGTTAACGTCGATAGTCCGGCGACTAGCCGGGAAGGTGGAGAGCGGGTGGCGGCAATCCTTAAAGCCAAGATGGCCCAACTGGGGATGACCACCCGCCAAATTGACCGGGGAAAGCCGGGGATGGTGCTGGTTGGTGAACTCAGTGGGCCAGCTGACATGGCACCAGTCATTTTGCTGGGACACCTGGACACGGTTTTCCCGGTCGGAACAGCAAAACAGCGTCCCTTTCAACAGAAGGGCGACCAACTGTCAGGGCCTGGCATTTTCGATATGAAGGGTGGGTTAGTCAGCGGCTTGTTTGCGATCCAGGCACTGGTTGAACTGGGCCTGCGACATTGCCCAATCAAGCTGATCATCGTCAGCGACGAGGAAAAACTACACCTGGGTTCACGGGCAAGCGAGATTATTGAAAAGGAGTGTGATGGCGGGGCATACGGACTGAACTTAGAAGGTAGTGCAAATGATTTTGCGCGGGTCGTCACCAGCAATCGCGGCGGCATGATCGTTGAAGCGGTGGTTCAGGGACAAGCAGCGCACTCGGGAGCTGAACCAACCAAGGGTCGGAGTGCTATTGAGGAACTTGCTCACCAAATTATCCAATTTTCCTCATTAACCAACCTGGACGCCGGCATTCACGTTAACTGCGGGATGATCCAGGGCGGGACGAGTGAAAATATTATCCCCGACCAGGCAATGACGCGCATTGGCATCCGCTTCCGAACTAATCAACAGGGTGAACAGTTATTGCAGCAATTGCAAGCGATTGCTGCTCACCCCACCATTTTGGGAACACGAACGACCATCAAAATACTGACACGAATTAAGAGCATGGAGGAAACCGTCGCAGTGAAACGGTTATTTCAACGACTTAACCAGGTGAGCCACCAAATTGGTTATGGCAGCTTGCACGCGGTGGAAGGTGGTGGTGCTTCGGATGCGGGGATCATGGTTGCCCAGGGAGTGCCCACCATTGATGGGTTAGGGATCGTTGGCAGCGGCGCTCATAGTACTGGTGAAAGGGCAAGCGCCAATTCGTTGCTGAAACGTGCCATCCTGCTTGCCAGTTTTATCGCCCAGCAGGACTCGCTAGAATAGCAAACAATAAAAAGCCTCCCCCGGTGAATTGACACCGGAGGAGGTTTCACATTAACGGTTAAAGTGGCAGGGGAGTGATTATAATAAAAGAAAAGGAGGCAAATTATGACTGACCACAGATTCCAAGACAAGCGGATGGACAAACGTTCACAAGTATTCATTAGCAAAAAAATGTCGTACGCTCTACGTCACAACCCCGCGAAGTATGGGTTGACACTGGATAAGTATGGTTATGTGGACCTTCACCAGTTTTTGGCTGCCATGAACCGGGTGCATCATTTTCACCCCCGGCTAACGGAGATGACTATCCGGGAGATAATGCACGGTGCTAAGAAACAACGATTTAAGATTAAAAATGGCCAAATCTGTGCCCTCTATGGACATAGTATTCCGGGCATTATTAAACATCCTGAGAAGGTGCCACCAGCAGTGCTTTACCATGGCACGGCGCGACGGTTCTTGCCCAGCATTTGGCAAAAAGGCTTGTTACCGATGGGGCGTCAGTATGTCCACCTGTCAGCGGACCAGGCCACTGCCCGCCAAGTTGGTCAACGCCGTGACCAAAAACCCGCAATCTTAGTTGTTGACGCTGCAGCTGCTTCCCGGGACGGAATTAAATTTTACTATGCCAATGACCAGGTGTGGTTAGTTGACCAGCTGCCCGCGAAATACTTGCGGTTGTTGTCAGCGTCGCGGTAACTTATCCTTCCAGTCGAGGCTGACACGGTAGAGCCAGTAACCCAGGACACAAGTCAGGACATCGCTGGCGGCCTGAGCCCAGACAATTCCGTTATAGCCAAAACTATGTTTGAGAGCTTCAAGGGCAACCCAGTAGATGATTCCCTGACGCGACACGGACATAATAAATGCGCCGCGAGCATTGCCCATCGATTGGAAGACGGTTGTGTATACCAGAATTAAACCGACCAGGGGAGTTGTGACAAGGGTGGCAATTAGCATGTAGCTAGCAGCATGGACAATCACTGGCTGGTTCATGAATAAAGCAGCAACGGGTCGGGAAAAAATAATCAAAAGTCCGCCCACGATAACGGCGTAAGTTACTTCTACCAAAAAGTCAAAGCGGAGGATTTCGTGAAGCCGTTGCCACTGTTTAGCGCCATAATTGAAACCGATTAAGGGTTGGGCGCCGAAAGCAAAACCGACGATCACTAGGATTACCACCCCGTAAATTTTTTGAGTAATCCCCATCGCGGCAACCATTGAAGCACCATAAGCTGCTAGTGAAGAGTTAAGGAGGGCCATTCCAAAGGTCAGGGCAAAGTTAGTAATTGAACCAGGAATCCCGATAGCAATAACTTCACCGATTTCTCGCTTATGAATTCGCGCTTGGTGAACGTTCAAGGTAACGTAGTGAGCCTTTTTGGTCACCATCCAGATCAGTAGCAGGTCACAGAAGAAGTAGCCGATAACGTTGGCCAAAGCAACACCAGCGGTCCCCCAACGAAGGACAAATAAGAAAATGGGGTCCAGGATGATTGCTAAGACGGTCCCAGCAACGGTAGCAATCATTGCTTGGCTGGCTAACCCTTCGGTCCGGATGAGGTTTTGTGGGACAATGGAGAAAATAATAAAGACGGCACCAAAACTAAGGACCCGGTAAAAGGCGGCTGCCTGTTCGTAGGTCGCCGGCTTGGCTCCCAGGAGGTGCAGGATGGGGTGCTCCAACAAGAGCAGCAAGCCGGTCAAAACAATACCGGTGATGATGCTGCCATAAAGGCAGAAACTGCTGACTCGTTTAGCTAGTCCGTGACGTTGTTCACCGAGCAGCCGGGAAACGACCGAGCTGCCGCCAAGGCCAAAAATATCAGCGACCGCTAGCAGAAAGGTAAATAAGGGGGCGCCGATAGTTACCCCTGCAACGAGGTCGGGACGGCCAGTTTTGGCGACAAACATCGTGTCAGCCAAGTTGTAAATCATGGTGGTAATCATCCCCATGACCACTGGCAGGGCTAGCTTAAAGTAGGCCGTTTTGACTGGTACCTTGGAAAATAGTTCGTCCATTTGAAAACTCCTTTACAACAGAAAAGCGACCAGCAAGCAAGGAAGAATATTAAGTCATCCTCACGAAACGCCTGCTGGTCGCTTATGTTACTGAATTGGATTTGTATGTGCTATTTTAACGATGTTTTTGAACAGATGCAAGTAGTCATTTGTCCGCAATGGCTTGATTTAACGCCGCCGTCTTCGCTATACTACAAGTGCCATCTTAGCTCAGCTAGGTAGAGCACATCCATGGTAAGGATGAGGTCGGCGGTTCGAACCCGCTAGATGGCTTTTTTCATACTCTGAGCAGTGAGAAGACAATTTGCTAATAGGGGTCTGTGAGATAAGCCCCCTTATCTATGCTAAAAGTTAACAGGCGGTACAACAATGGCTCCTAACGTTCTGGTAAAGCCGAATGCTAGGAGCCTATTGTTGCTCGCTGGGGCGGCAGATAGCCTAGCTCCGCGTCGTGACTACGAAGTCATAAATGACTTCTGTCACGCTCCCTTTTTTTTATCAGAAAAGTCTAGGAAGGGTGGTTCTTTGCCACTAATACCGGTACAATAAACACAAATATTATTTTGGAGGTGCACAATGACGTTTTTTGCCACGCTGGCCTTTATCTTGCTGGTAACTCAGTTGGTCAGTCACTTTTGTGTGCGGATTGAAGTGCCCGATGTTATTGGGCAAATTATTGTTGGCATTATTATTGGCCCAGCCATTCTGAACTGGGTCAAGCTGACCCCCATGATTGACCAGTTCCAGGAGCTGGGGGTGGTTATTTTAATGTTCATCGCCGGACTTGAATCCGACCTGTCACTGCTTAAGAAATACCTCAAACCGGCCGTGATTACTGCCATTATGGGGGTAGTTTTCCCGGTTGTCTTGATGGGTGGCGCTTCGCTGCTGTTTGGTTTCAACCACCTGGAATCACTGTTTATTGGGGTAATTTTCTCAGCGACCTCGGTCAGCATTTCCGTCGCGGTAATGCGTGAGTTTCACGTCTTAGACTCCAAAGAAGGAGCAACGATTCTCGGTGCGGCAGTGGCTGACGACATTATCGGTGTCATCCTACTGAGTTTAATGATCGGGATGATTGATGCTTCTGGCGGCCACGCTGAGTCGCACGGGCCGAGCAACATTTTCCTGGCGTTAACCTTGCAAGTCCTTTTCTTTGTGGTAGCCTACCTGCTAGTCCGCTGGCTGGCACCAATCCTGATGCGGTTGAGCGAACACCTGCTGACGATGGCTTCTAACTCGGTGATGGCGATGATCATCTGCCTGACGATGGCGGGCGCTGCCGAAGGGGTCGGCCTAAGCGGTGCCGTCGGGGCCTTCTTTGCTGGACTGGCCATTGCTAATACCCACCACCAGGAAATCATTAACCACTCCTTTATCCCGATCGGCTATTCGCTGTTTATCCCGGTCTTCTTTGTTAGCATCGGTTTGAACATGCGCTTTGACCGGATGAAGGAATCATTGCTGTTTGTTATCGTGATGACGATTTTGGCAGTCTTGACCAAGATTTTTGGCTGTGGACTGGGAGCCCGGATGGCAGGTCTGCAGTGGCCAGGTGACTACGTTGTCGGAAGTGGGATGGTCGCTCGTGGTGAAATGTCATTAATTACCGCGCAAATCGGTTTTTCCGCGCACCTGCTCTCGGAAACTTACTACTCTGATATTATTGCGGTGATTGTTTTGGCCACCGTGATTGCACCGTTTTTGTTGAAACACTCGATCCAGTCGAGTGACCACCTGATGAAACAAATGAATAGTCGGCAACCCGACTAATAGTAAAACGACCTTCCGCATAGCAGAAGGCCGTTTTTGTGTCTGAAGGCAGTTATTTTGTTAGCAATTGGCCGTTAGTTTGGGAGCTAATAACCTGGGCTGGTTGCCCAATACTGATAAGGGTTAATTCGTGCATGGCCCGGCTCGCCATTGTGTAGATGATGCCGGTTGCGCGAGCAGGGGCGAGGGCCGCTTGAGAAACATCGGCCGCAACGACGGCATCGAATTCCAACCCCTTGGCTAAATAAATCGGCAGGACTGCGACCCCGGAACGCGGCAGCTGACTGTCATGGGCGGTCAGCAAGTGGGCGGCTATTCCGGAATGTTTCAACTGCTGGCAGATAGTTGCTGCCTTGGCAGAATTAGTTGTCAGGACGGCCACCGTCTGTGGTTTGCTGAGCATGCGTTTGAGTTCAGCAGCCATTACTCGCTGGGCTGCTGCTTGGTTAACGGCCTTAATGAGCCGTGGGCGCTCACCATGCCGGTTGAAAGCAATAATCTTGTCGCCATCGGGAAGGAGTTGTTTAGCAAAGTTGGTAATTTCGGTGGTTGACCGGTAGGCACGCCTTAAAGTTACTAAGCGTGGTCGCTGTGCTTTGAGGGCCCCTTTCAGACTGGCTAAGAGTTCTTCTGGCAACTGGAGGGGATGGAAGAGTGCCTGCTCTGCATCGCCCAGAATGGTGAACTTAGCTGTCGGAAAGGCGTGCCGCAAGTAGATCAGCATTGCAAGTGAGTAGTCTTGCATTTCATCGATGAAGACGTACTGCATTGCCCGGTTTTGCCCGCCACCAGTTAGCAGGTCACGCAGGTACATCAGCGGCGCGGTATGGATAAATGAAAGTTGGTGGTACTCCAACTGGGTACTGAATTGGTTGATGAATTCTTGCCATTGCGCAGCACTAATCCCTGCCGGGCGGCGACACTGGGCTAAAAAGTCGGCGTATTGTTCATTGAGGTCAAAGAAGTAGTTGTTATAAATGGCATCAGCCACGACGCGCAACTGTTTCTTGGCCCACCGCCGGGCCAGGTACTTCTGGAGGGTCTGTTCATCTTTGAAGTCATCTGGGGTGTGCCGGCCATAGAGGGCGTGCAGCTGCTGACGGTCGAGGGTCTCGAGGTCGGCAGCTACCCAGTCACTTTTTGCTTCTTTCCGTGCTCGCCGCTGGGTTTCCCTGATGAGGGCGTTTTTTAACCGGACCACCCGGTCAGTTAGGGGGAGATTCGCGGGCAACGACTTGAACAAGGCAGCAATATGGTCAGCGTCAAAGAAGATTTCGTCACGGAAATGGATGGGCATAAAACGAAGGACGGCCTGACCATTTTGCAGTCGGTCACGGTAATTAATAACCTCGTTCATGATTGCAGGTTGATGAAAGAAGTTAGTGATTGGCTGAGGGAGTACCGCTTGTTGTTCATAGGTGTCAAATAATGTTTGAACGTTAAGCCCCTCAAAGCGGTGCTTAAGGAAACCATCGAGGGTTACCTGCCGCATGTTCCGTTCACCCAGGCTGGGCAGGACGTCGGCAATGTAGTGCGAGAAGAGTAAGTTAGGACTGAAAAGGACGATTTGGTCAGCATTCAGCGATTCTCGTGAATGATAGAGGAGGTAAGCAATTCGCTGCAGAATAGCGGAAGTTTTCCCAGAGCCAGCCACTCCCTGGACAAGGAGCAGGTCGCTATCCGTGTTACGAATGATTGTGTTTTGCTCTCGTTGGATAGTGGCGACGATGTTGTGCATCTGGTGGTCATCATGCTCGCCGAGCGCCTGCTGAAGTAGTTTATCGCCGACCACCTCATTCGTGTCAAACATATGAGTAATTTTACCGTGAATAATGGTGAATTGGCGTTTTTTGACGAGGGTGGTAGTTCGTTTGCCCGCGGGCGTTTGGTAAGTGACCGGACCGAGGTTGCCGTTGTAGTAAATTGCGGAGACGGGGGCTCGCCAGTCGTAAACCAAGAAAGCAGACTGGTCGGCATTCATTAGCGAAGCCGTTCCAATATAAAGGGTCTCAATTTCTTGCTCGCCTTCATCCTGGATGTCGATTCGGCCAAAATAGGGCTGGTCACGAAGCTGCCGCAAAGTGGCCAGCTGGCCTTTCAGAATATCTTCGGTGGTGGCTGCTTGGTTAACTAGTCGTCGTTGTTGTTCAATCATTGCCCGGCTTTCAGCAATGTCGTCGACTTCGTAACGGTTAATCGAAGCATTTTCGCCGTAATTTTTCTCGACGGCGCGGGTTTCCCGGTGGGCGTCTGCCAGGTCTTGTTTCGTTTGCGCAATCTGGGCGTCAATGCTAGCAATGACTTGGTTGACGCGGGCTTGTTCTTTCGCCCATTCTTCACGTTCGGCTGCCATCAAATCTCCTCCTTATATCAGGTTAATTATTGTATCACGGCTGCTGGTGAAAAACTTCTTTGATGGTCTGGTCAGGTCTTAGTAATTTTTTTGACTGGAACGGGCCGCTTTTCCAGTGTTTGTTGAACTTTAACATGGTAAGATAAATAACGAGTAAAAATAATGAAGAATCAACATCGCGGAGGTGAAAAAATGACCAACCTCGCAATTGTTGA
Organism: uncultured Limosilactobacillus sp.; assembly: GCF_934202235.1. Taxonomy (GTDB): domain Bacteria; phylum Bacillota; class Bacilli; order Lactobacillales; family Lactobacillaceae; genus Limosilactobacillus. The sequence continues at coordinate 5,385 of NZ_CAKPXS010000036.1, read as the reverse complement.
CCTGGGATCAAATTCTGCACGGATGGCAATTAACGAAATTTTGCCAGACGGCCGTTTCCGTGAAATCCGGCGGGTGAAGGAAAATAGCCGCTTGTCGGAAGGGATGAGCCGCGAAAAAGTGCTCAAAGAACCGGCCATGCGCCGGACGATCAAAGCCCTGCAGCGTTTTAAACGCATTTATCAGGAATATCCAGATATTGAAGTGCGGGCGATTACAACCGCTGCGGTTCGGCAGGCACGCAACCGGCAAGAATTTTTATCGCGGGTCAAAAAAGAGACTGGCATCGAATTGCAAGTGCTCTCTGGCAATAAAGAAGCATATTATGACTACCTTGGCGTCATTCGGACGCTGAAATTAAATCACTGTCTCATCCTTGATGTTGGCGGGGCCAGCAGTGAGCTGATTTTAGTAGAACACCGGCGGGCGACCCACCTGATTTCGATCCCGATTGGCGCTGTGAACCTGTCCGAGCAGTTCCGCTTGGGCGGCTACGTGCAGGCCCGTGACTTGTTTCGGGCGGAGGTGGCGGTGAACGAACGTTTCCGCAAGATTCCGTGGTTACGTTACGCTTCCCGAGTCCCGATTGTTTTGTTAGGTGGAGCCAACCGGACGCTGGCGCGGATGAGTATGGCTCATCGTCACCAGTGGTCACGATCCATCCATGGCTACCACCTGAATTCGCGGGTCGTCTTTGCGACGTATCGGGAGTTGCTGAGCCGCAACCTTCATCAGCGTAAACACATGCCAGGGCTTGAACCAGACCGGGCAGATATTATCCTCGGGGGGATGCTACCACTGGTAGTGCTATTGATGAGAAATCGTGATGGCCGCGTGATCTTTTCAGAAAGCGGCGTACGCGATGGGATTATTACGGAGTATATTCAATTAAATCATCATGACAATTAATCAAAATCAAAAATTTTACGAAAAAACGCCGGCGCAACGCCGGCAATTGTTGGGAGAGCAAGCAGGACTAAGTGACAAAGAGCTGGCAGCGTTAACAGCAGATGCCTCCCCGGTAGGAGACCAAACGGTGGAAAACTACCTGACTGATTACCGGCTGCCGGAAGGGGTCGTTACCTGTCTGGTGGTTAACGGCCGGAAATACACTGTGCCGATGGCGATTGAAGAGCCATCAGTGATCGCTGCTGCCTGCAATGGGGCACGGATGACCGCTTATTCTGGCGGGGTCGTCGCGCCACAACAGGACCGGTTGATGATCGGTCAGGTAATCCTGAAAAACGTTGCTAACCCTTACTTGTTCAAGAACCGGCTGCTGAAGAAAGAGGACGAAATTTTAAAGGTGGCTAATGAGGCCTACCCGTCCATTCAGCAATATGGCGGCGGTGCGACTGGTATTCGGGTTCGCTGCCCAGAAGACTTTGTGATTGTTGACTTGCTAGTCAACGTCGTCGATGCGATGGGGGCGAACATGGTCAATACAATGGCTGAAGCAGTTGGCCACTGGTTAAGTGCCAAGGGGCAGACGGTGGTGGCGGCAATCCTGAGCAATTATGCGACCGATAGCCTGCAAAGTGTGTCATGCACCCTCGACTTTGCTGATGTGGCGACCGACAAAATGCCCGGCGCGGACGTCGCTTCGCGAATCGCGGACCTGAGCTTTTTAGCACAGGTTGACCCTTACCGTGCTGCTACCCATAATAAGGGGATTATGAACGGCATCGACGCGGTGATGATTGCGGCTGGCAATGACTGGCGGGCGATCGAAAGTGGTGCCCATGCTTATGCGGCCATGGAAGGTCAGTATCGTGGCCTTTCGACCTGGCACGTGGTTGGCGATAAATTAGTTGGTAAGATGACTTTGCCGCTGGCCGTTGGGACTGTCGGCGGGTCAATTGGCACCCGCCAGTTGACGACCACTAATGCAAAGATCAGTCAGATCAAAACGGCCCCCGAGTTAGCGGCGGTTGCCGCCAGCGTTGGCTTGGTGCAAAACCTGGCTGCTTTACGGGCCCTGGCTACTTCTGGGATCCAAGCAGGACACATGAAATTGCAGTACCGGGTAGTTGCGATGAGGGCTGGTGCCACCGAAGAAGAAGCGGGACCATTAGCTCAACGGCTGGCCCAGTTAGACCGGGTAGACGAGCAAGTTGCCCAGCAAGAATTAGCAAAGATGCGAAAGGAGCAGGCACATGACTGAAGAAATAAAACTGAATAAGGCTAACCAGGACCTGCTCGACGAAGTGAACGACCTTTTCCCTCGTGGCTCAGTATTTGTCCAGTTCCACGGGGAGAAAAGTGGCTTTGTCCGTCACGACCAGGCAGAGACAACTAATTTACCTGGTGGCCTGGTGATTACGGTGACTGATTTGACGGAACCAAATTACACAGCTTCTCACGAGTTGCTACACTTGCTGATGACGCTGCGGGGATTTCCCCAGATCTTCTTTGAATTATCACTGGGTGACCGCCAACTCGACGAGCAAATGATGATTATGGCCACCGACCTCTTTAATACGGTTGCCCACCAGATCGTGGTTGCCGAACAGCGCAAGCATGGTCTGATTAACGAGCAGATCGAACAAGAGTACTTTCAGGGAATTACTGCGACCCTGACTGACGAAGCTGACCAGGATGACGGAGAACGGACGCTTCGCTTATTAACCCTGCTCGACGCACTGGTTTTCTATGCCGGTGGTCATATGACAAAACAGCAGGAAGAAGAACTGCAGCGACGGTACCCAGTAGCGTGGGCTTCAGCACAGTTATTGTATGACCAAGCGATGAGCAAGCCAGTCAAGTCGCCATTTGAAATGCGGCGGACGGTGGTCAAACTGTTCAAGCTCTTTGATGCTCAGCTGCAGCAGTGGGGACTACCAGCACTGCACAACAACCAGTTTACAAGCCTGTCGCCGGTCTTGAGCAAGCGGCAATTGCGGCTGGAAGTTGCCCAGGTCTACGACATTTACCATTCTGAAATGACGGAACGCAACAGCAAGCGGCGAGCATACGTTGTTTTAGGCAAGGGTGACCAGCAAAACGCCTTTGTTTTGCCGGCACCGCAGGATGAATACTCCTCTGACCAAATGCTGAAGTTTTATCACCAGCCGGTGGAAGAATTATTGAAGTCACAGAACGTGCCATTTATTGTGAGGAAGTGATGACAATGGCACTGGCAACACAACATTATTTTGATGATGCCAAACACATTGTCTTTTTGACCGGAGCGGGCGTTTCGACCGCTTCAGGAATTCCGGACTTTCGGTCTGCGAATGGTCTTTATACTAAGAACAAGCGGGCGGAATATTACCTTAGTCACCGTTACTTTGCAACTGATCCGGAGGGGTTTTATCAGTATTGTAAGGAAAATCTTTACTTTCCTGATGCGAAGCCCAACATCATTCACCAAAAACAGGCAGCCTTGACCCGCCAAGACCGGGCAACGGTGATTACTCAGAATATTGACAACCTATACGAGGAAGCAGGAACTAAGCACCTGATCGATTTCCACGGCAATCTTTACCACGTTTACTGTGAAAAGTGTGGGCAGTCAGTTGACTGGCATGAGTACTTGAAGAGCCGCCTGCACCAGACGGACAACGGACCGTTGAGACCCGACGTTGTTCTCTATGATGAGGGCATTAAGGCCGCCGACATCGAAAATTCCGTACGGGCGATGCAAGAAGCAGACCTCGTGGTAATTGTGGGAACTTCAATGAAGGTGTACCCGTTTGCCGGCTTGCTGGAATACCGCAACCCGAGCGCACCGGTGATTGCGATCAACCAACAACGACTGAGCTTTGCTTTCCCGTTTACGATGGTCCAAGACGATGCAGTGAAGTACTTTGACGAATTGCAAGTTGGTGGGGAGGTTGAATAATGTCAGCAAAATCAGCACAAACAGCTTCTCTGCCATCGACGATGAAGGCCTGGGTCATTACCACGCCGGGGCCGCTGAACGGACCAACCCCACCGTTGAAGCTGGTCGACAAGCCGGTGCCGGTTCCTCAGCGCGGCGAAGTGTTGGTAAAGGTTCTCACTTGCGGTGTCTGCCATACAGACCTTCACGTCACTGAAGGGGATTTGCCGTTTCACCGTCAACACCTGACCCCGGGACACGAGATTGTCGGGAAAGTGGTTGATAACGGTCCGGAGACGTCACGTTTTCAGATTGGCGACCGGATTGGGGTGCCATGGTTTCGTCATGCTTGCGGGGTATGTGAATACTGCCGGAGCGGGCATGAAAACCTGTGTCCTCATTCTGTCTATACCGGCTGGGATTACGATGGTGGCTACGCCCAGTATGTGACTGTTCCGGAGGGCTTTGCTTACCGTTTACCGGCAGAGTTTGATTCACTGACGGCAGCACCACTGCTGTGTGCCGGGATTATCGGTTATCGCTCGTTTTTACGGGCTAACGTGCCGGCTGGCGGGACGTTAGGACTCTATGGGTTCGGTGGTTCGGCTCACTTGACTGCCCAGCTAGCTATCGCCCAGGGAATTGCGGTTCACGTCTTTACCCGCGGCAAAGAGGCCCAGCGTTTTGCTCGTCAACTGGGTTGTGCGTCGGCACAGGGCGTTGATGCTCAGTCGCCCGTTCCGTTGGATTCGGCGATTACCTACGCGCCGGTCGGGACAATCGTGCCGCGCGCGCTTGCTAATCTCAAACCTGGTGGAACTTTAGCCTGCGCTGGTATCCACATGACAGATATTCCACCACTAAACTACCAGCAAGCCATTTTCCACGAGAAAAACCTGACGAGTGTGGAAAGCAACACGCGGCGTGATGGGGAGGGGTTCATAACGCTGGCGGCACGGCTCCACATTGCGCCGACGACCCATGAATATCCCTTTACCAAGGCACTGGAAGCTATGCGCCGTGTCAAGCGGGGAGACATCGAAGGGGCCTGCGTTCTTCGCGTTGCGACTGACTAGACAATTGCGTCAAAACCAGTTATAGTTAAAAAGATATGTCAATAGGGAGCTGCGGGATTATCTCGCGCAGCCCCTTATTTTGTTACGATTTTTTATTAAAGAATTTTTGGAGGCAAAAATGACCAAACAAGTGCGACGAATTATTTACATCGTGCTCTTTTGTGAATTTTTAATTTGTTTAGGGATGAGTTTGATCTTCCCCGTTGAACCATTTATTAAGAGTGAGTACCACTTTTCGGCGTTTGACATGGGGATGATGTCCTCCCTGTTTGCGTTTGTTCAGTTTTTGGCATCGCCAATAGTTGGCCGGATTTCTGATTCGGTGGGCCGGAAGCCACTCCTGGTGTGGGGGTTAATTATCTTTTCCGCAGCCGAGTTTGTCTTTGCGGCGGCCAACCACCTCTGGTTATTTAACATTTCGCGGGCCGTCGATGGACTGTCAGCGGCGATGTTTGTGCCGACTTCTATGGCCCTGGCTGCGGACATCA
>NZ_CAKPXS010000035.1 GCF_934202235.1 uncultured Limosilactobacillus sp. | reverse complement strand
TTATAATCCCGTTTATGCTTACTTTGCTAATGTTACCGTTATTAGTCGGTCAGTGGCACAGTGGAACAAGATCACGGAGCAAACCGTCAGTCAAACGGACAATGCTTACTTCGTTGATATCAACCACCTATTGTCATATGGCCAGTATAAAACCAGTAAGCAGCGGCAGCAACTGGTCGAAGAAGGCCAAAAAAATGGCACCAACACGTTGAACCAAAAGCAAGTTATTGCCATTCAAAAACACGATAAGAAGAACCTTAACCAGTATATTTCACCCGCGGATAATTTCCATCCGAACCACAAGGGCTACGAAGAAATCGCAAACAAACTCTTTGCATCAATGAAGAAACACAATGCCTGGCTATACCAAACAAAAAGGAGCTCGCAACGTTGAAGAAAGAGAGTCTTAAAAAAACAAACTGGTGGAAGTGGGCATTTATTACCCTTGCGGCGGTTATTATTATTGCTACCGCAACCTTTCTCCACGCGGCAAGTGCACCAGTACCACAAACAACAACTGGGCAGTCCGCCTATGCCAAAACTGATAATTCGGTACAGATTGACCTAACTCGTCAACAATTGAATGCCTTATCCGCCAACTACCTTGCCCAGTTTCTCCAACAAAGTAAAATCAAGTATCGCTTTATTGTTGGCCCCAAATACGCAACCGTTATCGGCAAGACCAAGTTCCTAGGGTCAACCATCCAGTTTTCACTGAACTTGATTCCCCAGCGGCTAGCCAATGGTAACGTGTTATTAAAAGCGGCAGGACTAAATGTTGGCCGTTTAAACGTCCCAGTCGGGTTTGTGATGGGCTTTATCGCTAAACAGTATAAGTTACCGAACTGGGTGGTCGTTAACGCCAAAAAACACACCATTCTTCTTGACTTAAACAAGTACAGCCGTCATAAACAACTTCATTATTCAATGGCAAAAATTGATATGGCTAATGGCCGTTTCCAGATGAAGCTCTCCATTCCCAATAATACTAAGGAGATCCCTAATGTTCCGTGATAGCTTTTATCATTTTCTGATGACTCAGCGACAACCAGATAACCCAACGCCGGTTGAACAATTTGCCAACAACGCTTTTTTGGATACTGCCTTTCCAAAGCAGTCCCAAGACTTTGACGAAATCTCGCATTATTTAGAAGAGAACGCTGATTATCTACCAACGATGACTATTTTTGATTCTGCTTGGCAAATGTATCTTGATAAGATGAACTAGGAGGTTATAATATGCCAATCATCCAATGGTTCCCTGGCCATATGGCAAAAGCTTTACGGCTGATTCGCGAGCAAATGTCGACCGTCGATATTGTCTTTGAGTTGGTGGATGCCCGTTTGCCATACTCCTCGCAAAATCCTGAGGTAGCAGCAGCGGCGGGGAAGAAGCCCCGCTTACTAATACTGACGAAGGCCGACCTTGCAGATCCAACGACGACGCAGCAATGGTTGCAATACTTCCGTGACCACCAGCAACCTGCAATTGCGCTGGATTCACGGGCCGGCAACATTAAAAAACAAGTGACTGCCCAGGCAAAACAAATCCTGGCTGAAAAGTTGGCGGCTGAACAAGCCAAAGGAATGAGAAAACGGGCAATTCGTGCCATGTGTGTCGGGGTGCCCAACGTTGGCAAGTCAACTTTTCTTAACCACCTCGTTGGCAAAAACGTTGCTGCTACTGGCAACCGTCCCGGGATCACTACTGGTCAACAGTGGTTACGCTCTTCCGCTGACCTAGAGTTACTGGATACCCCCGGGGTTCTCTGGCCAAAGTTTGCGACCCAGAAGCAGGGAACACAGCTCGCTGCAACGGGTGCCATTAAGGATGGTATCTATGCGGTCGACGACGTTGCTCTTTTTGCGTTAGACTACCTTCGTCAATCTCACAAAGCGGCCTTGGCAAGCCGTTACCACCTGAAAGAGAACGAACTGGACCCCACTGTGACTGGTCCCGACCTCCTAATGACCATTACTGCTAAAATGGGATTCCGTGATGATTATGAGCGGGGGAGTGAGCGACTACTCCGTGAACTGCGCAAGGGAAAGTTTGGTCGCTGTACCTTAGAAACCCCGGTTGAGATTGAGGAAAACAATGACTAAGCAATTGACCGTCAAGGAAGTTCGTCAGCTTTTTTCGACAGTGCAAACTACTGATGACCAGTTATTTAGCTCTTATGCTAATGACCCGCGTAGTGGGGTGCAAAAAATCTTGGTGCAAACGCGACGGCGCTTAGTTCGCCAGGCAGCGGCCCGGGAGGACTTTGCCAAGCGCTTCCACTTTGAAAAACAGTTGTGGCAAGCGGGATGCCGCTATGTTGCCGGAATTGATGAAGTTGGTCGCGGGCCCCTCGCCGGGCCGGTTGTCACTTGTGCGGTAATTTTAGATGACCGCTTTGACTTGGTTGGCGTGACTGATTCCAAACAGTTAACCCAGCACGAACGCGAGCAACTTTACTTAAAGATTGTCGATGAAGCAGTTGAGATTAGCATTGCTGTCAACGACGCTCCGACAATTGACCGCTTAAACATCTATGCGGCGACTCAGCAAGCGATGATTCGTGCAGTTAACCAACTTCATCACCGTCCCGCGCATTTGATCGTTGATGCTGTTCCGCTGAAAATTGACCTGCCACAGACCACCCTCATCAAGGGGGATCAAAAGAGTATCAGCGTTGCGGCGGCAAGTATTGTTGCTAAAGAATACCGCGACCATTTGATGAAGGACTATGACCGCATCTACCCGGGATACGACTTGGTAGAAAATATGGGTTACGGAACGGCTAAGCACTTGGCCGGTTTGGCGAAGCTTGGTGCAACACCGATTCACCGCCGTTCTTTTTCGCCGGTTGCAAAAGTAATTAATCAAAAATAAAAGATATAAATTCCTCCCCGTTTCCGTATCTTAATTATAGGGACACCTAAGGAGGAATTTTTTTGATTTCACAAAAGCAACAAGAACGTGACTTTATTATCCGACTAGCAATCGTTGAAAAACTAGGACCGGTAAGTAGGTTTAAGCTTTGGCAAATGGCTCATAAAACTGGAATATTTGATTTTACGAAGTTATTTCAGCAATGTAGTGTCAGACCACGAATTACCAAGATTGTTGAAGAACAGTGTCAACGCATTGAATTTGACCTGACATTCGAATACTTCCGCCATTCATATCCGTTTCTGACAATCATTGACGACGATTATCCGCCACTGTTAAAAGAAACAGCTTGTCCGCCGATTCTAATTTATTATTACGGTTCACCATCCATCCTTAAGAACAAAACATTGGCAGTCGTCGGCTCGAGACGGATGACGAAATATGGCAAAAGAGTTATTAATGCATTGATCCCGCCAGTGGTTAATGCTGGTATAACAATTGTCAGCGGGTTGGCACGCGGTGTTGATTCAACTGCCCAACGAGTGGCATTAGAATGTGGTGGTCAGGTTGTTGGCGTTATTGGCTGTGGGATCACCCAGGCCTATCCCAAAGAGAACCGTGATTTACAAGACGAGATTATGCGGGCGGGATTATTGTTAAGTGAGTACCCAATTGGGACCCCACCTTATCCGCACCATTTTCCAGAACGCAACCGAATTATTGCCGGGGTTTGTCATACCTGTCTTGTTGTAGAAAGCGCGAAAAAGAGTGGGACATTAATTACTGCCAATATTGCTTTGCGGGAAAATCGGAATGTTTGTGCTGTTCCCGGACCAATCGATGTTCCATCTTCTGTTGGTAGCAACGAATTGATTGAAATTGGTGCTCGTCCAATTCTCAAACCAGTCGATTTACTTGACGAATTAGATATTTAATACTCTTCTGGCGTTTCTTATCTGGACCCATATATAGTAGAAACTAGTTTGACATTATTTGAACAATGCAATATCCTGTTTCATGAGTCCCTTGGTAACTCCTCAGGGGTTAACCAAGACAATTTGATTTGATGAGGAGCCTTTCAATGGCAGCCAGTAAAACTAAGAAAAGTCGTAAAAGAAAAAGTAATACCCGTAAGTTAGTGATTGTTGAATCACCATCCAAGGCTAAAACAATTGGCAAGTATCTCGGTCGCACCTACAAAGTTGTCGCTAGTTTAGGCCACGTCCGTGACTTGCCAAAAAGTCGGATGGGGGTTGATGTTGAGCATGACTATCAACCGGAATACATTTCGATTCGTGGTAAGGGCCCGGTTATTAAAGAATTGCGTGCTGATGCGAAAAACGCCAAAGCTGTTTATCTTGCATCAGACCCTGACCGGGAAGGGGAGGCCATTGCCTGGCACGTCTCTAACTTGCTGAAGCTTGATCCCGCGGAAAAGAACCGGGTAACCTTTAACGAAATCACTAAGGATGCCGTTAAGGAGTCATTTAAGCAACCACGGACAATCAACATGGACTTGGTGGATGCGCAACAGGCACGACGGGTTTTGGACCGCTTGGTGGGTTATTCCATCAGCCCAATTCTTTGGAAAAAGGTGAAGCGTGGTTTAAGTGCCGGTCGTGTCCAATCTGTCGCCCTAAACCTTATCATCCAGCGGGAAAACGAGATCCGGAACTTCAAGCCTGAAGAATACTGGACAATTGACACAGAATTTGTCAAAGATAATGAAGAATTTGCCGCCAGCTTTTACGGGATGGACGGGAAGAAGGTTAAGTTAAAGAATAACCAGGATGTCCAGCGGGTGTTAGGCCGCCTCGACCGGGCAGCTGATTTCGACGTCGTGGCCGTCAACCGGAAAGAACGTCGGCGGATGCCACAGCCACCGTTTACGACGTCCACGCTACAACAGGCAGCTAACCGCCGACTGAACTTCCGGACACGGAAAACGATGATGGCTGCTCAGCAACTGTACGAAGGAATCGACATTGGTAAGGGGGCAGCCGTCGGGCTGATCACCTATATGCGGACGGACTCCACTCGGATCGCGTCTGTTGCTAAACACGCGACTTCACAGTTTATCCATGATCACTACGGTGCCGAATATGCTGCTACCAAACCAGTCAAGGGTAAGTTGCAAGAAGGGGCACAGGATGCTCACGAAGCAATCCGGCCAACAGCGGTGACCCGGACTCCGGCCGCAATGAAAAAGTATCTAACCAACGATCAGTACAAGCTCTATAACCTTATCTGGTCGCGCTTTGTCGCCAGTCAAATGACTCCGCAGATCATTGACACAATGAGCGTTAAGATTGTCCAAAATAACGTTGAGTTTCGGGCTAATGGTTCGAAAGTTAAGTTTCCTGGCTTTACCAAGGTTTATCACCAAGGGAAGGAAAAAGATAATCTCTTACCAGACCTACAGGTTGATGACCGTGTTCAATTGGTCAAGGATAATCCTGCTCAGCACTTCACCCAGCCACCAGCACGGTACACCGAAGCCGCTCTGGTTCATACGTTGGAAGCTAATGGTGTTGGTCGTCCATCAACTTATGCGCCAACGCTTGACACCATTCAGCGGCGTTACTATGTCCGGGAAGTTAGTCGGCACTTTGAACCAACAGAGCTTGGTGAAATTGTCAACAAAATTATTGAAAAGCAATTTCCAGAAATTGTCGACGTTAAGTTCACTGCTGACGTCGAAGAGCACCTTGACCAAATTGAAGAAGGCAAGCGGAACTGGGTTGAAGTGGTCGATCAATTCTTCCAACCGTTTGAAAAAGAGGTCAGTGCGGCAGAACAGCAAGTGGATAAAATTGAAATGCGTGATCAGCTTGCCGGCATGAATTGTGATATTTGTGGTGCCCCGATGGTGATTAAGATGGGGCGGTACGGTAAGTTTTATGCCTGTTCACGTTTTCCGAAGTGTCGCAATACTAAGGCAATCGTTAAGGATACCGGGATTCCTTGTCCAAAGTGCGGTAAAGGAACGGTAGTCGAACGCAAGTCAAAACGAAACCGCATCTTTTATGGTTGCTCGCGTTACCCAGATTGTGACTTTGTTTCATGGGATAAACCGATTGGTCGTTCCTGCCCGAAGGATGGTCACTTCCTTGTTGAAAAGAAACTTAAGGGTGGCAAGCAGGTTGTTTGTCCAAATGGTGACTACAAAGAACCAGTCCAAAAATAGTCATTTGGGTCCTGCTTTCTGCTGAAAGGAGGGCTTTTTTGTCTAAACATCCTACTATCAACGAATTAGTTGAGCATTCGTCATTGAGTAAAAGTGAGCAACAACAGCTACTGAAGACGGCTCAGCAATTTCAGCAATTTTACGAGGTAACTGGTAGTTTTCCAGGATGGCAGCACTTGACAAGTAACGAGCTAGCTGTTTTCGTAGAAAGCCTTAATCAATCCGGTCAACCGCAAACGACCATTAACCAAACGGTTACCCGGTTGGCCCAACTAGGTAACTTGTTAGTCGCTAACCAGCAACTAACCGCCAACCCACTGACTTTGGCTGCACTCTATGTCAATTATCTGAAAAGCGAACGGCGTTATTCAACGGAGACGATGATTGCGTATCACGAGGACCTCAAAGCTTTTCAGCAGTTTCTTGATCAAAATGGAGGCTTTCATGGGTGGACGGCGGTAGATCGTCTAGACGTGCAAGTTTACCTGACGCAGCTCCATGACCAGCAAGACGCCGAAACTACCATTTCACGGAAGGTTTCAAGTCTCCGTTCTTTCTTTAACTTTCTCATTTTGAACCACCTGGCAACGAAAAACCCATTTGATGACGTACAAATAAAAAAGCATCCCCGCTCATTGCCACGGTATTTCTACGAACCGGAAATGACTGCCCTTTTCAAGGCGGCAGATGGCGAAGGGAAACCGTTGGATTATCGTAACCGGGCAGTCTTAGAAATCCTCTACGATACAGGCATGCGGGTTAGTGAGTGCGCCAAATTAACGTTGCCTCAAATCGACAACGACGTCAAAATGATCTTGGTGGAAGGAAAGGGCGGCAAACAGCGCTACGTTCCGTTCGGCCACTTTGTGACCCAGGCACTCAATAACTACTATCATTACTGCCGTACACCGTTAATGGATAAGTACCATCTGGATCACCAATACGTTTTTATCAATAACCGCGGTAAACCGATCACTAGTGGCGGCATTGAATACCTCCTGAAACAGGTCATGAAACGCAGTACACTGACCGGAACTATTCATCCCCACATGTTACGGCACTCATTTGCGACCCATTTGTTAGACCGGGGTGCAGATATCCGCAGTGTTCAGGCATTATTAGGACACTCCAGTCTTAGCACAACACAAATTTATACCCATGTTACTAAGGAAAACCTGCAAAAAAATTACCGGCAATTTTTCCCACGGGCCCAAGAAGGAGGCAATCTTCATGATCACGATCAGAAATGAACAATTAACTGTTAAAATCAACCAACTTGGCGCTGAACTGCATAGCATCAAAAAAGCAGGTAGCTTCCATGAATACTTGTGGCAAGGTGATCCCGCTAGTTGGAATCGCCAGGCGCCGATTCTCTTTCCATTTGTTGGCCGGCTGAAAAACAATCAATATTATTTTGAAGGACGGACGTATCACCAAACTCAACATGGTTTTGCCCGAGATTGCCGGTTTGTAGTCGTCAAGCAATTTACCGACGAAGTATGGTTACGGTTAACTGATACGGCCAGCACCCGCTTAGTTTATCCGTTCCACTTCTCATTAACAGTTAAGTACAAGTTAGCAGGGGCACGATTGATGGTTTCATATCAAGTTATCAATCCAGACAATCAGCCCCTGCTGTATGCAATTGGCGCCCACCCGGGCTTCAACGTCCCGTTCAGCAACGACCTAGCATTTGAAAATGTTGATTTGACAGTGTCACCAGCAGCGGTGTACCCGCAAATTAAGCTCGTTGGTCCATACAATGACCTTCAACACCCTGTCTCACTTGACCTTAGTCATCCACACCAGCTCAGCCATCCGGATTTCAATGAGGATGCGTTAATTTTAGTAACAAATTACCAGCCACTAACGGTAACGTTAAGTGAACCATCAAGTGGCCATGGCGTCCATGTTCACCTGAACCAAACCCCGTTCGTTGGTATCTGGTCGTCGTATCCGCAAACCGGTAACTTTGTGTGTGTGGAACCATGGTGGGGAATTGCAGATAATCTCCACGCCGATGGCCAACTGATTCATAAAAATGTTATGCACCGGCTTACCGCTGGTCAAAAAAATAGTCATTCTTTTAGTATTGAACCATTCTAGACTCACAAAGCGATTCCAAAATGACTAGCTTAAAACAGGTGGTACAACAATGACCCCTAACGTTCTGGTAAAGCCGAACGCTAGGGGCCTTCTTGTTCTTTACTAACTCCCGGATCTCACGGAAGATAGTCAATTATGATCTATGATGATGTTTAAGATAGTAGAGCAAACCAAAATGCACGAGTGATTCGCGACCATGAATAATCCGGTTAATGTTGCTGCGGTGGCGCCACAGAACTAAGGCAGTTAGCAAGCCGGCAATAGTTGACAAGAAGACATCATGTTCAAAAAGGGCAATAACCAGTACGGATGTGATGCCAGTCATACTTGCGGCACTAGCCATACTAGTTAGTAAGAGAACGCCAACAAAAATTAATGCCGCCACCAGAAATAATGGTGGATTATATGCCAACAGGATCCCGGCACTGGTAGCGACAGCTTTGCCCCCGTGAAAATGATCAAAGAGCGAAAAACTGTGGCCTAGCGAAGCAAAGACGCCGATTAGTAGGGGGTTGATGGAGGAATGGAAGAAGTATGGCTGACTAGCAGCCAGTGTTCCCTTCAAAACATCCATGGCCAGCACAATCGTTCCCGCTTTCGCGCCAAGCTCCCGGAAGGCATTGGTTGTCCCAATATTACCGCTTCCCATTTTAGAAATATCTTTACCATACATCAATTCACCAACCCATAACCCGGAAGGGATTGAACCTAGTAGGTAAGCGATGATGATCATGAAGCCAATTTTCATAATAAACTCCTTTTCAATAACGGTTTTATCATATCATGCGCTCTCGGAGATAACCACTCTGGTTTGCGACTTACCAAAATATTGAGTAAAATAAATGAGTATGTCTGCCTTGTGCAAGCAGGGCAGTAACTTTCAGACCAATCAATTAGGGGGAATTGTTGTGAGCAAGTATGATGCCTCGTCAATTCACATTTTAAAGGGGCTTGAAGCGGTCAGAAAGCGGCCGGGTATGTACATCGGCTCTACTGACGCCCGTGGGCTTCACCACCTGGTTTATGAAATCGTTGATAACGCAGTCGACGAGGCGTTGTCGGGATTCGGTGACGAAATCTTAGTAACAATTGGTGCCGATAACTCCATTACCGTTCAAGACCACGGTCGTGGAATGCCGGTGGGCATGCATGCCAGTGGTAAACCAACCCCCGAAGTCATTATGACGGTCCTTCACGCTGGTGGAAAATTCGGCCAGGACGATGGCTACAAGACTTCTGGTGGTCTTCACGGGGTTGGTGCCTCAGTGGTCAATGCCTTATCGACTCACCTAACACTCACAATTGTTCGTGACCACGTCCGCTACCAGGAGAAATTCGCCAATGGCGGCCAGCCGGTTGGCACGCTGAAAAAGCTCGGTAAAACTCGGGACGGCAACGGAACAACGGTCAGCTTCAAACCAGACCCAACCATTTTTACGACCACTACTTTCGACTTTAATACCCTGGCGAAGCGCCTTCGTGAGTCTGCTTTCCTCTTAAAGGGAATTAAGATCGTCCTCGAAGATCAACGGCAAGGTCAGGAACAAACCCAGGTATACCAGTATAATGACGGGATCAAAGAATTTGTTGCCTACCTGAATGAAGATAAAGATGTAATAGGCAAAACGATGTACTTTGACGGCAAAGAAGACGGCGTGGAAGTCGAAGTCGCAGCTCAGTACAATGATGGTTATTCAGAAACGGTCCTCTCCTTTGTCAACAACGTTCGGACACCCGATGGGGGAACCCACGAAGCTGGTTTCCGTAGCGGTTGGACAAAGACCTTTAACGATTACGCCCGTAAAGTTGGTCTGCTCAAAAAACGGGACAAGAATCTGGAAGGTTCGGATGTCCGCGAAGGATTAACCGCGGTTATTTCCGTGCGAATTCCAGAACGGCTCCTTCAATTTGAAGGGCAAACGAAGGATAAGCTCGGCACCCCAGAGGCCCGGCGAATTGTCGATGCCATCGTCAGCGACCAGTTGTCCTACGAGTTAATGGAGAATGGTGACGAGGCACAAGACCTGATTCGCAAGGCATTGCGAGCACGTCAAGCACGAGTAGCCGCACGCAAAGCCCGTGACCTCTCCCGCGGCAAGCGGAAGGGCCGTAAAGAGCGTAACCTGTCCGGTAAATTAACCCCCGCTCAGTCCAAAAATGCTAAGAAAAATGAGCTCTTTCTGGTGGAAGGGGATTCTGCCGGCGGCTCCGCTAAGCAAGGGCGCGATCGTAAGTTTCAGGCGATTTTGCCCTTACGAGGCAAAGTGTTGAATACTGAAAAAGCAAAGCTGGACGACGTTTTAAAGAATGAGGAACTCAACACCATTATCTACACGGTCGGCGCGGGAGCAGGTGCTGATTTCAATATTAAAGATGCTAATTATGACAAAATCATTATTATGACTGATGCGGACGATGACGGCGCGCACATTCAAATCCTGCTGCTGACTTTCTTTTACAAGTACATGCGGCCAATGATTGAGGCCGGTCGGGTCTACATTGCTCTGCCGCCACTGTACCGGTTGCAACGGGGCCGCGGTGATCACACAACCATCCAATATGCCTGGACTAACGAAGAACTGACTAAGCTCACCAGCCACGGCCACGGTGGTAGTTTGCAACGTTTCAAAGGTCTTGGTGAAATGAACGCCGACCAACTTTGGCAAACAACGATGAATCCTGCTTCCCGGACACTTATTCGGGTGCGGATTGAGGACGCTGCCGAAGCAGAAAAACGGATTACCACGCTGATGGGCGACAAGGTAGCACCACGAAGAAAGTGGATCGACAGTCACGTCCAATTTACCCTCAACGACGAGGAAAGTGACAAGCTAGTCGCCAATAAGGGGCGGTTGCAAAAGAAAAACCAATCATCACCAAAGCAATCCCATCCCCAGTCTGGCGGTAAAGATTTAACTGCCGAAAGTAACGGTCAACTGGACCTAGATTTATAAAAGAAGGGGGACGACAAACTTGACCACGGCAAAAATTAGGGAAGAAACACTTGAGCAGTTGATGGGCGACCGATTTGGCCGTTATTCTAAATCAATTATTCAAGAACGGGCCCTTCCGGATATTCGTGACGGGCTGAAACCAGTCCAGCGGCGAATTCTCTTCGCCATGAATAAGGACGGTAATACCTACGATAAGGGCTTTCGCAAGTCCGCTAAGTCCGTTGGGAACGTCATGGGTAATTTTCACCCCCATGGTGACAGTTCGATTTATGAAGCCCTGGTACGGATGAGCCAGGATTGGAAGCTGCGGGAACCATTAATTGAAATGCACGGGAATAACGGGTCAATGGACGGTGACCCCGCCGCTGCCATGCGTTATACAGAAGCCCGCCTTAGTAAAATCGCTGGGTTAATGCTCCAAGATATCGACAAAAACACTGTTGATATGACGTTAAACTTCGACGATACGGAAAAAGAACCGACAGTGCTGCCAGCACGTTTCCCTAACTTGCTGGTTAACGGTGCAACGGGGATCTCTGCTGGTTATGCTACCGAAATTCCCCCGCACAATTTAGCAGAAGTTATTGACGCACTGGACTACCTCTTAGACCATCCCCAAGCAACGTTGGATGATCTAATGAAATTTATCCCCGGGCCAGACTTTCCGACCGGCGGGATTGTCCAGGGACTAACAGGAATTAAAGAAGCCTACGAAAATGGGCGCGGAAGAATTGTTGTCCGCGCTAAAACAGAGATTGTTAACCTTCGTGGTGGCAAACAACAGATTAACATCAGTGAAATTCCTTATGAAGTCAACAAGGCTCAGCTAGTCAAACGGATAGACGACTTACGGATTAACCGGAAAGTCGAAGGGATCGCTGAAGTTCGTGACGAAACTGACCGGACCGGTCTGCGAATCGCGGTCGAACTAAAGCGAAACGTTGATGCCCAAGGAATTCTCAACTACCTGTTTAAAAATACTGACCTGCAGATCAACTACAACTTCAATATGGTTG
Organism: uncultured Limosilactobacillus sp.; assembly: GCF_934202235.1. Lineage (GTDB taxonomy): Bacteria > Bacillota > Bacilli > Lactobacillales > Lactobacillaceae > Limosilactobacillus. Next base: position 6,419 of record NZ_CAKPXS010000035.1, on the reverse strand, counting down.
CCATTGACGACATGCGACCGCAACGCGTCGGCTTAAAACGGTTTCTGAGTGCCTACCTGGCATTCCAAAAGGAGATTATTACCCGGCGGACCAAGTTTGAGTTGAACCGGGCCAATAAACGACTCCACATCGTTGAAGGGTTGATTAAGGCCCTTTCGATTTTGGACCAGGTAATTAAGACCATCCGCGCCAGCAAAAACCGGCGGGACGCAAAGCAGAATTTAGTATCCCAGTATGATTTCACTGACGACCAAGCTGAGGCTATCGTTACCTTGCAACTTTACCGGTTAACCAACACCGATGTAACTCAGCTAGAAAATGAGAAGCAGCAGTTGAGGTCGCAGATCAGTGAATACCACCAAATTTTGGAACAGCCAGCCAAGCTAAATGCTGTCTTGCGGCGCGAAATGCAGGCAGTGAAAAAGGCGTTTGGCACACCACGGCGCACAAAGATTGAAGCCCACGTTCAAAAGCTGACCGTTGCGACGACTGTGACCGTCCCGGATGAACAAGTGGTCGTTATGGTGTCACGATTTGGATACATCAAGCGGAGCAGTTTACGCTCCTTTAACGCTTCGGCGATTAACGATAACGGTTTGCGTGAAGACGATTACCCAATCCTGATCCAGGAAACCTCCACGCTTAACCACCTCTTCATGTTCACCAATCTTGGCAACCTTATTTACCGACCAGTTCACGAACTGGCGGACACAAGGTGGAAGGACATGGGCGAGCACCTCTCACAAACAGTCGGCCTCGCTGAAGACGAGATGATTATCCGGGCCTTTACGTTTGCAGATTTAAAACAGCAGGGCAGCTTCATCATGGCAACGACTGATGGGCAGGTTAAGCGAACCAGCTTCAGTGATTACAAACCTGGTTCGCGTTATAAGACCCACGCGACGAAGTATATCAAGCTGAAATCGGCTGATGCTGAGGTCGTCAACATTGAGTATTACGAACCAACGACCAAGAAGGAACAGTCAGTGGTTCTTGCCAGTCGTCAGGGGTATGCCCTCCGCTTTGACATTGCCGAGGTTTCACCAACTGGTGCCCGAACCGCGGGGGTTCGTGGCATTAACCTCAAAGAAGACGATGCCTTAAGCGCAATGACCATCGTCAATGATGAGTCACTGCTTGCCGTCGTGACCCAACGAGGAGCTTTCAAGTTAATGAAGGCCAATGAATTAGAACTCGGTTCACGGGCGCGCCGGGGGAACCTGATTCTTCGTCGTTTAAAGAAGAATCCGCACGAAGTCGCCGGCTTAACTTCGTATCCAGCAGACTATGATGGAAAGTTAGAAATCATTACCGACCGTCCGCAAATCGTTGAAGTAGCTGTTGCTGACCACCACGTCAGTGTTGCTCAGTCTAATGGAATGTTTGTTGTGGATACTGATTCGCAGGGGACACCGGTTTGGATTCGCCGCCAGCTCACTGCTGTTGCCAGTGCTGAACAGCCGGCAAAATAATTGATTGCGAATGTGAATTTTGTGATAAAATGAGGATACGATGAAATTTTGGCAGGAAAGACCTGCTATTCTTCAAGGGGGAACTTGCAAGATGAGTAAGGAACTAGTATTTGGGCACCAAAGTCCTGACACAGATGCAATTACGGCAGCGATGGCTTATTCGTACTACCAAAACCAACTGGGGTATGAAACTGAGGCCGTTGCCCTTGGTGAACCAAATGATGAAACCAAGTATGCATTAGACCACTTTAACATGAAGGCACCACGGGTCGTAAAGACCGTTGCGAACGAAGTAGACAAGGTGATGCTGGTTGACCACAACGAACCACAGCAAAGTGCACCTGATATTGATAAGGTCACCGTTACTCACGTTGTTGACCACCACCGGATTGCTAACTTTAATACTGCTCAACCGCTGTATTACACCGCCCGTCCTTACGGGTGTGTTAGCACCATTTTGACTGAAATGTTCCAACAAAAGCACATCGATATTCCGGCTAACCTGGCCGGTATGATGCTGTCCGCAATCATTTCAGACACCTTACTGCTGAAGTCACCAACGACGACGGACCACGATCGCGAAGCTGTTAAGTACCTGGCGAAGGTCGCTAACGTGGATTATGAGGAATACGGTTTGGCGATGCTCAAGGCCGGCACTAACATTGCAAAGCGTACTGACATGGATATCGTTGAAGGCGATGCTAAGTCCTTTACTCTTGGTGGCAAGAGCGTTCGTATCGGTCAAGTTAATACAGTGGACCTCGACGATGTCTTTGCTCGTCAGGCGGACCTCGAAAAGACGATGCACAGTGAAATGGACAAGAACAACTACGACCTGTTTATCCTGATTGTTACCAACATCTTAAACAGTGATTCTGACTTGCTGGTTACGGGTGAACCTACCGACGTGGTTGAAAAGGCCTTTGGTAAGAAGCTCAGTGATCAACACCGGATGAACCTGCCAGGAGTTGTTTCACGGAAGAAGCAAGTCGTTCCGCCATTGACGGACGCCTTTGAAGGTTAATCCCTAATTACATCAATTACCAAAAATACAGGGTGGCTAGTTATCGGCCATCCTGTGTTTTTTGTTGTGATTTCTTTTTATTTATTAGTGGCGGTGTCAGTCCTTACCTTGGATGATGCTCAAAACGCAAGTAAGGATAGGGCAGGGGTCACTTTACCTGACACAGCAATTCACTTATAATAACACATGTGTAAGAAAAGCGATTTGGGGTGATGATATGAAGGCAACTGCGGTAATTGAAGATTTTTCCGCCCTTGGTACCATCTCTTCTGTGGCAGCAATGGATGTTCTCCATGGAATGGGAATTACCACTGCTGTGTTGCCAGCAATGTTTTTATCATCATCAACTGAAGGGTTCGGCACTCCGGTCAAAATGACAGCAAGCAGCTGGTTGAGAACAACCTTTGCACACTGGCAAACGGTTAGCCACTTAGACCTGGATTCTGCACTCGTCGGTTATCTTGGTAAAACATCAGCAATTTCAGAAGTAGCTGCTCTTGCTACTCACAACCACTGGCAAACGTTGCTTGTTGATCCCGTGATGGGGGATAATGGTCGCTTGTATGACGGTTTTGGTCCTGATTACCCAGCACAAATGATGGAGCTAGTAAAATTGGCCACTGTAATAACACCTAATTGGACAGAATTACAACTTTTAATTGGGGAGAAACCAATTCAAAGCGACAAAAGTGACCAAGCGATCGCAAAGGCAGTGAATAAAATCCGGCAAGGGGGCTTGGGGGCCACCATTGTTGTGACAGGAATCCATCGCCGGGAGCAAATTGGTTCCTTGACCTTCCTGCCACATAAAACAATCCCGTTTTTTACCGGCAATCAACCATTTCCTGGCCACTTTTATGGTACCGGCGATACATTTTCGGCACTACTGGTTGGCTATCTTCAGCAAGGCTTATCAATGACTAGTGCCGTTAGCAAATCAACTGCAGCAATTCAAATTGCAGTCGCAGAAACGGCGAAGCTCTCCCCAGATGACCAGGACAGGGTTTACGGAATGAAAACCCGCCGCTTATTAAACTATTTAACAACTGATGAAAACCATCATGAAAGGCTTGATTAACGTTGCATCGAAATAATAACAATCTTCAAAAAACCGTTTTCGGGGCGCTACTGATTGCCATTAGTGTTGTGCTCGGGCGCCTCGTTTTGATTCCCATCCCGATGACTAAGGGAAATATTAACCTGTGCGACCTTGGGATCTTCATCGGCTCATTGTTACTGGGCCCCTGGTATGGTTTAGTCATTGGTGGTTTTAGTGGGATGCTCCTGGACTTATTTTCCGGATATACTCAGTACATGTTCTTTTCCTTCATTGCGCATGGACTAGAAGGCTTTGCTGCTGGATGGTTGTACCAAAAAACAAAAAGCAAAAGCTTAGCGCTCAGCATCGGTGTTTTGTTGATGGTAGCTAGTTACTTCCTTGCAGACTGGTACTTATCCAAAACATTGTTAACTGGACTATTGAGTATTGGAACAAACCTGATTCAGGGAATCGTTGGTGCAATTATCGCGGTCATGGTTGAGAGATTACTAGAAAAACGGCTGCATTTGTAATTAAAAATAATGGCTCCCACGGTGGTGGGGGTCTTCTTTTCTCACGGTCATTACTTCGAATAATATATATTATGTAAACTAGCAACCAAAAATCAACATAAGCAATGGCTCCCCATCGCCCTCTTTCAAAAATTAACTCTTTGCTTCGCTATTCTTATTAATCTAAACTAAGAGAAACCATTAACTTTATTTTCCAATTATAAGAGCCAGATAATACTTTGCTAAGAAATTGATAGAGTACTAGCTTTTCAACGATTGGTTAGCTACAATGAGAGTTGAAAAGGTCATGTGAGCGCTTTAATAGCATCACTAGCCTTATTACTATCTTTATTGGAAAGGATGAGCGGATATGATGTCAGCTCTTAGCAACTTCATTGCTGTTGTTAGTTTTATTGCGTTGGTAATCGCGTCGTTGGCATACCCAATGCTTCATCAATTCCATGTGCAACAGCACTAATTTATTGTCTACTTATCACTAGGTGTTGCTAACAGTTGTGAGACGTTGATTGTCAGTAACAAGTCACTATTAGAAAACCGCGCTTCTGTTTGAGGAGCGCGGTTTTCTAATGTTATGACGTGAATGAAGGACTAAGCGTATTCATGGGCCAATTTAGCACAAGCAGCCGCAACTATGGCGCCGAGCAGGTCATCCAAGAAGGTATTAACGTGTTGGTCATCCTCATCAAACTTTTTAATCACACCGTACTTAACTCGGTCCAGGTAACCAAAGTTGGTAGACCCAATTGTGCCGTAAATATTAGCAATTTGTAGTGCCAGGACTTCATCAACACCAAAAACTCCGGCGTCGTTACGGATAATCGACAGTAATGGCTCTTTCAGCCGCTTTTCTTCTGCGAGCCGATCGAGCTCTAGACCAACCATCACATTATTCATCAATTCTCGCTTGTGCATTTCGTTAACCAGCACCCGCTCACACTTATCTACGGTTAATTCGGGAATGTAATCAATTTCCATTTTGTGAACAATCTTTGCCAAATCATGAAGGGTAATGCCCCGTTGATTAAACTCGTTAATAATAAATTGGTAAGCTTTTGTGTCCGGGTACTTGAATTTTTTATTTTGCATGGTTAATCCCCCGTGTTTCTTAAATATTAAGTTAAAATTGTACGCCTCTTCCCCCTTTTTCGCCAATAGTTACTGTTATAATAATTTGCAGTACTCTTTTTTGAGAGAAGGTAATGAAAATCTTATATAAAGCAGCCTTAGTATTAGAAGGTGGTGCCTTGCGTGGACAGTATACCGCTGGCGTTGTCGACAGTTTTCTGGCAAACGGAATTGAGTTTGACTGCGTGGTTGGTGTTTCCGCTGGTGCCTTGTGTGGTGCCAACTTTGTTTCCAAACAGTTTGGCCGGGTCACTAACGTTAATACTGGTTATCGCCACCGTCGTGACTACATTTCCATGACCAGAATGCTGAAGAAGGAAAGCATTATCAACCTTGACTTCCTATTTGCTGACCATGGCTGGGACTGGCACCAGTTTGACGAACGAGCATATCAACGATCAGCATCTAATTTCATCATTGTTGCCACCTCATTAGCTACCGGGAAAGCAGTCACGTTTGAAAAGCCGACTGGTGACGATCTGATTACTGCATTAAAGGCATCTTCGTCGATCCCCTTTATTGGAGACCCCCAAAAAACGAGTAAGGGCGAATGCCTCGATGGCGGGGTGGCAGATTCGATTCCGTACGACCTCGCACTCAAAGAGGGATTTGACAAGATGGTAATTATCCGCACTAGGGACGTTAACTTCCGTAAAAAGCCTTCTTCCCACTTTGAAAAAATGATGTACCGGCGAGTTTACAAAGACTACCCGGCTTTTATTCAGACGGGGATCAATCGCCCGCTGGTTTACAACCAACAGGTCAGCGGTATTGCCAATTTGGTCGATTCTGGTAAGGCTTTGTGCATCGCCCCTCAGCACCCAGTTAAAGTGAGTCGACTTGAACATAACACGAAAAAGCTCACTGCACTTTACTTGCAAGGGAGAAAAGATGGCGATTCGCAAATAGCAGCCATTCGTCAATTCTTAGCTGATAAGGCCTATTAGTTACCCCAGAGGTCGGCAGCCACCTCTTTTAAGATTGCCTTTTTCTGGTGTAACTGGTAATGAGTTGTGTTCGCATAAGTCCGCTCATGATAAGTGCATCCCATTCTCTTGACCAGGAGCCGCATCATTTCTGATTGAATATGGGGAACAGATCCGTCTGTGCGATCGTTCTTCCCTTCCTTACTCCCCATGATATTGAATATTTCAGGTTGATTATGATGGTCTTTCATCAACTTGGCCCCACGAAGGAGCTGTTTAAAGTTACGGTCAGTACTCTTG
>NZ_CAKPXS010000034.1 GCF_934202235.1 uncultured Limosilactobacillus sp. | reverse complement strand
TATTGAACATAATAATCTAAAAAAGCCAAGTCAATACAGTCGCTAAGTACTGATATAACTTGACTTTAAGTAGAAAAGGAGCCATCACATGACCCAACAAAAAGCTAAAGCCATCATTTTCGCCGCGATTGGTGCCGTCTTGGTATTGTTTAGCAGTACTCTGATCAAAAACCAGATCGCCGCGTCAGTGCTTAATATTATTGGTAGTTTAGCCCTAATTGAATCACAACTGACCATCCCCCTGGACCGCCAAAATAAGGGCACCTTTTGGATTGCAGTAGTGGTGATCGTTATTTTCATCATCGAGATTATCCTGAGTCTGATTAAGCTGTCCCTCTAATGAATTTCAAAAGCTGTTTTTGAGCAAATGACACCCGACCTATCCAGCAAATAGGTCGGGTGTCTCGATAGTAAAACCCCACCGTTGACCTCTTGTGGCTAGCGATGGGGGTTCGTTATATAGGCAACTTAGAAGTCTCTCGACATCCAGAACGAAGCGTGGGCAAGGACGCGTTCACTACTGGAGATCAGGATGACCTCTTCTTTTTTATTTAACGGAAATCTTTGGATTATTCTCCAACCAAATAGGAAAGGAAGCTTATGGCACAGCCACTTTTTGATTAGGATTTGGTTTCTCCAATTTTAACAAATTTGACATGTGAATTCTTAGGTATATCAGCACCAATTGCAGATTCGTTGTTTTTGAATGTTGTTGTCAAGTGGGTTCTGTCAATATTGTTAACGGTGAGCTTGCGATGTTCATCCTCTGAAGTTCCGGGAACATAGTAATGCATATCAATAACCTTGTTGTTTTCAACATGGTATTTATACCTTGTCTGATCATCTTCCCAGTTCTTGGCTGCTTGCTTATAATCTTCGTTTTCAAAGGCAGTAGCTTCTTTTTTGGTGTCGACTAGTGCATATTGTCCATCTTTAGTAAAAATGAAATATCCAACGCCTCCTGTGATCTTCTTGCCATCATATTTAGTACTAATAGTGACCTTGTAAATCGAACCCGGAACTGCCTTCTTTAGACTTGGGTGCTGGTACTTCCACCATCCGAGCCAGCCTGCCATCAAAACGATCACAACGATGAGGAGACTGATGATCAATTTATGGTGCTGACGCTTTGGGGTGACATTATTGTGAGCTGTTTTCTTTTCAACGGATTCAGTTGTTTTGTTTGGCTTTGTGTCTTCAATCAGTTGTTTCCCACAATTTGGGCAGAACTTCGACTTCTTTTCTAGTTTATAACCGCAGTATTTACAATACATTTTTAAAATCCTTTTTCTGAAGTTTATTACTTGCGCATTGGCTTGACGTCTTCAACGTGGAACATCCCAGCAATTTGCCGAACTTTTCCTTGTTGTTTGGTGGTGTTGATGTATTTGATGATTGTGTTCAACTTGACCACTTTGAACGGATGCATATTGCCGTTAACGTAAAAGTAGACCTCGCCCTTCTTGTTAATCGTATAGAAGTATTCTTGGACGTTATCATTAATCGGTTTGAGTCCGTAAGCAATCCCACGGCCAGGGTGGGCGAGGTCCTTCTTGGTGACACGGGTCTGACTCAGATTAAAGCCGTTTTCCTGAAGACCCTTTTTTACGAAGCTTCCATTTTGAACATGGTCGTAGTAAATCAAGACCGCAGCGGCGGTTTGCATCGGCGTGATGGTGTCGTAGTGCAGGTCGTCCTTAGACATTGAATTAATTTGCTGCGATGACTCCTTAGTATCTAAGGAATGGTATTCACGGCTAACAATGTTCCAGATTGTGACTCCTTCACCGATCGAGTCCTGATCATCTCTCAGCTTCAAGTTTCCAGCGGGTGAGACCCGGTAAACCCGGAATTCCTGTTCACCACCTGCGGGGACTTTTTTCAAGATTTTAACAACAATCCGCTTGTGGCCCTTGGTCCACCAGGAGATTACGCGAAAATGTTGGTTGTCAATCGGAATCTTTTCGGTCCCATTTGGTGCTTGACCGTTGTTGGAAGTGTAGAAGTGCCACCAGGCCCAGCGTTCAGCCATTGGGCGGGTAATGCCGTGGATGTTGTATCCAGAGCCGGCATGAGCTGTCGTCACACTGGTGATGCCCACTAACGAGCAGATCACGATGATGGCGAGGAAAAATCTTTTAACGTATTTCATATAAATCACCTTTCTACTAACGAACATTATCATCAACGCTGCCGTCCTTTGAAGGAGTTTGGAAGAGAACCCCATCAATCTTGAGTGTTTTGATCCCAAAGCTGGCGTGTCCTTCAATCGAATCGCCAGGAAAGTAGCGTGGCAACGTTGTGTCGGGGTTGCCATAGGAATCCAAGAACTGTGGTGTCAGTTCTTGCTTGTACGTATACTTCTTGTGGTGTTTCTTATGGTGCTTTTTCTTAACCTTGACGGTTTCATACTTGTAAGCCCCGGTATCGGTCTCGTCCCAACTGATCCGGACCTTGCCACTGGCCGTGACGTCCCAGTTACCGACTGTCCGGTAATCGCTACTTTCACTATGGTCGTATGCTTTTTGGTCGTCATCCTGCCAGTAAGGGTTGATATTGACGCCCAAGGTGCCGTCACTGTTGAACTTGAGGAAGACGTGTGAGTACTTATTGCCACCGACATCCTTGGTAATTTGGTTTTGGCAGTCACCGCTGTCGGTATCTTGATCTTGTTTGTCCTTATAATACGAGTAACGCCAAATGGACCCGCTTAAGGTTTCCTTGGTGTAGGAAGCTCCCAGCTTACTGCTGGAAAGGGAAAAGCTGTGGTTGTGGTTGTAATTAAGGACGACACCCCCGATAGTGACTACTTCAATAATTGCAATCATAGCAATTGTTAGTTTCCGCGGTTTTTTGAGGTACTTGGCGAAAACGATAGCTAAGCCTAGCAAACTGGCACACAAGAAAAATGAAGCAAAGCGATAAGTGCTGGAGAGGTCGTCTGTAATGCTGGCCCCGAGTGCATTTTGGTAGTCGCCGCCAGTATAGGTATGGTGAATAATTGCTTGATAGTCCATGGTTGGGCTGATGACATACCACAGCGAGGCAATGAGGATAAGAACCAGGACGGCGAGCCCAACATACTTCAGCCAAGTTGGCCAATGTCGTTTGGTGCGGCGGATCTCCCTTAAATCATAGCCGCACTTTTCACAAAATTTATCGCCCTTATTGTACGGGTGCTGGCATTTTGGGCATTTGCGTTTTTTCTTGAACATTAAATTACTCCGTTAAATCGTTGGTTGTTAGAACCGCTCGGGATTCTTGTTGTCGTGGCGACGCGGGTGTTGAGTGCTCCAGAATGGGTGAGCCTCACGATAGTTTTCCTCTTCTTTCTTAGTCCGGAAGCCCTTTTCTTCCCAACGATGGTGTTCCTTTTGTTCTTGGGCAATGTCCTGGCTGGTCTGATGCAGTTCATTCAGCTGTGCATTTTGCAAGATGGATGAAGCGGCAACGGTCTTGCCGATGTTGGTTTGCTTATGAGTTTCATTCAGGTGTTTGCCCTGAAGAGTCGTTTGCTTCTTCATTTCACGGAGTTGTCGAGCAGAGAAACTGTTGCCCTTCCTTAATTCATCTAACTGAGCACTTGAGAGGACAGTCTGTTGCCGACGTTCGTCCAACTGGTCGTTTTGTAACCGCGTTTGAGCCCGAGCTTCGTCAAGGTTTTGACTAGCCAGGTCAGATTGTCGCCGTTGTTCGGATAATTCGGCTTCGTGAAGCCGTTGTTCTTCCCGGTTATGTTCTTCCTGTTCACGGTAGTGACGACGGCTTTCGTCAAACTGCTTTTCCTGGTGGTAGAGGTTGACACATTCTTTCCAGGAGTCGGCGCGGCCTTCTTGGAGGTAGTTAGAGAAAATCGTCAGAATTGTGGTTGATCGGAACTGTTGTGGGATCATCTTCAAACCATCGAGGTTGAGCTGTGCCAGTTGTGCCTTCGCCTCATCAGTTTGTTTTTGAGCGTTGGTAACGGCGTCGAGGTAACCAGCAGACTGTTTCCATTCCGCAACCGCGTCGTCAAACATCTTCTTCAGGAATGGCAGAGCAATTTGGTCCTGCTCGTTTTCGGCATTGTTGATCTTGGTTTGAACTTGGTCGATTTGTTTTTGGTATGTCGTGTATTTCTTAGTGACGTAAGCGCGGTAGGCAAAGAACCCTGCGAGGACTAAGAAGACTAGCTGGAAGAGGAATGGTAAGAAGCTGATCGTCACAAACATCAGGATTGCCATCACTACAGCCAGCACAACGTTGTTTTCAGTGTGACGATTTTCACCGCCCTGAAATTGGCTTTGCTGCTCGTAAATTTCGTCCTGCGTTTCATGAAGTAAGTCAATCTTTTGAGTGAGCAGGTCAAATTGCTTGGAGTCGTGGTGGGCTTTGAACTCGTCATAAAAGTGACTACTTAAAAAACCAGCATCTTGACCATTGAACATTTCGTTAATGGCGGTCGGCTCTTCGTTGTAGGTGTCGCAGAATTGGTGGACGACTTCCTCATAAGCGTCCTCGAAAAAGCGGTCGCTCTGCAAGATGTTCTCAAGGTCGTTCTTGGTGTTAATGGTATGAATTAGATCGGTGAAAAAGTCGGCCAGTTCTTACCGGTTCATATCAAATAAATCTTTCATTGGTATTCTCCTTAATTAACTTGTTCGGATCCAGCAGCGACGGTTTTGACATCGTTAACGGCGTGGTCCGCATTAATTTCGTCACAAATCTGTTGCCAGGAAGTACTGAGTAGCGGCTTAGTATATTCAGCAGGGTCATCACCGACAGCTTCAGGTGGGGTGGCTGATGGTATATAGAAGTAAACATTGTCGCCATCAGTAGTGTAAAACGGCAGCGCACCTGATCCAGAATTTTTGGGCATTAAACCAACCGGATGGGAACCGTTGTCGTAATCAGCGTTGATATCTGAAGAAAGACTGAGACCGTGATTTTGGAGTGCTGTGCTGAAGAAGCCCTTGGACTTGTCGACGTGCTTTTGCGCAACATAAGCCACAGCGGCCGCCTTGAGGTTGTCGTCCAAATCATCAGGTTTTAGACCAGCTGGTTTGGTGGCTTTCTTCGTAGATGAAGAATGAGCTGATGACTGCACTTGTGAAGTGGTACTGGATGATGAAGCAGCAGCCGGGGTTTTAGCTTGGTGAGCCTGTTGATAGAGGACAAAGCCGATCGTGGTGGCTAAGATCACAATAATTAAGACTAGAATGGCGATAATTCCCTGATGGTGCGAGTTATTCCGCTTCTGCCGGTCAGCGACAGTCTCACGAGTTGGCCGTGATTTGGCCGGCTCATCTTCAACTGGTGCAGACTGTCTGGAAGCCGCTTGCGTTGCCTCTGGCCGTTGCTTTGTTGGCTGATTGGTTGTCTTGTGAGGCAACTTAATCTTCAGTTCCCACGGATAGCGTTGGTTGCCGGAAACAAGCGGGTAAGTATATGTCGTAACCGCTAAAATAATTAGTAGGTAATAGCAAAGCTCGTGATGGGCGAAGATGAAGAGGAGTACTGCCAAGATCAAAATCACGATTTCGGTGATTAGGTTGGCCTTCATAAACTTCGCCACGGTTCGCCAGTTATCGGCAGATGGTTTCAACTTACTGCTGATGTTGTTTTTGGGATGTTGCTTGATGTCCTCCAGCTCTGATTTAAGTTGTTGATTTTCTTTTTCCAATTGTTTTTCCAACTTATCTTGATTTGAAGAGTGCTGGTGTTGTTCGCTCATGATGAACTCCTGTGATTAATTCATTGTTGTTGCTCAGAAAAAAACTCCGATAATCATATCGGAGACAGACAATTGAGAGCATGACAAACGATGTACAATCGACAGAATTTGCTAGTTAAAGCTCGATCTGAGATGACAATGGCAAGCTTTAAATTAATGTTATGTCTGCCTTGTCAGATGTTCAAAATTACACAAGTATTCTCCGCTCTCTTGTTTATTTTTTCTCCGCCAATAGTAACTAAAAAAGAACGAGTTAATGTTATCGTAAATCACCAAAATAAAATTCATTGAATGGTTTTATTTTGCATTGAACGGAAAAAATTCAAAAAAGCGCTTGGGGGACAATCATGATAGACGAGAGATTTTGCTTAGAATTAATACGATAGGAATATACAATAGTGAGTGAGGTAAAAAATGCTCAATGTTTATCTCTTAGAAGATAACCCTGCCGAATTATCATAAATTGAGAAATACATACGGGGGTGCTTGCCACAAGGTTAATACTCAGATAAATGTTCACACTTTCTCGATAGTAAAACCCACCGTTGACCACTTGTGACCAACGATGGGGTTCATAATATAAGGAAGCTTAGAAGTCTCTCGACATCCAGAACGAAGCGTCGGCAAGGATGCGTTCACTACTGGAGATCAGGATGACCTCTTCTTTTTTCTTTTTGTTTTCGGTGCATGGCTTAATTTGGGTAAACATGTTGTAGTTGGTGGTGTCACTACGGAAACTCCACGGCACCTGGATATCAATTGTTTGACCGTTGGTGTACTGCAGTGTCAACCAAGTGATATCATGGCAACTGGCCAGCCGGTCGCTGAGCCCCTCGGGCTGGCCATCCGGACCGATCGCAAAGGTTTGCTCCTGGTTAATTGCCTGGTAGTCAAAGGCGAGGACAACCGTTTCACAGGTGTAGATTTCTTTTATCCGGTAATCTTGGTCTGCAGGTGATGAGTAGATTTTCTTGTTGAAAGTCAGCTCCCGGTTGAGACCTGTGCAGTAAAAACGCCTAATGTATTTGGCGGGGATGTCGAAGTACTCAACATTTTCCGTTGTTAACCCAATCTTCTGTAACTCTTTTTCCATCATTTTTCCTCCTCGTAGTGAGAGTGATTTATGGGAAAAAGAAAAGAGCTCAACCTAATTGAGGGCGCACGATCCCCTTTCCCATATTCAAAAGGAAATATTAGGTTAAGCTCTTAATGAGTTACTAATTAGTATAAATATTCGGGACGGTTTGTCAATGGCGGTAAGAGTGGTGCTTGGTGAAGAGCATGATTATAATATGAGCAACAAGAGGTGTTAACAATGAATCCACAAGAAATCCTGACAATGCTTGACCACCAACAAATTAACTACCAAGTCGTCAACCATCCCGCCGTCTACACCGCGGCAGAAGCTGATCAGTACACAGCCGACTATCACTTTGCGCGAGCCAAAAACCTTTTCCTGCATGATAAGCACCATCTTTACCTGGTGATGATGAGGGATGACCAGCGATTGGAGATGAAAAAACTCCGGCGACAGTTGGCGGCTGGGCGGTTGTCCTTTGCTAGTGAGCAACAACTCACTGCCATCCTCGGGGTGACGACGGGGGCGGTGTCGCCCTTTAACTTGCTCAATGATGCTCAGCATCAGGTAAAAGTCGTTGTTGACCAGGGTTTATTTGCCGAAAGCTCACTGATCGGCTGCCATCCCAATACGAATACCCAGACGGTGATTCTAAAGATTAGCGATTTATTGGCCTTGATTAAGCAGTGGGGGAACCCGGTGGTACAGCTTTCACTCTCAAGGTAGTTGACTACTACCAAAATTAGTAAAAATACTAATTTGGTATCATTTTGATACCATTTTTCAATTTTTAGAACAAACATCAGCTAAAACTTGCTATCTGAAAACGCTGCCGGTATAATGTCATAGTCTTGCTTATTAATTAACCAGCCGGAGATGCTTGTTGATTGCAGTGAGAAAATCTATTGACATGAGGTAGAGAGATGAAGACAGTACAATCCTTTCTCCAACAGACAGATCCCCAGTTGCTAATTGATAATTACTTACTGAAGTATCCATTAGAGCTGGAGGACTTTGAGCCGACGAAGACGGTGGGCGAGGTGGAAGAGGAAGCTCGCCGGCAGCTCCTTGATTACTTGCAACAATTGAAAACGATGGAAGCGCGGGAAAATACCGACGGTTTGATTTTTTACGCCTACCACCACGTCGAAGAGCGGATTCCCGAACCGTCATTTGGCCTTTCGACGGTTAATGACCTGCTTGAAGAGGGTGCTGAAGCGCAGATGTTTAGTTTCACCTATACGCTGCAGGGCAACGTCATGGGCTTTTTCGTGGCAGAAAACCAGCTGACCAGGCACTACCTGACCGAATTGCTGGTGGAAATCATGCACGAACTGACTTTCTTCGGCTTCCAGCAGGAAAAATTACCGGCGGCGTACCAGCATTTGATTGACGAGGACCACCCATTGACCCCAGTAGAGGACCAGCAGCCACTCCCGGCCACTGACGAGTGGACCCCTGCGGAATTACGGATTGTCCAACAATTGCAGGCCTGGGAAAAGCAGCTTGCAACCGAGTCGCGGGCGGCGGTGATCGAAGAAATCGTGGACCAATTGGAAACTAAAACTGACTGGTAGACTATGCCTACCAGGATAACTGAAAAGGCGTCATCATCGACAATTGTTGCCGGTGGTGACGCCTTTTGATGTTGGTTATTTTACAGTTCTTCAGCGCTTTGTCCGTCGTCATCATCGGCCTTGCCAATTACCTTTTTGACGCGGTCGAGCGGGTAGGGAACTTCATTGGGCTGGTAGTAATTCTTAGCGGTGACTTCCACGACTTGCTGGTCATTGTCTTCGCTCACCGGAACCACCACGTAGTCGCCAACCTGGATAGAGTCATCATCAGTCAGGTAGTTGTACTCGTGATTGCTACGACCGAAGTTGACGCTCAGGTAGATGACATCAGAAGTCCGGCGGCGACGCTTGCCAAAGTAGTCGGCCGAGAGGAGAACACCGAGGACGGGGATGTCCATCATGTTATGTAAGACCTCCATCAACCCTGGCCAGTTTTCCGGCAGACTGTACTTTTCGTAGTCGCCACCAAAGCGGATCGGCTTCAGGTTTCGCTGGGTCAATGTACATGTAAAGTGGCCAAACTGACCGTTGTCATCCATGGCGTCGTCCGGCAAGCCCGGAATAGTCTCTGTAAAGTCGGCCTGGTTGAGGTTGTCGAGGATGGCAGAAACGTTGTCCGGTAAATGGTAGGTGGTGGTAATATCGGTACCCATTGATTCCCAGCGCTGATAGGTAATGGCTTCGTCATTCCGCGAGAGGGTTAGTTTTTCACCATAGTTGTCATCGGCGATAAAAGTCATCGTCAGTTGCTCGATAAAGTCATCGCGACCGCGACCATCCATCACTAGCAGGTCAGCACGGTTCAGCTGGTCACGAATCTTCATTGATAGCCGACCAATTGCTAGTGGTTCGGTATCATCAAAGTCGACGAAAACAAAGTGTTCGCCCGCGTCATTTTGGATGTCCACGTATCGGTTCGGGTAATCTTCGTCATCATCAGCTAACCGTCCGCAGTAGTTGAGAGTCGAGACCAGGTCGTGGAGGATTTGCGGCGCTTCTTCAGCTGCCATCTGCAGCTCCTCAGCTGCTTGACCGTCAATGGGCCGCCGACGATGCTGGTTGAACACGAAGGCCTGGCTTTGACAGTGACCATTCTCGTTGATAATTAGTTGCTGGCCCCACTTGCCACCGGGCACTTGCGGGTCGTGCCAGGGCATGTAGGGGTTGCCAAACCAGATAGTGGCCCTTACCACGTGGCCGTATTTTTGTTTGGAATCGGGAATTTTTTCTGCGGTTACTGGATTCATTGGTGAGCCTCCTTTACGAAAGTCAATGATTCTATTATAGCAGTTATCATGTGCTGGCAAAGCGGTTTGGTGGGAGGATATGACATTATTGAAATGAAACAAAAACACGGCTCCTCGTGGGAGTCGTGTTAGCTAATTATTACCACATTACTGCAATTCTTTAGGTACCACCGCGGCTGGCTGGTCCTTGGTGAGGTGGAAAACCTGGCTTTGCTTGGCCGTGAAGTAATGGTTGATGAGCTGGCTGAGTTCTGCCATGGCCTGGTTAGCCCGCTCAATTTGTGCCGGGGCGACGGCTTCCATGACCGCGACAATGTTGGTGGAATCTTCAGTCAGCATGGTTCGCTGGGCATCACGCCAGTTGAGGCAACGGCAAACGGCGCCTTGGTCATCATAGTAGGCCACTTCGCCATCAAGTGTCGGTTCATCTTTGTCCGCCCCCACGGGCTGGAATGATAGGCCTGCCTTAACTTGACCCAGGTGCATGTCGCCAGCAATCTTTTCCCGGTCCTCAATACCGACCGGGACGCCGTAGGTCAGCGAGACGCTGTTGTAGACGTCGACTAGCGGGTCAATGGGGCTGAACTCTCGCCCCTGGTTAGCACGCTTGAGAAGCGCTTCGATGGATGAACGGGCGCCCTTTTTCTTCTTAAACTGTTGAAATGCCTTCCGCCACTGGGCAACGACTGGGTTAAGGCGAAAGGTATCGTTGGTCAGAAATTCCCCAGCTGCCGCCGTTGCGTTCTTCAGTAACTCCTGGCGCTCCGCCAGATTGGCATCACTACTGTGGTTGTCGATCCCGTTGACGTAAAGGATATTGACCTGGGCATCAGGAAAGAGCTGCCAAAAACTGTCGTCAATCACTACTTGTTGCATTATCCAAGCCTCCAGATGATTAATACTTCCGCTTACCACCGCGTTTGACAAAGTTCCAATCACCGTCAATATTGTGGCGGACCCTGACGAGGTAGTCATGCAACTGTTGAGCTTCTTCTTCAGAAAAGCCCTGGAGTCCCACCGCGTTGGAATGTTCATTTTCCCGGATAATAAACGGGTAGATGGCTTTTCCTTTGTCGGTAACGTACAGGTGCTTGATTTTCTTGTTGTGTGGGTCATGCTTGCGTTCAATAAAGCCGTGGTTCTCTAGCTTTTTGACGGCACGGGCGATGGTTGAGCGGTCAACCTTGATCAAATTTGATAACTGCTCCGAAATAATCCCCGGGTGTTCGTAAATTCGGACCACGTAGAGGTATTGACCGCGTGCCAGCTCAAGCTCCTTAAACTCGATGTTGGAGATGGAATCTAGTGCGCGGTTAATCATTCCAATTTCGCGTAAGATATCAACCATGATCGTTCTCCTTGTATTCTACGTCTGTTTTATTGCAAATGCAATAAAACTGTCAACTATTTTTTGCGGTTAAACTGTGCTTGGTACTTGGCCCGGCCGCCGGCTTCTTCAAGTTGGTAGCGCAGCGGATTCTTCTTGTAGAAGTCTTGGTGGTAATCTTCTGCCGGGTAAAAGGGCTTGGCTGGTTCAATCTTGGTCACAATCGGCTCGCTAAAACGGCCAGAATCAGCAAGGGCCTGCCGAGATTGTTCAGCGACCCGTTTTTGCTCGGGTGAGTTATAGTAGATTACCGGCCGGTACTGGTCACCGCGGTCCTGGAACTGGCCCATCGCATCTGTGGGGTCGGCGACGGTCCAGTAGGTTTCCACGAGCTTTTTGTAAGGGAAGACTTGCGGATCAAAAGTGATCTTGACGGCCTCGGTGTGACCAGTTTTCCCGGTACAGACTTGTTCATAGGTCGGGTGAGGGACGTGGCCGCCGGTGTACCCGCTAACGACTTTTTTGATCCCTGGGAGGGTATCAAAGGGTTGAACCATGCACCAGAAACAACCACCAGCAAAAATTGCGGTTTGAAGTTGTTGTTCGCTCATCAGTATCCACTCCTTTACTGCTTCTTGTAAAAATACTCTGTCGTTATTTTATCACGCGTTTTTTTCAGCCATCAGAAAAAAGCTTAAACCGGTCGGCAAAAAGGGTAAAATATGGTTGGAGAAGGAGGAAGAAAATTGAAGTGGCAAACAGCGTGGAATTACTTGATGGTCGGGTACTGGGCAATCGTCCTGGTCTTGACCCTGATGAATAAGATGATGCTATCGATGGACTTGATGGCATTCGGGATGTTAGCCATGGCGGTTGTGGCTGTGGCCCGAAAGTAAAGGAGGACGTTTCATGTTACTCGGCAGTATTGAAGCTGGTGGGACGAAGTTTGTCTGCGCCGTCGGCAATAAGGATTATCAGGTCCAGGATTCGGCGATCTTTAAAACCACGACGCCTGAAGACACGATCGGCCAGTGTCTTGAATGGTTTGACCAGTACAGAGATGAGCTGGCGGCCATTGGGGTGGCTTCCTTTGGCCCAATTGAAATCCGGCAGAATTCACCGCGGTACGGCTTTATTACTAATACTCCCAAAAAACACTGGGCGGACACTGATTTTGTGGGACCGCTGAAGAAGCACTTTGACCTGCCGATTTCTTGGACCACTGACGTCAATAGTTCAGCCTATGGTGAATATGTTTTAGCGACCCTCTTTAACCAACGAGTTAATTCACTGGTCTACTACACCATCGGGACTGGTGTGGGGGCTGGTGAAATTGTTAACGGTCACTTTGTTGGTGAACTGGGTCACCCCGAGGTAGGGCACATCCGGGTCAAGCGCCACCCTGACGACCGCGACTTTGCTGGGATTTGCCCCTACCACGGTGATTGCTTGGAAGGGCTGGTTAGTGGGCCGACTTTTCCGGCACGCCTAGGCATTAGTGGCCGGCAAGTGCCGCTGACTAACCACGTTTGGGATATTATGGCCTATTATGTTGCCCAGGCAGCACTTGATTCTACGCTGATGTTCAGACCCGATAAGATTGTCTTTGGCGGTGGCGTAGTCAGTGAACCATTCTTGAAGAAAGTTCGCCGCGAATTTCAAAAATTACTGAATGACTACGTCGACGTGGGCAACGTTGACGAATATTTGACGATGCCGCTGGCAAAGAATAATGGGTCGGCCACGATTGGCAACTTTGCCCTGGCACTCAAAGAGATGAACGAATAAGAAAACTAGCAAAATTAAAATTTGCTGTTGACAACATTAGAAAATGATTATAAGATACTGACAATCAATTTGATAACCGCGATGAAGAGATGAGTAATCACTAGGAACCTTCTCCAGAGAACTGCGAGTGGTGAGAGGCAGTGTTGGTTTCGGTGATGAAGATGGTCTTGGAGCGATGGAAGCCGTGAGCGTTAGCAAGCGGCTGACGGGTTGGTGCACGTTATCGCACCTGGGTATTCTGCGGAGTACCTGTGAAGGGTTTAGTCGTGAGATTAAACCGAAATAGGGTGGTAACACGCTATTGACGTCTGTCAGTATTCGTCCCTAGAGCTAATCATAAGGTTGGCTCTAGGGATTTTTTTGTTCATGAAAGGAGTCATTACAATGACTGAATTTACTAAGAGAACCACTTCACCATTCCGTTTTGATATTGTTGGTAGTTTCCTTCGTCCACAGCAATTAAAAGCTGCCCGGGCAAAGTACCAGGCAGGGCAGCTCAGCAGACATGAACTGACGAAGGTTGAAGATAGTGTCATTATTGACCTAATTAAGAAGGAAGAAGCAGCGGGATTGCATGCCGTTACCGACGGCGAATTTCGCCGCAGCTGGTGGCACCTCGACTTTATTTGGGGACTGCACGGGATCGATCAAGCGGCTGCTAAAGCGGGCTACGGTTTCCATGACGAAACAACCCGTGCAGAAACCGCCAAGGTTAGTGGCAAGGTTAGCGGGGAACACCATCCATTTGTGAATCACTTTAAATTTACCCGCGACCACGTTTCGGCGGGAACACAGGTCAAGCAGACAATTCCGTCGCCGGCTCAGGCCTTTTTCGAGTTTTTACGACCAGAAAACATTCTGACCGTTAAGGAGCACTACCCGTCATTTGACGACTTCGCCGCTGACTTAGTTGCTGCTTACCGGCAAGTCGTCGCCGATCTTTATGCAGCTGGTTGTCGCACCCTCCAATTGGATGATTGTACTTGGTCAACCTATGCTGACTTTGCTCAACACCCCGAACACATTCAAACGGCCGGGTTTGATGTCCAACAGCTAGAAAAGTTGGAAAGACAATCTGTTGAGCTTAATAACGCCGTCATTGATGACCAACCTGCCGACTTAGTAATTAATACCCATGATTGCCGGGGAAACTACCATTCAACGTGGGCAGCCACTGGTGGCTACGGCCCGGTTGCTGACCCGCTCTTTACTAAGGAGGACGTGACCGCCTTCTATCTGGAATACGATTCGGACCGGGCAGGCGGCTTTGAGCCACTGGCGGCAGTGCCAGATGATAAGTATGTTGTTCTTGGGTTGGTTACCTCCAAGAATGGTCAATTGGAAGACCGTCAGGCAATCATTAAGCGAATCCACGAAGCGGCCCAGTTTCATCCGCTCGATAAGCTTTGCTTGAGTCCACAATGTGGCTTTGCGTCGACTGAAGAGGGCAATGTTCTGACCGAAGACCAGCAGTGGGCCAAGATTGCATTAATTAAGGACATTGCGAATGAAGTTTGGGGTTAATTAGGGAAAGGTGATTAAGATGACAGAAAAGACAACTTCACAAACACAGCAACTGGTAACGGCACTGAAGAACAAGCACTGGGTCGACTTGACCCATACCTTTGGACCAGCTAGTCCACGCTTCCCATCATTTCAGCCGGCAAAGTTTGAGACTATTTTTACTCACGCCGACGGTTTCTTCGTCAAGGAGTATACATTTCCCGGGCAATATGGGACGCACATTGACCCGCCAGTGCACTTTGACAAGGATGATGACCGTTACGTGGAAGACTTGCCACTTAAGGACCTGGTCTTACCGCTGGTAGTGATTGACCACCACGTAGCAGCTGCGAAAAATCCAGATTCCAGTTTGACCGTCAAAGACGTTCAGGCGTGGGAAAAGAAGCACGGGGCTATTCCAGCCGGATCGTTTGTTGCCTTGCGGACTGATTGGAGTAAGCGCTGGCCGTCCCAGGAGAAGTTTGAAAACAAGGATGCCAATGGACAGAATCACTACCCTGGTTGGTCATTAGAAGCGCTCAAATACATTTACGAAACCCGTCACGCCACCGCCAATGGGCACGAAACCTTTGATACGGATACGGCGACTGAACAGGAGGACGGACTGGTCGGTGAATACTACGTCTTGTCGCATGGTCACTACCAGGTAGAATTGTTGGATAACCTCGACCAGGTACCGGCAACCGGAGCGGTGATTAACATTTCCGTTGCTAAGCCAGAAAAGGCTCCCGGTTTTCCGGTTCGGGCTTACGCAATCTTTGACTAGTTAAGAGGTATGCACGTCCGTCTTGACAGAGAGAAGGAATAATATGGAAGAAGTTGAATCAGACACGCTTAAACGGTCCCTTTCTACTCGGGACCTAATTATCTATGGGGTGATTTTCATGATCCCGGTAGCCCCGGTGGCTTTCTATGGCTCATTTTTACAGCCAGCTAACGGAATGGTGGCCTTAGCCTACCTGGTGGGGATGATTGCCATGCTCTTTACTGGTTTTAGCTACGCGACAATGAGTCATCGCTACCCTTATTCCGGCTCTGTTTATACCTATGTTCAACAGGGCACTACTCCAGCACTCGGGTTTCTTGGCGGATGGGGGATCTGTTTGGATTATTTGCTGATTCCTACCATTACCTACTTAATTAGTGCCTCCTTTGGGCATGAACTACTCCCGAGAGTGCCTTCCTGTGTCTGGATTGTTTTCATTGCCGCCTTTAATACTATCGTCAACTTGCTGGGCGTTGACTTCGTTTCTCGGCTAAGTTGGGTGTTGTTTGGATTGCAGGCAGCGGTATTAGCCGCCTTTATCTTTCTGACTATCCGTTTGACAGTCCAGGGGGCGATTCACCCAACCGTCACCGCGTTTTATAACCCAACGCATTTTAATTTTTCCGGGGTTTTGCAGGCAACTGGTATTGTGATTGTTTCTTACCTTGGTTTTGATGCAATTAGTACGTTAGCTGAAGAGGCAACAGAGCCGCGACAATCCGTCGGCCGGGCAATCATCGGTGCAATTGTGGGGATTGGGTTACTGTTTGTCATTACCACCTGGCTTGCTGGTTGGGTAGCTCCACACTATTTGTCGTTGAATCCAGCTACTGCTTTTTCTCAAATTCTTAATCGGGTGGGTGGCCCTGTGCTCAGTCGTTTGACTGATATTGTGGTGGTCTTGTCATTTGGCCTAGCAGGTGGTCAAGAAGGGCAGACAGCGGTCTCTCGTATTCTCTTTGCCATGGGACGTGACGGGATTTTGCCGCATCAGCTCGCCCGTTTGCATAAAAAAACCGGACACCATGGGTTGCGATTGTTTTGGTGGGAGTTCTATCCTTAGTGTTGTCACTGACCTTGACGCAGGAAACCGTTTCTAACTTAGTAAGTTTCGGCGCTCTTTTTGGCTTTCTTCTCTTGAATTTGAGTGTTATTTATCGTTTTTACATTCGAGGAGAGAAGAGATTGGTATCGACTATCAAGTACCTTTTTTCACCATTGATTGGTTTTACGGTTAGCTTGTGGATTTTTCTGAGTTTAGCACCGGCGGCTAAAATAGTTGGCGGCTTGTGGCTACTAGCCGGCTTGGCAATCTTAATGGTTAAAACGAGGGGCTTTCGGCAACCGACGCCACGGTTGGAAATATAAAAAAGGGAGGCAACCAACAGAGGCTGCCTCCTTTTATAGTTCAATTGTTTTTAACGTCAGTTGCCACTGATCAAAAAAGTTATCCGTTTGCCATTCATTAATTCGTTTATTCCGGACACCAACCGCCTGGTGATAGTAGTCTACCCCGTGACGGGAGAATGTGGGGTGTTGACCGTGCAGGTGACCATAAAAGACTTTCTTGACGACGCCTGATCGTTCCACGAGCCCTCCCAGACGTTTGCTGCCAGTCATTGCCCGGAACATTTGGTAAAAATAACGTTGTCGCGGAGAAATGAGATTGGCGGGCGGTTGCCCAAGTGCCTCCACGGCTGGTGCGAAGTGAGTCAGTAAGATGACCTTCTTACCAGCTAATTTGGCCGCTTGTAATTGCTTGTCCACTTCCTGGAGCACATTAGCCATCCGCTGCTGATCACTCAGCGGTTGGTCAATAATGCTATCAAGCCAGTAGGCCCTCTTCCATTGGGCGACCCTTTGGGGCTGGTTGGCGTAAGACGAAAAAGAGTAATCATACCAGCCGTTATTGCCGATAACCCGCCAGTCTGTTCCCGCGAGGTCAACAAAACGACGATGGAGATAGGCTGGATCAGAACACTCTTCCACGAGAGCGTAAGGTGCGTGCTTTAAGAGGTCGTGGTTGCCGGCAATATAGTAAACACGAGTCTGCTGTCCTAGCAATGCTTGCAGCCTGGTAAAGTAGGCACGGGTTTGCTGGAAATCATTGAACAGGTCACCAGCAAACAAGTAACTATCAACCTGGTGGTCAAGCAACCAGTGACCTTGAAAATTTAGCGCCTGGTTGACGTCCACCTGGTTGACATCAAGGTGGTTGTCACTGCTAATGGCGATCTTCATTTGGTTGGTCCATTTCCCGGGAAATATGCTGCAGTTGCTGACTGAGAATCCGCTTAGCGTCATCAAGAGTTGAGTAATAATTGATGTTGGTGAAAAAGGCGGTCCCATTGATCATCGCTGATAAGCGGTTTGGCCCCTGTCGATGAAGGATAATGACTGGGATTTCAAGCCGTTCAGCATAACCTAATTCGTAACCAACGCCGAGACTGGGCTGGGTGGTTTCGGCGACGACCAGGTCGGCTTCCTTGAGGAGTTTCACGTCGCGGTCACGGATCTGCTGGTCAGACAACTGCTCTTCGCTAGTACTAGTGAGGTGTTTGGCACCAATGTGTTCAGTTAAGACCTGTTGGTGCTTGTTCATGACCAGGAAATTGATGAGCTGCTGGTAGAGTTGCCGATCTTGGCGGCCACCACGGATTGCCGCAGCAAAGTAAATTTTCATAGTGAAGTCACTCCTTTGGCATCATTATACAACTGCTAAAGATCTTAATGGGACCACCAAAGGTGAGATTTGTTATGATAGAGGGAGTATGAAGTAGGAGAATTGACAATGACACAAATGAATAGTTTTTCGCTGGATGTTCAACACCGCTTAAAAAATTATGTCTACGCCCTGGTTGACCCGCGGCCTGACCAGGACCACCATTGCCAGGGAACCATTTTTTATATTGGCAGGGGTGTTGGGAATCGCGTTTTTGACCATGAAAAAGAAGCACACCAAGGCGTAGCTAATGGTGAGTACGCCAAACTGCAACGGATTTTAGCCATTGAAAAGGCCGGTTATCGCGTTCAGCGGATGATTATTTCTTGGGGTTTGACGAATGATGAAGCAATAGTGGTTGAGGGCGCGCTGATCGACTTTTTGAAGATCATTGACCTGCAAAACTATGGCGGCATCTTTCTTAACCGGATGGCTGGCTACCATAATGACGACCAGGACCAGGCCAGCTTGCCGTATGAGACGGTTGAAGAGATTAATGCCCGGTTGGCGATGCCTGAGGTGTCGCTGAAAGCGCTCTGCGACCAGCATATTGGCTTGATTACCCTGGGGACGACCAAGGACACCCAAGACGCAGCCAATTACCAGTTGTTGGGGAGTGCTGCTTTCAATTCCGACAAGGTAGCGCGGCGTTCCTTTGGTAACTGGGTAATTGGTCAAAATGTCGATAAGCTTAAGTACCTGTTAGTCGTGACTCACGGAGATTATGTGATTGTTGGCGCCTTTCGTATTCTCAAGCCTGGCAACATTATTGACAATCCCCACAAGTATCAGCGCCGGCGGATCTACTGGCGCGATTCACCGACGAACAAGGATCAGCCATTAGCCACAAACGACTATGTTCAACCTGTCACAGAAATTAACGGTATCAAGGTGGGACCAAACATGCGGTTAGGCGATGTGTGGTTCCGTGCCCAGCAATCCGGGCTTAATATCGTCGATAATAAGTAAGTACCAACTGTGA
>NZ_CAKPXS010000033.1 GCF_934202235.1 uncultured Limosilactobacillus sp. | reverse complement strand
TAAAACCAAGATAGTTAGCAATATAGCGTAGCGAATGATTCTCATTGCGGAGTGTTTCGATGACAACACGATCGTGATGCCCATAAAGGTCCTTCTTTCATGGTTTAGTTTGGCGACACCATTAAAGACTTTTATGGGTTTTTCTGTCCACTCAAATGTTCAACTTAAATTTTACAATCTACCATTCATTAATAATTGGTATTTCACAGTCAGGTAAAGAACGATTAGAATAATAGTAAGAAAGATGGTAGGGTTGCTGATGATGGAAAGCGCAAAAGTCATTATTCATATGTAGGTCTCCATTGATGGGGCAATTGATGGGCCTTACGATGGTCTGCCAACGACAAAGATATCGGGTGATCTCTATGATCGCCAGATTTTTAAAATAAGCAACGCCAATGCTAATGGGGCCACCACTGTTGTCATGTACGCGGCAACGGGCCAGCTTGACTTAAGTCAGTATGAAGATGCCAATTTGGACTATCAGGACTGGGTTCCGGCGGGAATTAAGTCAGCAACTTGGGAGGTCAGCTTTGACCGTCACGGGCGTTGCGGATGGACAAAGAACTACTTGGTTACAAGAGCCGTACGATTGAGGTGGTAACACGCCAAGCGCCAGTTGCTTATATGGTCTTTTTGCGGTCGATGAAGATTCCCTATCTCGTTTGCGGAACCCAGAATTTAGACTTGAAGGAGGCGCTGGTTAAGCTCAAACGTTGCTTCGGAATTCAGACGTTAGCTGTTTGTGGTGGCGGGATAATCAACGGGGCCTTCCTAAAAGCGGGCTTAGTCGATCAGGTATCCCTGGTAGTGGCGCCTTACGTTAGTGGTGACCCGCAGAGAAAACGCGCCTTTAATACTTTTGGTCAATTTGTTGATGAGCAGTTTAATATTCAAGACGTCAAGAAGTTGTCAGATGGTGGTGTTCACCTGCTATTTAAGCGGGCTGAAACAATACGCTGATCTTTTAAGCGTATCTGTAGTAAGCAATACATGACTGTGAACGTTTGGCTTTTCCAGAACGTAGGCAGTCGTTTTTTAATACTATGACACAAGACACTCTTAATGCAGGCGCTGCACGATTATGACCATTATTTCTGCTAGTGCAATAATCGTGATGCAAAACAGAAAAAGGAACTGGTAGGAAGTTAGTTCAATAATGATTCCGCCCAGTAGCGGGCCCACGGCTTTGCCCAGTGAAATGGCTGAGTTAAGCAATCCCTGGTACTTTCCCTGGACAGCTGGCGAGGCCAGGCGGCTAACAATTGCGGGAATAGTCGGGAAAGCGGTGGATTCACCAAGGGTTAAGAAGGCCATTCCCAGAACAAAAGCTGGATATGACATTGCATGAGTTAGGATAACAAACGACAAAAGACAGGAAGAGACCCCCACTACCACAAAGAGGTAGTCGTTAGTAACGTGCTTAGTCAGCCAGCTAATGACTAATTGAAAAATAACAATCAGGATGCCGTTAATCGTCCACAGCAAACTATAAAGCGAGAGTGAAATTCCGAGGTGGGTCAAATAAACAGAAAGGTTGCTGGACCATTGGGTATAAGCGAGCCACATGATGGTCATGGTCATCATGAGGAGCGTAATGTTAAGTGGCAGGTAACCGGTTCTGGTACTAATAGCAGTCTTAGAGCGGTCGTTGACAGCCGCTGAAGGCTGACGGTGATCAATATTGAAGGTAAACCGAACCACGATGCAGTAAGCGAGGTACATCACAATGGAAACGGCAAAGAGTGGTGCAACACTGTTGCCAGCTAGCTGATACAGTGGTCCGGCGACCATCGTCCCAAACACAACTCCCAGGTTGTTGGTGAGGTAGACCATGTTGAAGACAAGCCGGCTGTTGTCGGTCGCAACCTGGGTGGCAAATGAGTTGAGGAGCGTAATTAACCAGCCATTGAAGAAACCAAAAATGGTGAGCAGCAACGGGTAAGCTGGCCAATCGTTTGAAATGACCAGGCAACCCATAACGATGGTAGCACCAAGCAGACCAGTTAACATCAGCAACCGAGGTTGGTAGCGGTCAAAAAGTTTGCCGGCAAGAATACTCCCGCCAATGTTAGCAAAGGAATAGATCATCAGGACAATTCCCGAGATAGTTAATGGCTGGTGAAGCTGGTTATGCATATAAACGGTGGTTAGCGGCCAAATAAAGCTGTTGCCAAAACTACCACAAAGTTCGCCAATCAACAGCCAGTGAAGTTTAAATTCCTTGTGCATTTGTCAAGACCTCCTCTGAAATAAAAAAGGGTTGAGATTTCAAATCTCAACCCTTTGGTCTTCTACGCCAGCCGAACAGCTGGAGAAGCTTGGTTAGTAATTAATATTTAATTGTCAGGTATTATATCATACGCCTAGTATTTGTCAAGCACTAATGCTGCTATTAAGCTAGTGTCCCCATCGGGTCCCATGGTTTCAGGACGATTGGTTCTTGAGCGGCTTGTTTTTGCAGCTGGTCGCTAAGGTAGTGACGGTTGATGACAACTTGATAAACGTACTTATCCATCCACGCATCGCTCATTACAAAGTAGCCTTTGGTGCCGACTTTTGATCCCCATGAATTTTCAACTTTCCACTTGGTTGGCTGACCGTCAACCAGGTCAACACCGGTCAAAACCATTGCGTGGTCCATCATTGATTCGCCATAATCCAGGGCGTCGGCCTTCGACATGGACAGGTCGGTGTCAAAGAGTTGGTCGTAGTTGTAAGTGTTGAGCGCCATAATCCCGTGCTTGGTTTCAGAGTACTTGATAACGTCGGAACCGAACCAAACACTTTCGCCAGCCTGTAGCTGCTTAATGGCCAATTGTTTAACGTCAGCCATCTTCAAATTAAGGTGCTTGACCTGCCGGCCACCCACGACGTTGCCCAGCATATCAATCGTGTAGGTCTTGCCGTATTTCTTGTCGGCCGTTGGTGCCTGAATGATCGAGATGTAGTCGTCAAGGTTCCAGCCCACGTACTTCTTAAAGAACTTCTGCGGCGTCAGGTTAGCGTCGCGGTGGAACTCCTTGTCCTTCTTGGTCCGATATTCCCAGTCGAAGGTCGTGACTGGCTCACCAAAGGCGTAGCACAGCATCCGGTAGACGTTGTTGAGCATCTTTTGCCGGGTCTTGTTCAGTTCCTCTTCACTGGCACCGCCATTAACCAGTTTGCGAAGAGAAACAGCGTCGTGACGTAACTGACTGTTGAGGACGCTGTTAATCCCGTCAGACGAGTTAGAGTTAAATGATTCTGGCATGGCTGACTGCGGAACGACCCCGTACTTGGCAACCAGCGCGCAGAGCATATCCCACTGGCCACCGTCTTGCTGGGGGGTGGCCATTAACCAGGCAACCCGGCGGTCGTCATGGTCCAGGTTCGCTGTTTTGAGGACGTTTTCGTAGAACCAGTTAGCTTTTTCAACCTTGTCCCAGAAGAACATGTACGACTGGGAAAGTTCAAAGTTATCCGGGAGGTTGAACTTTTCGTGCATCTGGTGACGCATCGTGTTTAATGCCGCAAACATCCAGCAACGTCCAGACCGTTTTTGGTCGGCGACATCACCGGTTGCCAGGTCAATCGAAAAGTGAGGGTCGTTATCGGCAATGGCGTGCCAGTTAAAACTAGCGGCGCGAACACCATTTTTGGTGACCGCACTTTCTAAAACGGCGCTATCTTGCCGTGATTGGTAATCTTGACTGAATTGTTTCAAGTCAGTGGGTGTAATTTCAAAAGACAAAAGAATTCCTCCTTATGGTGTTAGTAACAATATTATAGGCTAACGAGCGCAGACTGACTAGTAAGGCCAATCGGCGCGACGATCGGTTTCACTTAACTGGCGGATCACCCTGGCCGGGACGCCAACGGCCACCGAATTAGCGGGGATGTCATGAGTGACGACTGCCCCGGCACCGATGACAGCATTATCACCAATTGTCACTCCCGGCAGGACAGTAACGCTGGCACCACACCAGACGTTATCACCGATGGTAATCGGGGCGCCAAGTTCAGCCGGCTGAATGGAACCATCACTGGCAACGTGCGGGTTGCGCTGGTCGGCTAGTAAGGGGTGCTTGGCAGTTACCAGGGAGACGTTGGGGCCAAACATACAGTGGCGACCAATGACGACCGGGCAGGTGTCGAGGACTGTCAGGTTAAAGTTAGCGTAGGTATCATCACCAATAGTGGTGAAGCGCCCGTAGTCAAAGAAAATGGGACCGGCCAGGGTGACGTTTTTACCATGATGGGGGACCAGTTGGTCAATGATCTGCTGACGGGTTTTGCTGTCAGTTTCGTCAGTTTGGTTATACTGGCGGTTCAACTGGTGTGCTTGCTGCTGCCAGACGGCTAATTCCGCGGCATTGGAGAAATACGGCTTGCCAGCCAGCATGTTTTTAGTGTTTTGATCCATGGTGACCTCCAAAAAAACCGGGGATAAGTCCCCGGTGAGTAAGCTGAATTAATTTTAACGGGCGTGCTTAACAACGGGACCGTTGTCAGTCCCGATGATCACGTCGTTCACCCGGTTCAGGAATAAGCCGACTTCGACCACGCCAACGATGTGAATAAGCTTTTCGTAGAGCTTAGCCGGGTCGTCGATCTGTCCCAGGTGGAGGTCAATAATGTAGTTCTGCTGGTCGGTGAGGTACTTTTCTTCCCCGTCCATCCGCCAGCTTGGCTTAAAGCCAAACTTTTCCATCTTGGCAAAGACGTGCGAGCTACCAAACGGAATGACTTCGACTGGCAACGGGAAGGCCCCCAGCTGGTGCACCATCTTAGACTGGTCCACGATCCACATGCACTTGTCAGAGGCATCGGCCACGATCTTTTCCCACAGGAGGGCACCGCCGCCACCCTTGATACCCTGGAAGTCGTCGCTGATTTCGTCAGCACCGTCGATGACCAGGTCAATGTGGTCAACATCGTCGAGGTCTTTGATGGTGATGCCAAGTGATTCGGCTTGCTTGGTCGTCCGCGTCGAAGTGGTAACACCAACGATGTTGAGGTGTTCTTCATTCACCCGCTTACCCAGGGCATCAACCATGTAACGAACGGTACTCCCGGTACCAAGACCAACGATCATGCCATCTTTGACGTACTTGACAGCTTCTTGGCCAACAAGGGCCTTTAGCTTGTTTTGTTCAGTTTGATCCATAATCTCTCTCCTAACTGTTACCGCCACCGGTCGCTTACAGGCAAGACCTCCTGGTAAGCGGGGTGCCGGTTAAACTCCTGCTTGGCAAAGGGACACATGAGCTTGACGGTTAAATGATGCTGCTGGGCATAGTCGACAAACCGTGCCACTAACTGGCTGCCAATCCCCTGACCCTGGTAGGCGGGAACAACAAAGGTCCGCTCCAGCACGACTCGGTGGGCGTTTAGCGCGGGGAAAGATAACTCCCCCACCCAGGTGCCGTTGTCGGTCACGGTTAGCCGGTTGTTGTCAGCAACAAATTTCACAAACTCACCACCCTTGATAAATCGCTTTACATGTCGATTTTCCGATGCTTCAGACTAAAAGTCAAGGGACAAAAAAGTGTCATTAAGCTGGATTTCACGTATAATTGTAATAGTATGTTTGAGAAGAACTAACGAGGTGAAATAATGTTACGCGGTTTTGAAATTGTGTCAGCAAAACGGGACCAGGGAATTCAGCTTCCCCAACGGCAAACGAAGAGTGCAGCAGGCTACGACTTGGCAGCCAGTGAAGACTTTGTTCTCCCATCTATTTGGCGGGGAAACTTTTTAAAGACCCTCTGGGCATTGCACCATCAGCCTGACCAGGTAACAGCGGAAGAACTGCTAGCTGGTGATCAATTACTGAAACCATTTCTAGTACCCACCGGAATTAAGTGCTATATGCAACCAAACGAGTTCGTGTTATTAGCCAACCGTTCCAGTGCGCCCCTGAAACGCCGCCTGATTTTACCTAACGGGGTCGGGATTGTTGATGCTGATTACTACAATAACCCTTCTAATGAAGGTGAGTTATTTGTTCAGCTGATCAACTATGGTCTCCGTGACTACACGATTAAAAAGGGTGAACGGATTGGCCAGGCAATCTTTTTGCCATATCTGACCGCTGATAATGAAGAAGCACCGCGGGCGAGCCGGACGGGTGGTTTTGGGTCAACGAAGAAGTAGGAGAGTCTGATGGCCAAAGTACGTACACAGTATGTTTGCCAGAATTGTGGTTATAATTCGCCGCGGTACCTGGGACGGTGCCCGAATTGTGGCCAGTGGAATACGTTGGTGGAAGAAGTCGTGCAGACGGCATCGGCCAAAAAGACCACTGCCCATGCGGCAACCTTAACGGGAATTGTCGCCAAACCGCAACGGTTAAATGAAATTGATGCTAAGAAGACGCCGCGGGTCAAGACCAAGCTCAACGAGTTAAACCGCGTCCTGGGTGGCGGGATCGTCCCCGGTTCACTGGTCTTGATCGGTGGTGACCCCGGGATTGGGAAGTCAACATTGCTCTTGCAGGTCTCAGGACAACTGAGTGCGGAGGGGCACAGCGTCCTCTACGTTTCGGGGGAAGAAAGTGCCAGCCAGGTGAAGATGCGGGCCGAACGCCTCCATGTCTCTGGTGACAGTTTCTTCATTTATCCAGAAACGAATATGGACTCGATTCGCGCCACCATTGACTCAATGAAGCCGCAGTATGTCGTGATTGACTCGGTTCAGACCATGCAGTCGACCAACGTCACTTCCGCCATTGGTTCTGTGTCACAGATCCGCGAGGTAACTGCCCAGTTAATGCAGATTGCTAAGGGGATGAACATCACCGTCTTTGTCGTTGGTCACGTGACCAAGGGCGGAGCAATTGCTGGCCCGAAAATTCTGGAACACATGGTGGACACGGTTCTTTACTTTGAAGGGGACCTCCACCATACTTACCGGATCCTGCGGGCAGTCAAAAACCGGTTCGGTTCCACGAACGAGCTAGGTATCTTTGAAATGCGGCAGGACGGGCTCCAGGAAGTTCGCAATCCATCGGAGATTTTTCTGGAAGAACGGTTGAAGGACGCCACTGGGTCCGCGGTGGTTGTTTCACTCGAGGGGACCCGGCCAATCCTGGTCGAAATCCAGGCCCTGGTCACGCCAACCGTCTTTGGGAATGCTCAACGGACGGCCACCGGCTTGAACCGCAACCGGGTTTCGCTGATTATGGCGGTGCTGGAAAAACGAGCTAATTTGATGTTGCAGAACCAGGATGCCTACCTGAAGGCGGCTGGTGGGGTGAAACTGGATGAACCAGCCATTGACCTGGCATTGGCCGTGGCGATTGCTTCGAGCTACCGGGACCGGGGAACACGGCCGACGGATGCTTTCGTGGGTGAAGTGGGGCTGACCGGTGAAATCCGGCGGGTCAACCGGATCGAACAGCGGGTGGCCGAAGCAGCTAAGCTGGGCTTTCGGCGGATCTTTATTCCAAAAAACAATTTGAAGGGCTGGCAGCCGCAAAGCCCGATCGAAGTGGTTGGGGTGTCAACGATCGGTGAGGCCTTACGGTTAGCTCTCCCCGAATAAGAGAATTAATGATAATTTTTGAAAGGAGGTGAACAAGATGCGGAAAAGACTAATTCGGCTGCTCTTTCTGTTAGTAGGAGCAGCGATGGGCTTTTACTACCTGCCACTGTTCTGGCTAGCAATTCATTTGAAGATGCCACAGGTATTTTTAGTATTTGTTGACATCATCACTGGTGCACTTATTTTTTGGTTATTATCTTTTGCGATGACAGACTGGATTGTCAGGTTGATCAAACGGGTTGAAAAACAACTATCGTCGAAAAGTCCTGTCTATATCATCATCGGCTCACTGGCGATGATTATTGGTTTGGTACTGGCAATCCTAATATCAATCCCGCTCTGGCGGACGAGCATTCCGGTGATTGACAATATTTTGCCAATTCTGCTGATGATTGCTTTTTCCTATTTTGGCTTCCAACTGGGGACAACCAGGATTGATGACTGGAAGACCTTCTTTGGCAAGGCCGAGATTGAAAAACCATCGACTGGTAAAGTCATGTCCAAGCAGGACGAAAACTACCACCACTACAAGATTTTAGACACTAACATCCTGATTGATGGGCGAATTTATGACCTGGTCAAGACCGGCTTTCTCGAAGGAACACTGTTGGTACCCAACTTTGTCCTTTATGAACTGCAGTATATTGCTGATGCCGGCGAAAGTATCAAGCGGGTTCGCGGCCGGCGAGGCTTAGACATCCTAAACAAGCTGCGGACGGAAAAGATTGTGCCAATCGAGATGTCCAACGAAGACTTTCCTGACATTAAGGAAGTCGACAGCAAATTGATTGCGCTGGCCAAGAAGGTTGACGGGGTGATTGTCACCAACGATTACAACCTCAATAAGGTGATCCAGTTCCAGAACGTCCAGGTTCTTAACATCAATAACTTGGCGAAGTCGCTGCGCCCACGGGTAATCCCTGGCGAACGGATGGAAGTCAAGGTCGTCAAGAAGGGAACCGAACGTCAGCAGGGAGTAGCTTACCTGGATGACGGGACGATGGTGGTCATTGAAGATGGTCGCTTCTTTATGAACAAGGAAGTGATGGTCGAAGTGACGAGTGCCTTGCAAACTGATGCCGGCCGGATGATTTTTGCCCGGATGCTCCATTCGACGAAGGGGCTGGGTGAAAAACACGACGAAAAAGACCATCACCAGACGAAGCAGCAAGGCAAAAGCAACCAGCAGAAGAAATAAAAAGTTTCGTTAACGGTTGCGTCTGGAAAATAGTACAATATAATGGTTTAGGAAACTCGACAAACGAAAGAGGCTGAATAGATTGTCAAAGAACGAAATTCGTGTTCGTTATGCTCCAAGTCCAACGGGGCACCTGCACATTGGTAACGCCCGGACGGCACTGTTTAACTACCTGTTTGCCCGCCACTACAAGGGCAAGTTTATTATCCGGATTGAGGACACCGACACCAAGCGGAATATCGCCGATGGTGAACGCTCCCAGCTGGATAACCTGAAGTGGATGGGTCTGGACTGGGATGAAGGTCCAGATATTGGTGGGGACTACGGTCCATACCGCCAGTCTGAACGGAAGGACATTTACCAAAAGTACATCGACGAGCTGTTGGCAAAGGGCCTGGCATTCAAGTCATACGTGACTGAAGAACAACTACAAGCGACCCGTGAAGCACAGCGGGCAGCCCACCAGGCACCGCATTACGTTTACGAATATGCGGGGATGACTGATGAGGAAATCAAGCAGTCACAGGCTGAAGCCGAAGCAAAGGGTCTGAAGCCTGTTGTTCGTTTCCGTGTCCCTGAAGGCAAGACCTACGAATGGGATGACATCGTCAAGGGCCACCTCTCATTTGAATCGAAGACGGTGGGTGGCGACTTTGTTATCCAAAAGCGTGACGGGATGCCAACTTACAACTTCGCCG
This sequence comes from uncultured Limosilactobacillus sp., assembly GCF_934202235.1. GTDB lineage: Bacteria > Bacillota > Bacilli > Lactobacillales > Lactobacillaceae > Limosilactobacillus. The sequence goes on along the minus strand of NZ_CAKPXS010000033.1, from coordinate 9,303 downwards.
TGGTGATTGACGACCACCTGATGAAGATCAGCCATGTCTTCCGTGGTGACGACCATGTTTCCAACACGCCAAAGCAGCTGATGATTTATGAAGCACTCGGCTGGAAGGCACCGAAGTTTGGTCACATGGCATTGATCATCAATAGTGAAACTGGCAAGAAGCTCAGTAAGCGTGATGAATCAATTCTGCAATTCATCGAACAGTACCGTGACCTTGGCTACTTGCCAGAAGCAATGGTTAACTTCATTGTCCTGCTGGGCTGGTCACCAGTTGGTGAAGACGAAATCTTCTCTCTCAAGCAGTTTATTAAGATGTATGATGAAAAGCGGCTTAGCAAATCGCCAGCCGCCTTTGACCGGAAGAAGTTAATTTGGATTAACAACCAGTACATGAAGGCTGTTTCGGCTGACCGGGTCTTTGACGTCGCAATGCCACAGCTGATCGAGGCTGGCTTGATGGAAAAGCATGCTGGTGCCCAGAAGATGGAATGGATGCGTCGTTGCGTTGAACTCTTCAAGCGCGAAATTAGTTACGCCCACGAAATCATCGACTACGTCAAGCCGTTTGTGAACGGTCCGGACGAAATTAGCGATGATGCCAAGAAGGAAATGCAGGATGACGATGCACTGACTGTGCTACAGGAATTCCGCAAGCGGATTGCTGCGTTGGACTTTATGGACGCCACTAACGTTCTGGCGATCATCAAGGGTATCCAAAAGGACACGGGGATTCGTGGCCGGAAGTTATGGATGCCAATCCGGATTGCCGTGACCCACGAGATGGAAGGTCCTGAGCTGCCAGAAAGTATCGAACTGTTTGGTCAGGAAACGACCTTGAAGCACCTCGACCAAATGATTACTGAACTCAAGTAATTAACATATCACCTGATGAGGTTGCTTAATCAGTGAATGACCCTCGCCGCTTAGTTGCACGGCAAGGGTCATTTTTTGTGGCAGCAAAGTTGCCGGTGCTGATCAGAAAATAACAATGTGGCAGCGTGGCTGGCCGGCGTTCAACTACTAGCTGATGGCACAAAAAAAGACGGCCGCTTTGGGGTAGCGGTCGTCTGGTATTACGGTAATCTTGGGGGAGATTTCGTAATTACTATTTTTCGGTTACTATTGGGAGGAGTAATGAAAAATAATCGGTTTGAAGTTGTAGTAGGGTCTTCCTTACTACACTTTATATGTTATCACTAGAATGTGAAGAAAATGTGATAAATAACAGGGATAGTTTATGATCGGACAACGACAGAAAATGGAAGAGAAGTGGACAATAATTGTAAAACTGCGTATAGTAGTTAGCGATTGTTTAAAATGAGGAGAGAATAAAGAACGATGACGATCAAGTCAACCGATTCACAAATTGACCAGCAAATCAAACAATTTGAGCATCACCACATGCAGATCCCCTGGCACGATATTATGACTAGTGATAACTATACACCGGCGGCCAAGTCGACCTTGGTCGACCGGTCACTTATCGTTGGCCGGATTGGGTTGATGTTGCTGAGCTGTGGGACAGGGGCCTGGCGGGTTCGCGATTCAATGAATATCGCAGCGCGGCAGTTAAAAATGACTTGTTCAGCTGAAATCGGGCTTACCAGCATTGAATATACCTGTATGGATGAGCACCAGTCTTATTCACAATCGTTATCGCTGGCAAGTACTGGTGTGAACACTAGTAAGCTGGCAAAACTGGAAAGCTTTATGAAAATGTTTGAACAACGTGGTGGCGATATGACTATCGGCGAGATTCATAATATGCTGAGTAAAATCGCTAAAACCAAGGGTTACTACTCGCCACTAAAAGTTGGCTTGGCAGCTGGTCTGGCTTGTGCAGCCTTTATTTTTCTGCTTGGCGGTGGGCCGGTTGAAATGTTTTGTTGCTTTTTTGGTGCAACAGTCGGTAACTTTGTTCGGCGCAAGCTGATCGACCACCATATCACGCTGCTGGCCTGTATCGCGGTGGCGGTACTGTTTGCTTGTGTGACTTACTTTTTCGTTCTTAATGCCCTGGAAGTTTTGTGTCACGTTGGGGCGCGGCACGAAGCGGGTTATATTGGTGCGATGTTGTTCATTATTCCGGGATTCCCATTTATTACCAGCGGGTTGGACATGTCCAAGCTTGACATGGCTTCGGGGCTCGAACGGTTGACCTATGCGTTGATGATTATTGTTGTCGCTACCATGTCTGGTTGGCTGGTAGCCATGTGCCTGCACCTGCGCCCGCAAAACTTTCTCCCACTGGGTTTGGCACCAGTAGTGATGGCCCTTCTGCGGTTAGCAATGAGTTTCTGCGGGGTTTTCGGCTTCTCCATTATGTTTAACAGTACGGTGCGATTGGCGGCACTAGCTGGTTGCATCGGTGCGGTGGCCAACACGCTGCGATTAGAACTCGTTGACTTATTGCAGATGCCCGGTGGCGCGGCAGCCTTTCTGGGGGCCTTAACTGCTGGTCTCCTGGCTTCAGTGGTTCGCCGTCAGGTGGGCTACCCGCGGATTGCGATTACCGTACCATCGATTGTCATCATGGTCCCCGGTTTATATATGTACCGGTCAATGTACAACATGGGCCTAACCTCAGTCAGCGTGGGGGCCTTCTGGCTCGTCCAGGCAGCGCTAATCGTGATTGCCTTGCCGTTGGGGCTAACAACTGCCCGGATATTGACGGACGCGAAGTGGCGACATAACGGCTAATTTTGCAGAAAGAGGGATGATTTGTGGAACATAAAACTGAGGAGGGGCAACCCCACTTAAAGCTGGTGACGGTCGCTCTATTGATGTCCAACATCATGGCAGGACTCGACGGGACGATCGTTAACACTGCCATGCCGGCAATTACTAGTGACCTCCATGCCTTATCCTACATTGGCTGGATTGTTGCCATCTTCCTGTTAGGGATGTCGGTCTCGACGCCATTGTGGAGTAAGTTTGGTGAACACGTCGGCAACAAGGTGGCTTTTTTGGCTGCCACGCTGTTGTTTATTGGTGGGTCGATTTTTCAGGGCTCGGCGCAGAATATCCAGTTTTTTATCATTTCCCGGGCAATAATGGGGATTGGCGCTGGCGGGATGAACACGATCCCCATGATCGCTTATGGCTTCTTGTATGATGACCTCCACCAGCGGGCGCAGGTTGTCGGACTTTCCAGTGCCTTTTTTAACACTGCCTCCATTGTTGGACCACTGCTTGGTGGCTGGATCGTTGATACCTGGAACTGGCGGTGGATTTTCTACATTAACGTCCCAATCGCCCTAGTATCCATTACGATTGTTGGTCTCTACTTTAAGCCGACTCACCACGGAGCAGCTGGCAAGGACATTGACTACCGGGGAGCAACCTTGATGGTCCTGGGACTGACTGCTATTCTGGCAGGAATCGAAATGGTGGGGACAAGTGCTGGCTGGCTGGTGGCGGTGATGTTAGTCGCCGGACTTGTGCTGATGGTCTGGATGGCAATGACGGAACGTCACGTCCAAGACCCAATCATCCCTGGTCGGTTGTTTGCCAATAAGCAGCTGGTCGTGGACTTTTCCTTATTCGTGGTTATGTGGGGTGCTTTTATCGCCTTTATTACCTACATTCCGATGTGGGCCCAGGGACTGCTAGGAATGAGCGCCCTGATTGGTGGGGTCACGCAGATTCCCGGGGCATTGACTAACTTTGCCGGTGCGGAAGTTGCGGCAACTGCTCAGGAGCGCCATCCTAAGTACTGGTTAGTTACCGGTGGGGTACTGACGTTGATGATTGCCTTTGGCATTGTCCTGCTGGGTGGACAGAAGACACCATTCTGGCTACTGCTGGTTGCGGGTGCTTTTGAAGGCTTTGGCGTTGGGTTTAATTTTAATATCCTTCAGGTGAGCGTTCAGACAGATGTTGCAGTGGATGACCTGCCAGTCGCCACCTCCGTGGCCTACTTGCTGCGGATCCTCAGTCAGACCATGATGTCCGCCCTCTATGGTGTCGTACTTAACGTTACCCTCGAAAGTGAACTAGGCAGGCACCACGGGATTACGATGAAGATGATGAACCAGCTGACCAATGCCGCCACGGCCAAGAATTTACCGGCGGGCCTGGTACCAACGATGCGGCACATCCTCTTCCACGGCTACCGCAATACAATGATTGTTGCTTTTATCCTCGGGGCGTTCTGCCTGCTGATTGCGTTAACGGTGGCTATCAAACAGTCACGTTTACGGGACAGAACCGAATAAAAAGATTACTAACGGGTGTGCTAAGGAGCAGGCCCGTTTTTGTTTGCCGGCAAAATAATTAGCTGGTGGTGGTCGTTTCGTGTTACGATTTACCCATAACAAAGAAGAAGGAGCACCCAGGATGGTTAATGGCAAAAAATCACAATCCCTTGTTGCCGGCTTAGCAGCCAACCTTAGTGAAAATCTTAAGGACTTGCGACGGTGCGGGCACCACGTTTCGCGGCGAGCAACGGTGGCGTCAGTGGGGATTCAGCTGTCGGGGTTTAAGCGGGCCCTTGGCGACCCGCAGTCATTGGCGGCGCTGATTGCTCAGAGCCGGAAGGATAACGACCAACCATATCGCTTTCCCCGCGGGGTTAGTTTTGACGTTGCCGTTAGTAAGCAGACAATTGCTGGTAGCGAGGTAGTGGTCCTGAATAGCAACGGTGAGGATAGCCAGGCGCGGATTATTTACCTCATTGGCGGCGCTTATCTGGTGCGGGCAGACAAGCAGCATTGGCAGTTTTTAAACCGTTTAGCCATGACGACGGGCTGCCAGGTGATCGTGCCGCTTTATCCCCTGCTGCCTCAGCATGATTTCACGGCTGCTTACCAGTTCCTGATACAGTTGTATACAGACATTTATAGCCAGGTCGCCGTCAGCAACATTACCCTGATGGGGGACTCTGCGGGCGCCGGGCTGGCAGCAGGTTTTTGTGAATACCTTGGCCAACGGGGATTGCCGCAGCCGGGTAACCTGATCCTGCTTTCGCCGTGGGTGGACGTGACGATGAGCAGCAAGCTAATTGACCGCTACGTGGAAAAGGATGTCACCCTCGATCCGGCTGGCCTGCGCCATATTGGCCGCCTGTGGGCTGGCAAGGCCGACCCGCGCGATTACCGGGTTAGTCCCTTATATGGGGATGTTCACCCCCTGCGTCGGGTGACGGTCTTTACCGGGACTCACGAGGTGATGTACCCGCAAACTAACGACTTTGTTCGGAAGCTCCGCCACCAGGGCGTTCAGGTTGACTATCATATTGGCCGGGGGCTCTTCCATATTTACCCGCTTTATGACATTCCTGAAGCGGCAACGGCGCTGAAAACAATCGTTCAAACAATCCGGCAAGATGAATTGCCGGTAGAATAGGAGGATTTCAATGACAAAAGTTGCAATTATGTGTGCAGATGGTTGCGAAGAAGTCGAAGCACTGACACCAGTAGACGTTTTTCGCCGACTGGGCATTCAGGCAGACATGGTGGGGCTGAGCTCGACCTCAGTGAGCGGGGCTCACGACATTCAACTAACTGCCGATAAAGTGCTTGATGACTCGCTTCTAGATTATGATGCCGTGATTTTTCCTGGTGGTATGGGCGGGGCAAAGAACCTTCGTAACTGCCAGCCACTGGAGAAGCTGATGGTTAAGCGCCAGCAAGCTGGTAAGTGGAATTGCGCAATGTGCGCAGCGCCAACCGCCTTTGCCCACTATGGCTTGTTAGACAACGCTGATTACACCGTTTACCCCGGCATGGAAGAAGCGGTTGCTGAAGAAGCCAAGGACAGCCGCTTCCACGAGGATATTACGGTCGTTGACCACGAACACCACTTGGTTACTAGCCGGGGACCAGCAACAGCGATGGCCTACGCCTTTCAAATTGCGGCCGTTTTGGGCATTGACACGCAAGACCTTCAGCACGCAATGCTCTACGATTTCTTAAAGGAAAATATTTAAAGTAAGTGGAATAACGCGGACGGGAATCTTCTCGGGCTCGCGTTATTTTTTCTAATTGGCGCCGTTTTCACGACCTATTTCAGCATATTGATTGAATCGCGACACTAATCACGGTAAAATGTTTCCACATAACACATTCACAAAGGAGAATTGGTTAATGGCAAAGCAGATCGCAACTTGTACTTCTTTTTTGGCCGGCAAGGACGCCACGATTGACGGTTCGTTGATGGTGGGCCGGAATGTCGACACTTTTGGCCCGATCGATCCACAAAAGGTCAAGATTTATCCTGCATACAGTAATGAACAACGGGTGGTGAAGTCATACCTCAACAAGTTTGAGGGTGAATGCCCGACAAGTGGTTACCGCTACCAGGGGGTTCCTAACCTGGACTCTAATTTCCGTAAGGAAGGGGTCTTTGATGAAAGCGGCTTTAACGAAAAGGGCGTCGGCATGAGCGCCACGGAAAGTGTTTATGCGAACGAACGTGTCTTAGCAATTGATCCTCTCGATACTGACCGCGGGGTGAACGAAGACGTGATTGTTGCGATGACGCTGCCGTATGCGGATACTGCCCGCGATGCCGTTACCCGTCTGGGCCAGGTAATTAAAAAGTATGGTTCGGCAGAAGGCAATGGTGTTGCCTTCGTCGACGAGAATGACATTTGGTACATGGAAATCGTCACTGGTCACCACTGGGTTGCCCAACGAATTCCGGATGACGCCTATGCCGTGACCGGTAACCGGGTCGCTATCCAACAGGTCAACTTCGACGACCCGAAGAACTTTATGTGGTCAGAGGGAATCCAGGAATTTGTTAGTGATAACAACTTGAACCCTGATAAACATGGTTGGAACTTCCGCCACATTTTTGGGACGGCAACGACCTTTGATACTCACTACAACACGCCACGGCAATGGTATGGGCACCTGCTGATGAACCCGTCAGAAACGATGGAACCAACTGACTTTGACCTGCCATTCATTGCCCGGACGAATCACAAGATTACCCTGGAAGATATGCAGACCTACCTGGGTAGTCACTACGAAAACACCCCGTATGACCCGCTTGGCAAGGGGAGTGAAGAAGACCGCGTTTGTTTCCGACCGATTGGTTTAAACCGGACCCAGAACTCACACGTCCTGCAGGTTAACCCGGAGATGCCAACTTATGCTAACCACATCATGTGGCTCTGCTTAGGGGTGCCAACCTTTACGCCGTACGTCCCGTTCTTCAGCGAAGCAACGACGATTGCTCAAACTTACGCCGTTACCCCAACTTCACTGAATATGAACCTGCGGAGTGCCTACTGGATGTACCGGGTCCTGTCTGAAACAGTTGAATCATACTACTCGGAATTCTTGCAAGATGACCTTGACTACCTGAAGGCGGCCCGTGAATACCTGTATCGGTGGGTCAAGACGACCGCCCAGAAGGTTGCTGACGAGAAGATGGACCGCGACCAAGCGGACCTGTTCTTGAGTGATGAAATGGCCAAGATGAACCGTGAAATGGGTAAGCGGACGAAGGAACTGCTCAGCAAGCTGCTGATGAACGGCATGGGCCTGTCGAAGTTAACCTTTAAGATGGACGAAAACCTGTAAGCACTACTGGTGCTTTCGGCAATCCCGACGTCACTGACGCCGGGATTTTTTATTGTTCAATATGCTATAATCTTCCTGTTATTGGAGGGATCGTAATGTTTGGCAAACATGAACCGACTGTTAGCTTTGGCGGGCAGCAATACACCATCACCGAACTGGCGGAAAAATATTTCGCCGTCGTGAAAGACTATCATCAACTACACGACCAATATGAAGAGTTAAAACGTCAGAATGAGGACCTGAGGAAGAAGCTGGACCAGCAGGTAGCTGTTAACCAACCATTTGCGGCCGCCGGTGAAAAGACAGCGGCTGACGTGACGCCGGCCGTTGATACCACGATTTACGTTCAACCAGAAGTCAGCGGTGCAATGACGACGAAGGAGCTGGTTGGTCGTTACTACATGCTCGTGAGGAGTTCACTCGCTGAATACCGAACCGCCATTGAGCGCCTCCAACAGCGGCTCGATGATGCACTGGTTCATGATGGTCATACTGGTTTTTTGCAAATTGTTAAAGTTAAAAAGACGGCTGGTGAATATCGCCAGCAAATCAGCAAGAGTAATGAGCAGCTGGTCAATTACGTGGATAGCCATCCCCAGCAAGTCCGACTCGTTAATGATGGTCAGACCTGGCAACGTGATGATGAACAACGGGGAATTAAGTATTGGCAGCGTTTTGTTGACTACTACCGGCAACAACTAGAGGACCTGCTAAAAAAGGACCAGCAGATGCGTGACCAGTTTAAGTTTGCTATTAAGGAAGCAAAAGACCAGGCAATGGACATTCGTGACCAGAAACCCTCCTTCCTGTCGAATAGTGGGCGGTTGCGCTTAGGCGAGATTGACGGCGGAATTAAGGACCGCGACCAGTGGCAACAAGAAATGGCTGACTTTCAGCGACGACTGACTGGTTTTCTCCGCGGCATAGTTGGGGAACAACGAATCCGGCGGGTGGTTGGCGAAGGTCATAACCAATTACTGACGTCTTTGAATTTGCCGTACTCCTATGATGGTCAACACCCCAATAGCAACCAGGTGGACTGCGTTGTTGTCAACCGGCAAGGGATTTTTATCCTGGAAGTCAAAAACTTTCGTGCCAGTGAATTGGGGATTAATAATGATGGCACCATTTATGGTAAGTGGGGCAAGCACTTTAAACGTTATGAGAAAATGAACATTGTTAAGCAGGGAGCCAACCACCGGGCAGCGGTTGAATTGGCGCTGAAAAAAGATCCACTGACTGAAAAGCACCTTCGTTATTTGACCAAGAACATCCACGTCCTCTATGTGTCAGCAAACCCGGCCACAAAGCGCCGGACGGCACCACAGGGCAAGCCGGCGGACCACTTTATTGGTCTTGATGAGCTGGTCCAAGAGGTTAGCTCAGCGGCGGGCAACCTGCGTCCTGAGGTGGTTGAACAAGTAGCAGAAGCATTGACCCATGCGCAACAACCGGAAAAAGCCTATCCACAATACCTTTTCCCGGAACGGCCAGATATGGTTTTGGCGGGCGCCTGGCAGCAGCTTCAACTGATTAGGCAACTCAGCAACACCAACCTTGACGACCTGGTAAAGAAAAAGGACCCTGAATTAATCAGGGCCCTCCAAGAAGCGGGACTAAAAACCTGTAACGGGTATCTTACCCACCAACCACGAAAAAACTAACTACAAAAAAGAGTAGCGAGCTTGGTCTCGTTGACGTGTACCCCCAGAGTTGGAAATTCAACTCCGAGGGTATTTTTATGGCTAAAATTAGCATCAATACGAAGATTA
>NZ_CAKPXS010000032.1 GCF_934202235.1 uncultured Limosilactobacillus sp. | reverse complement strand
ACTCCCTTTTTGTATGCAAAAATCCCATTAATAGATTACCACTTGGATAATCCATCAACAGGATTTAGTGTAGAGCCAAAAATTATTATTGAAAGAGTCGTTGCAAGATGTTTTGCCTGTGGACTGTCTGCTGACTATAGAGAGGATAATCTAGCCGATCTCCATTAACAGACTTTACACCCGGACTAGTTAACGTCACCGTTCCCAGACGCTCGCCACGCTTGATTGGTGGTTGCAGTTCCTGATGTTTCAGTAAGCGGTCATCAATGTCCAAAGCAAGTGTATAAGATGACATTTTGCCACTAACCCACACGTGAATCTGTTGCGATTGCGTCGCTAAATAGCGTTGGCGACTCTTGCCCAGTCGCTGCTTGGTTATCCGCTGAGGTAATCGTATTGATTGCAGGTGGTAATCAGTCTTTAACGACTGGTATAAATTCTGTGTTTGAATAAAACGATTGTCGGGATTGGCGCCATTGGTGTGCAAGACAACAGTGATAATACGATGACCCTGATAAAGACCGGTGCTAACAAAGCATGCACCAGCCTTGGCTGATGTCCCCGTCTTTAACCCGTCAATTGTCATCCCCGGGACACTATACGTACCACCGGGTAACATCTGGTTTAGATTAGCAACTGACGTAACGTTGTCTTTAGCAATTGGAATCTTTGCGGTTGGGCGTGCAGTTACCCGTAAAATTTCTGGATGTTTGGAAACAAGGTACCTGGTCAAGATAGCAACATCATGGGCAGTCATTTGGTTTTCCAAATTTGCTTTCTTGTTTGGAATCTTAAATTGTAACATCTGATCGTTAGTCAGTCCAGTGGGGTTAATAATCGTGTAGTCCCGCAAACCGATTACTCGTGCTTTTTCATTCATTTTCATTGTAAAATCAGAAAGTGGCTTTCCAGAAGCTAGAGCTAAAGCGACTGTTGCGCCATCCGCAGATTTTACCATCGCCGCATTAATCAGTGTCTTCACCGAGTATGAATTTCCTCGTTGGAGGCCTACTTTTGAATACAGCGGATTATTAGAAATTTCTGCTATCGCCGGTGTGACTTTTACTTTCGTATTATAATTAATGGAATGATGGTCCAACTGATCATAGATGACTGCCATGGTTAGCAGTTTGGTAATGGAAGCAATCGGTAGTTTCTTATTAGCATTCTGCTCATAAATGATTTGCCCGGTTGAGGCATCCACCATGATTGCCGCCGATGCGTCAATTTTCGCTTGTGCTCTCACTGGAACAACGGTTTCTGATCCCAGCAGGCAGCTCAACAAAATAATAATTATTTTTTTCATGTACTAAAATCCTCAGGAGTTCACTAATTATTAACATCGCTAAGGAATTAAAGACAATGATGACAATTACCACCTACGGATTATTAGCATTCATTATATTTATCAATGCCGTCATCTGGTCCTCCGGTAAGTTTATTCCCGAAGCAACACGTAGTAGTCAAATAATCGCAGCCAACAGGCTCAAAAAACCACGTTGGAACCGTTCATCTGAATGGAAACGTCACCCAAAGTTGACTCCACCGCTGACTTTAGTAGCTAATGGTAAAACCAACCGTTTATACATTATTCGCCAACGAAAGGTACTCTATATTACTAATGCCACAGTTAAGTGCCAACCAACCACTACCACAGTTAGCTCACTTCGCGGTGAACAAACCATTCATATCAATCGTCACAAGGAAGTGCATGCTACTAGCTGGACCAATTTTGCACAACGTATCTACTTAGAAACGCCAGCAAAGAATCGTTGGTGGGACACTAAGCAACAACCAGTGAACACCCTTTGGGTCTCAAAGCCAGATGCTCAATGGTTACAACACTTGCCTAAGGAAACAAAACTTATTGTTCAATAGCGGAGGTAGCGTTTGAATGGAAGCAAAAGAAACACAACAGTTCGTTAAACACTTGGTGGTGACGAATATCTATACTCTTCTGGTTATCGGAATCTACAACCTCTTAGGTTGGATACTGCCACTAGTTAAAATCAGTTTTGCCGGGGTGGTGATTGTCTTATTAATCCTTAATTCGCTCTTAGTTATCCTCAAATTAATTAACAATTTCGACTTTGGTGCCAACAGGTAGGTTAGTTGACATCCATTGAGCATCAGGAATTGATAAGCGAATACAACCGTGCGACCCCGGTGATCTACCTAATTTATTAGCTTCTTTGATATTATATGAACCGTCTGCAGTAGTCGGAACACTGTGGAAAAGGTACTCACCATGGTGAAGCCATGAAACGTAATAGTTAGCACCTTCACCGAGCGCTTGGTTATAAAAACTATCACCTCGCTCAGCCTGAATATAGAAAGTGCCCGTTGGGGTCATACTTTTTCGTCGCCCTGTATGGGAATCCTTCTTGTACATTCCATCAGTGGAGTACATCGTGTAAATAAGTTTACTACCAGCGTATAAATAAGTCCGATTTTTCGTTAGACTGACCTTGATCCACAAATTTTTCGTTTTAGTTAAGTCGGGATAAGGAATGGTTTCCGATGATTTATGCCAATCAATCGGCATTCGCATTCCTGCCCCCCCACCTTGGTTTTGCGGTTCGTTGCGCGATGACTAATAATATCTTTATTGTTAGCGCTTACAAAAATTTGTTTACTTTTGGACTGGGCATTCGTATAATGATGATGCTCTAGCGATTGATTACCAACCAAAGCAATCATAAGACATACCCCAGCATAAAGCAGATTCTTAAACATCGGATTCATAACTAAGACCTCAAATTTTAGAAGGAGCCTATAATGCGTAACGATTTAAAATTATCGTATCTTACTGCAATCTTCTTTTTTATTATCGTTGTAATCTATGCAAATTTATCATAGGACGACCAATTATGCAAAATCAACTGTGGCAATACATTATTTCTCATAAGTGGTCAAAAGACCTCTATCGTGCCAATTTGTTATTTGTGGTATTAATTCTCCTTTACAACTTATTCCATTTTTCCCTTCAACCAATTGGCTGGAACTTATTTTTCAAAAACATTGGATTAATGAACCTCTGCTTGTTCATCAAGCAGGGTTTGGGGGCATACGAGAAAACTTTTCTAAGATAGATATTTAACTAGATCAATCACATAGTTACTATTTTTCATAGCTTGTCGAAAACATCTTTAGCCTACTGATCATTGTCAGCTGCTAAAGGTGTTTATCATTCTAATAAAGTATTTATATGTCTTAATTGCCTTACTGATTTAGTCATGGGCAAAACATTCATCATCCAATAGCTAGACTGTGACCCAACTATACTTTTGCAAAAATAGTGGGGAAGCAGACTCGTCGTTGGTAACGGCATGAGCCCGTTTGGCAAGGTGAAGCTTATAGTTAGAATCCAATGACAGCAATAACTTGCTCGAAATGCCCATTACCTTTTCGATCCGTAGTGCAAGAACCTCATTTAAGTAGCGTTGCCGATTAAGGATGTTAGAAATGTTTTTCTGACTAACTCCAATGCGTTCCGCCAGGTCACTTTGGGTGATGCCATAGTAGTCCATCACTTCTTTAAGCAAGTCCGCAGCTGAACTAGTATGGTACTGTCTGATTTTATTTTGACGGTGTAGCAAATTCATCAACTCCTTAATGGTAATCTTCAATACCCATAATTTGAATAGTGACAATTTCTTCCTTGATGGTAGAGAGTTGATCATGTTTATCATACCCTTCGAAAACCATCCGATAGTTACCACTAACATCAACAGCAAATTTTCCCTCTAGCTTACCTTGGAGAAGGTGGCATCTCGGCGGTGGATCTGATGGAATCTGCGTGAGGTTTTGTGCAGCATCCAATTCATCCAGTCGCGCTTGAATTCTCTTTGCCCGCGACTTGCCATAGTATTTTAGCATCATTCGCGGGTCATTTAATATTCTAGCGAGTTTCTTTGTCACAGCAAAGTATTCCATCAGTCCACCTCATTAATATTATACCGTTACGGTATACGGCAAGCAACGTATTACTTCTTATCGAACATAAAATTATGTTAGTGAATTCCAGTTACTTACATTCGATATACTTCATAGATACGTTAAGTGGTGTGGAATTCTATGTCGCTTTCGTAAATACTGTTCCGGTGTGATATTAGCTGAGTAACTAATCCATATCTGCCAAAACTATTGTGAGGCTTTGCTAATACTATCTTCTTTTGCGTTGGGTTATTAAAAAGCTTTTTCCTAACCCAGATTGACACAAAAACACCTTTAGCTTGCTGACTACTGTCAATTGCTAAAGGTGTTTGAATTTCATCATCTGCTTTGTTGCTGATCAGCCATTTTCCCGACCGCCTGCACGATCCCCGCGCAAATCACCCAGGTAATGCCGTAGCGGTCAACTAGGTAGCCCATCTTGCCGCCCAGCTGGTGGGGGCCAAAGGGCAGTGTTACCCGTTGTAAGTCCGAGCTGGCCAGGTGGTTAAACAGCTCCTCTGCTGCTGCCATGTCATCCCCGAAGTCCAGGACTAAGGCAACCTGCGAAGACGACTGAGGTTCACCCATCGTCGCATCGGCGCAAAGAATGACCTGACCGGCAATGCTAAATTCCGCATGAGCAGTCGTGTTGTCCAGGTTATCCACCTGGATGCCAAGGCGCTGAACCTGCTCCTCCGTCATCGGTTTGCGAAAAAGCACCTTCGCGCCAAATTGTTCCTGATAGTATTCAAGCGCCTCCTTGGCATTCTTGAAAATCAGAAATGGGAAAAATCGTGTACTCATAACTTCCTCCGTTCTTAACGGGGACAATTATAGGGATAAATTAGCAATCCGTCAAACGAATGCTAACTTTTGTCGCATTTGATCCCCCTCATCCTATTTCCATTCGTTGTTGTTTTCAGTATAATGGAATGATTGACTATCAATCTTATCAGGAGGTTTCTTCTAATGAATAAGACTGCTAAGCACAGTAGTTTCCTTATTATCGGGATTTTCCTGCTTGGTACCTGCATGCGGACACCAATCACCTCGATCCCTTCCATTATTAACGAAATTGCCCAGGCTTTCCACGTCCCGGCAACCAGCTTAGGAATTCTTACTACCATTCCGTTAATCTGTTTTGGCCTGTTTTCGGTCACCGTCAACTGGCTGAGCTCACGGGTTGGTAACGAAATGGCCATTAGCTGGGCCCTCGTCCTCCTCTTTGTCGGTTGTATTTTGCGGGCAGTTAGTTACCCGTTGTTGTTATTGGGAACGGTGTTAATCGGTGTCGGCATTACTTTTATCAATGTCTTAATGCCAGCCATCATTACCGAAAACCTTCCGACGAAAATCGGGGGAATGACCAGCCTCTATAATGTCGCCCTCTCCTTATCCAGTGCCATCGGGGCCTACGCCATTACCCCCGTCGCTGCCAGTTTTGGCTGGCGTCTGGCAGTCAACGCCCTGGCCTTTATCCCCCTGGTCACCTGGTTCTTCTGGCTGCCCAACCTCCGCTTTAACCACGTGGACAAAGAGCAAACCACTCAGGGGGTCAGCATGTGGCGCAACCCACGCGCCTGGGCGCTACTGCTATACTTCGGTGCTTCTTCCTTTGTGTTCTACACGGTGGTTGCCTGGCTGCCATCCATCGCGGAAAGCGCCGGCATCAGCCACAACTCTTCCAGTCTGATCGCCGGGCTTTTCCAGCTCTTTTCCATCCCGGCAGTCTTTCTGGCACCCCTACTGGCTACCAGGGCGAAAAAACGTCAACCAATCGTCTTCGGCTTAGGGCTCCTGAGCTTCATCGGCGTGGCCATGATGCTGTTGCCCATCGGCTCAATGGTTTACTACGTAATTATCAGCCTCATGTTGGGCCTGGGCATTGCCGGCACCTTTGCCTTCATCATGACGATTTTTGGGTTAAAGACGAACAACCCCGCCGACACCAGTAGTTTGTCTGGGATGGTACAGTCACTTGGCTTCCTGATCGCCGCCATCGGCCCCGTTGTCACCGGGAAATGCAAGGCGCTTACTGGCAACTGGGTTGCAAGCGAGATTATTATCCTCGTCGTCATCGCCCTCTTTGTCGGTGCCGGGCTCTTCGCGGAGAAAAAGAATAAAATTTATTAACTAGACTGATTTTTTTGTCAACGACTACCTGGGACTGGTTTCCAGGTAGTCGTTTTTATTAACAAGGTCTTGCTCCATCACTAACCCCCGGCCTGTCCCGCACTATTTTTCCGGAGTTTCCCTATCCACCGCAGATCATCCAGTGGTACCCGTCGGTAACGACGGCCAGTTTTTAAGACCAGCATGGCTTCATCATACCCCGCCACGATTCCGTCCAATCCCTGAACTGTATGGTTGCCGTCCAGCACGTTTAATTGCAAATGCACCGGGTACTTTTTCTGCCAAGCAACGGTTAAGCGGCGACCGATTTCTTCTGCCGTTAGCTGTGGCTGTTCTAATTCCGGCTGTTGTTTTGCTTCCCGCCGTAATGCCGACGCGTGGTCAGACAAGAAAAAACCTTGCCACTTCATCATCCCCCGGTCATGGTAATCATATGCAAAGAAACGCCGGGCAATCCGTTCCGCCTCTTTTAATGAGTATCTCGGTGCTTTGACCAACCTACTTCTCTCCTTTCTCGAACGAATGTTCGCCTTAAATTTTGCCAAAATTCCCTGTCACCGTAAAATTTTTATGATCTATACCAATTTTCTTAGCCCGTTTCTCCTCACCATCACAAAACTTGTTAGCGCACTCATACCGCTATTTACCGGCGATTTTAACCCTTGTTTAGTGGTGCACAATCAACAATAGTCGGTATATAATATAATCGTAATTTTCGTTTTGACCTTACAAAAGGAGTGAATGGTTTTGGCAGAAAACAAAGCAGTGATTACCTTGTTCGGGGCAGCCGGCGACCTGGCACAACGCAAGCTGTACCCATCATTATTCAAACTCTATCAAAAACATTACCTGGGCGAACACTTTGCCCTCCTGGGAACATCCCGGCGGCAAATTAGTGACGAAGACTTCCAAGAGATGGTTCGCCAATCGATTAGTTCAATTAAGGAAACGGAAGACGGCCAGGCTGACAACTTTGTTAAGCACTTCTTTTTCCAGTCACATGACGTTACTAAACCGGAACACTACGTCGTTTTGGGCAAGCGGATTGCTAAACTAGAAGAACAGTTTGATACAGACCACAACCGCCTCTTCTACATGTCCATGGCCCCGCAGTTCTTCGGCACAATTGCTATCAACCTGAAGAAGCAGCACCTGTTATCAGAGGACGGCTTCAACCGGCTGGTTATCGAAAAGCCATTTGGCCGCGACTTTGACTCGGCCAAGAAGCTCAATGACGAGTTGACCCAGACTTTCGACGAAAACCAGATTTTCCGAATTGACCACTACCTGGGTAAGGAAATGATCCAAAACATCGAAGCCCTGCGTTTTGGTAACACCATTATCGAATCGCTGTGGAACAACCGCTACATTGACAACATCCAGGTAACGCTGAGTGAAAAGCTGGGGGTTGAGGAACGGGCTGGCTACTACG
This sequence comes from uncultured Limosilactobacillus sp., assembly GCF_934202235.1. Classification (GTDB taxonomy): domain Bacteria; phylum Bacillota; class Bacilli; order Lactobacillales; family Lactobacillaceae; genus Limosilactobacillus. Next base: position 11,231 of record NZ_CAKPXS010000032.1, on the reverse strand, counting down.
ACCAATCCGGGGCCCTTCGTGACATGGTTCAAAACCACGTCATGCAGATCGTTGCCCAGCTGGCAATGGAACAGCCGGTCGCCTTCACCGATAGTGATGTCCGGGTTGAAAAGATCAAGGCCCTGCGGAGTCTGCGCCTGTACACCCCCTCCGAAGCAGCTGCTAACTTTGTCCGTGGCCAATACGACGCCGGCGCTAACAGCAATGCCTACCGGAAAGAAGACGGCGTCGACCCGCACTCCAACACCGAAACTTTCGTGGCCGCTAAGCTGTTATTCGACAACTACCGCTGGTCGGGTGTGCCATTCTACATCCGGACCGGGAAGAAAATGGCCGATAAGTTTACCCGCATTGACGTCGTCTTCCGCAAGCCGCTGATCGACATCTTTGCCAACCCGCGGATGAAGAGTGACCAGTCACTGAAGTCCAACGTCTTGACGATTTATGTCGAACCAAAGTCTGGCTTTGCTCTCCGGGTTAACGCCAAGAGTGCTGGTCAAGGTTTCACTACCACTCCAGTCGACCTTAGCTTCCTGCAGAGCTCAGCTGTCAAGGAAGAAGCGCCGGAACCGTACGAACGACTTTTCCACGACGCCCTGGAAGGCAACCACACCAACTTTGCTTCGTGGGCTGAAATTGCGTACGCCTGGAAGTTCGTGGACGTTATCCGTAAGCTATGGGATATCGAAGAACCACAATTCCCGAACTACGTCCCTGGCTCAATGGGACCAGCAGCGTCCGACGAACTGCTGGCTCGTGACGGTCGCCAGTGGGTTTACCGACTCAACCGCTAACATTTTAATCAAAAGCATAAGGTACACCGCCCTCAAAATGTTAGACAGATCTAACATTTTGAGGGTGGTTTTTCTATGACGAAATACTCAACATAATTCAAAAAGGACTACTTTTGGTAGTTGCTGCTCTCTATACAGATCAATATTTAGAAATAATTGACCTGTATAGAGAGCAATATTAAGCTATAATGGATCTGTATAGAGAGTAATATTAAGGAGGCGATTTTATTGAATATTGATGAATTAACTAGTCTAATCCTTGATCAACAACGGGTGGTTAGTCACATTAAATTAATTCACCGTCGTTTTTCATTTGAAGACGAAATGGATTATGTCTTAGTTGGATTGCGAAGAGCAGGTAAATCATTTTTATTATTCCAGAGAATCCAGGAACTACTCGCATCAGGGGTTTCATTAGAACAAATTATCTACGTCAATTTTGAAGATGAACGATTAATCAATTTTCAACTGGCAGACTTCAATAACATATTAGTAGCTGCTAATCAAATTACATCAAAAAAGCACTACTTCTTCTTTGATGAAATCCAGAATATTACCGGCTGGGAACGATTTGCCCGGCGGATGGCAGATCAGAAAGAGACCGTCTATATCACCGGTAGTAATTCTAAAATGCTCGGCCATGACATTATCATGCGCCTTGGCGGTCGTTACTTAACTAAGTACGTTGCTCCATTTGACTTTGATGAATTTTTAACTGCTAAAGAGATTCACCATACTAAACAAGATGTACTACTCACTGCCACCAAGGGTAAAATCAACTCTGCCATAAATGAATATCTGCAATTTGGCGGCCTTCCCGAATCAATTCGACTGCAAGATAAACGTAACTATCTTAATAATATCTATCAAAACATTTACTTAGCAGATATTATTGTCCGAAATAAAATTAGGAATCCGGAAGCATTAAGAGTAATGGTACGGAAAATTGCCGAAACAGTAATGCATGAGCTTTCCTATAACAAGCTGTTTAATGCCGTGAAAAGTGTTGGTTTGTCAGTTAGCCGTAACTCCATCATTGATTATGTTGAAGACGTCAAAAACGCGTACCTGTTGTTTACGACTAAAAACTATTTCAATAAGTTTGCTGATCGGGAAAGTACCCCTCGTTACTACTTCAGTGACAATGGATTACTAAATATCTTTTTGATGAATAAAGACGCTACCCTAGTCGAAAACCAAGTGGCAATTAAGCTTTTTAATCAATATCAAGATCAAGTTTACTATCTCAAATCTAACCGAACGGGAATTGATGTCGATTTCTACATCCCACAATCTAAAACTGCAATCCAAGTAGCATGGACAATTCATGGAACCGCTAAAGAACGGGAAATTAGTAATCTCGTTAAACTTAATAATTCATTTAAAGAGGTTGAACACCTACTCATCGTTACCAAGGGGGATAAAGAAGAAACTATCACTAAAGGTGATACTACCATCCATGTATTACCATTAAGCAAATTCTTACTTTTTAACTAGACCAATCGCCCTTTTCAACTTCATTCACGGAATTTACTTTAATTCACAAAGATATGCACAAGGTTAACCGATTAACCTGACCGTATGCGTTTCAAAAGTTAATATTTCTTATGAATTAGCTGAATTTTTATTGATTTAGCGCTTTCTTCGCCTTAAACTTAAAAGCAAGACCAATCGATCAATGTCATAAGGGAGGAGAAAATATGATTGTGTCGTGGTGGGGTGCCCTTATTGGGCTAGCCATTGCTATTATTTTGATTCTGCGTAAGCTTGACGCAGTTTATTCGTTGTTTATTGGGGCGATCATCGGTTCATTAATCGGTGGTGCCAGCCTCTTGCAGACCGTTAACATCCTGGTTAAGGGTTCCCAGTCAGTCATGGGAACCGTTGTCCGGGTCCTGGCGGCCGGGGTCTTAGCCGGGGTCATGATGGATTCCGGAGCTGCCGATACCATTGCCCGGACGATTGTCAACAAGATGGGGGACCGGATGACGATCCTCGCCCTTGCGCTGGCAACGATGGTCATCACCGGTGTCGGTGTCTTCATTCCGGTAGCCGTCTTAATCGTTGCCCCGATCGCTCTGGAAGTCGGCCAGCGCAGCCACATTTCAAAGCTGTCGTTGCTGGTAGCCCTCTCCGGTGGTGGTAAGGCCGGGAACATCATTTCACCAAACGCCAACACGATTGCTGCTGCCAAGGGTTTCGGCCTAAACCTGAGTCAGGTCATGATTGCCGACTTCATCCCGGCGGTTGTCGCTCTTTGCGTCACCGTCCTGGTAGCTTCGCTGATCAAGCACAAGGGTGACCCGGTCGTTGCTTCTGACCTGGAGGATGATGCTACACCGGACGTTGCTGAAGATGAACTGCCATCACTGGGCGCTTCCTTAGTGACCCCGATCGTGGCCATTGTCTTACTGCTGATCAACCCAATCGGTCAGATCTGTCACGTGGAATGGATGAGTAAGATTAACCTTGACGCAACCTATGTCCTGCCAATTGCCGCAATTATTGGGGCCTTAGCAATGCACAAGGCCAAGAATCTGGAAGAATACGCTAAGACTGGGATGATCAAGATGACACCAGTTGTCATGATCCTGATCGGTGCCGGTGCTATTGGGGCAACCATTACCCAATCAAGCCTGCCGCAACTGCTGATCAACGCAATTAAGGTCAGCCACATTTCCGGGGTCTTCCTGGCACCACTGTCCGGGATCCTGATGGCTAGTGCCGCCGCTTCTACTTCCACCGGTGTTATCCTGGCTACTGGTTCATTCTCCAAGGCCATCCTCGGCTTCGGGGTTAACCCACTGGCTGCGGCAGCCATGGTTCACACGGGTGCAATCGTCTGTGACCAACTGCCACAAGGAAACTACTTCCACGTCACGGCTAATGCCATGCACATGGATATCAAGCAACGTTCACAGGGGATTTTATACGAAGCCATCTGTGGTGGTTCGGCTTGTTTGACCGCTACTGTTCTGTACGGTTTCCTGCACTTAATTTAGTTAACTGTTCTGTTTAATAGGAAGATATGAGGAGAGATCACAATGAAATTTGTCATTGCCCCGGATTCTTTTAAGGGCTCACTAACCGCTAAAGAAGTCGCTGACGCTATTAAACAAGGTGTTTCCCGGATTTATCCCGATGCCGAGTACGCCATGGTGCCAATGGCTGACGGTGGTGAAGGGACTGTCCAATCACTAGTTGACGCCACGCATGGTCAGCTGATTTCCAAGCAAGTCCACAACCCGCTCAACCAAATGAGCGAGGCCTACTATGGCATCCTCGGTGATGGCAAGACCGCCGTGATTGAGATGGCACAGGCTTCCGGTATTCAATATGTCGATGAAACCACCCATAACCCAATGATTACTACCACCTACGGGACTGGTGAATTGATGTTAGATGCCATGAGCCACGGTGTTTCGGCAATTATCATGGGAATTGGTGGTTCTGCAACCAACGACGGTGGTGCCGGGATGGCACAAGCCCTCGGTGCCCACCTCCTGGACCAAAATGGTCAGGAATTACCATTTGGTGGTGGTGCGCTGGATCAGTTGGCGAAAATTGACGTTTCAAACGTTGACCCACGGGTTGCTGATACCAAAATCCTGATTGCTTCTGATGTTACCAACCCGTTAACCGGGAAGGATGGCGCTTCAGCCGTCTTTGGTCCACAAAAAGGGGCAACGCCAGAAATGGTTAAACAACTAGACAACAACCTTCACCACTACGCCCAAATCATTAAGCGCGACTTGAAGAAGGATATTGAAATGAAGCCGGGCGCCGGTGCTGCCGGTGGTCTGGGCACTGGGTTGATGGCGTTCACTAACTCAGAAATGAAGCTGGGAATTGACATCGTCGTTGAATACACCCACCTTAAGGAGCAGGCCATGGGGGCCGATTACGTCTTCACCGGTGAAGGTGGGATTGACTTCCAAACCAAGTTTGGCAAGACTCCTTATGGCGTGGCCAAAGCAACAAAGGAGGCCGCTCCCCACGCCCCGGTCATTGTTTTAGCAGGTAATGTCGGCGAAAAGATTGATTCGCTTTATAGCAGCGATGCAATGGACGCCATTTTTGCGACCCCATCGGGTGCTAAGAGCCTGAAGGACGCAATGGCTGACGGTCCGCACGACATCGCACTTACCGCCGAAAATATTGCCCGCCTCATTAAAGTTATCAACTAGCTTGTTATTAAAGAAATAAAACCACTTCGTTTTTTGAAACCATTTGGAGCTTTTTCGCTGCAAGTGGTTTTTATTTTTGGCAGCAAAACCCTGGTATAACTGGCCAACCACTAACTATCTGCTTTCTTTATTGGCCTCCATCGTGCTTGAGGTCAAGCGATAAGGAAGATAAGATTTTTAAAGATTTTTTGTTGAAGAAACCGATTTCGTAAACATCCAGGTTAACGGTTTACCCCCCCCCCGCGAAAAATAGCGTAGTAGCGCTAGTTGGCTTGTTTTCGGCCTTCCCTCGTTTAAAAATTACCCAAAATGATCGAGCTATAATTTACATTATCCTCCATTATCAAAAGTGGCAAAATTCGTTGATAAAAAAAAAAAAAAACATTAAAATGATGATAATTAAGGCATCGAGGATGCCTAATTTATTATTTTTTGCTATTATTCGAAGAGGATTTATTACTATGCAAAGTAGTAAAGTTCGTTTCAAATTGTACAAGGCCAAGAAGAACTGGGTTTCAGCTGGTTTAGTTACCACTGCAGTTTTAGCTGGCCTGACTCTGGGGTCTGTTAAGAACAACGACGTGGTTGCACACGCCGATGCAACCCCGGTTGCTACTCAGACTGCTGACCAAAAGGTTGACACTCCTAAAGCAACCGAAACTAAGTCCGACGTTCAAAAGACGACTGACCAAATCAACAAGGTTAAGGATGAAGTAGCTAACGTTCAAAAGGCTAACGAAGCTAACAAGGACGTTCAACCAACTACTGACGCAGACAAGGCCGCAAGCCAAGACAAGCAAATCGTTAACAACCACAAGGCTGCTAAGGATGCCCTGAAGGATGCTCAGGCTACCCAAACTCAAGCTGGCAAGGATGTTGACAACGCTACGACTAAGGCTAACAACGCTAAGGCTGCCGTTAAGGAAGCTGGCCAAAACCTTGACAAGGCTAGCTACAACCAGAAGGATGCCAAGGCTGCTCAAGAATCATACGATGACAACCAAAACGCCATCACTGATGCTGACAAAGACATGGACACCAACATCCGTCCAGCTAAGGAAAAGGCTGACAAGGCTTACAACGACCAACTGGCTTACCAAAAGCAGCTGGAAGACGGCCTGAGCCGCTTCGGTCAAGACCTTAAGAACAAGCAGGATGCAGAAAAGGCTGCTCAGAAGAAGGTTGACGACACTAACAATGCCATCACCGACGCTGACAACGACCTCCACGATAACATCACGCCTGCTAAGGACGCAGCTCACAAGGCTTACAACGATGCGGTAAACGACCAAAACGTTAAGTACATTGACGCTATGGATACCGCCAAGGCTGACCAAGAGGCTGCTGCCAAGACTAACCAGAAGGCTGTTGATGCCACTAATGCTGCTAATGCTCTGAAGCAAGCAGCTCAGAACGCCGTTACTAGTGCTCAAAACGCACTCGCTGCTGCTAACCACCAGCTGAGTCGTGACATGAGTGCTTGGCGCCATGACCGCAGTCACCTCAACGCAGTTGCCGTTAACAACTCTAAGCGCGCTGCCAAGGCTGCTGAAGCTGCCCTTACGGCTGCACAACACAACCTTAACAACATGAACAACTACGATGCTCTCAAGAACGCCCAGGTTGCTGACCAAAATGCTACTAAGGCTCTTGAAGACGCAAACGCAGCTGTTGCAAACGACAATTCTGAATACAACCAAGAAGCACAATCAGCTGCACAGGCTGCTGCTGACACTGCTGCAACTAACCTGACTAACGCCAAAAACAGCTTCGTTAATGATAACGACACTATTGCTAAGTACGTATCTGCTAAGGACAACGCTGATGCTGCTCAGGCTCCTGCTGCCGAAGCTGCTGCAAAGGCTACTAACTCACAAAATGCTGCCGCTGCGCTGAAGAACGCTGCACAAACTGCACTGAACAACGCACAACGTCAGTACCAACGTGAAATTAGTGGCTACCGTCACAACCCAACTCACGAAAACGCCGTTCGGGTTAACAACGCTAAGCAAGTTCGTGACAATGCGCAAAACGTTGTTGACAACATGAACAACTACGACGCTTACCTGGTTGCTAAGGACAACGAAAACGCTAAGTTGGACGCCCTGAACCAAGCACAACAAGCTGACCAAGAAACTCCTAGTGATTGGACTGAAGAAGCATTAGACCAAGCACAAAGCGAATACAGTGACGCTCAAGACGCTGCTGTTGCTGCCCGTGCAAAGGTAGCTGACAAGCTGAACCTTGCTAACTCTCGTCCATCACTGAAGAAGGCCATGGATGATGCTGATAAGGCTTATGATGATCAAGTTGCTTACATTAACCAACTTGAAGATGGTCTCAGCAAGTTCTCTAACGACCTGAACAGCGCTAAGCAGGATGTCAAGGATGCTCAGAAGAAGGTTGATGACACTCGGAATGCCATTACCGACGCTGATAATGATATGCACGACAACATTGCCCCAGCTAAGGCAAAGGCTGACAAGGCTTACAACGACCAGTTGGCTTACCAACAAATGCTTGAAGACCACCTGAACAAGGTAACTGGTCCTCAACTGCAAGAAGCCAACAAGGAACTCGACGAAGCTAACCAAGCAGTCAAGGATGCTAGTGACAAACTGACTGCTGCTAACAACGACAAGATCGCTGCTGACAACAACCTGACTGCTGCAAAGCAGAACAAGGATGCTGCTGACGACTTAGTTGCTGATGCACAATCTGCAATGGATACGGCCGATGACCTGGTTGACGAAAAGGTTCCTTCATACGTCAAGGGTAACGACAGCCAAGACACTACCAAGGATGACCAAGGTGATGTTAACACTGACGTTTCTAACAACGACCAGAAGGTTGCCCCAGCCGCTAAGACTGCTACGACGATGACTCGTGCCGAATACCGCGCACAACAAAACAACACTAAGACTAACAGCAACAAGCTGCCACAAACTGGTAGTGAAGACTCAGCTGCTGTCATGGCTCTCGGTGCCGTTTCTGCAATGCTCGGCCTTGGCTTGGCTGCAAAGAAGCGTGAAGCTTAATAATAGCAAATTATGATACTTTTCATCATCCATCGATGAATTGACAAAGTAATCAAAAATTGAAAGGAGGGCTGTCAGATTATCTGACATCCCTCTTTTTTGAACTAGTCTTGATAAGAAGGAGTGAGTATAAAGTGACAAAAATCAATTGCTATAAGCTTTATAAACACAAAAAGCAATGGGTGATTGGTTGTTCATCCATGATCTTGCCATTATTGGTGGGAATGACTAGTGTTCACGCTGACCAGAAAGCACCAGATGACGCAGATAATCAGCCTCAGCCAACGCTTGTCCAACCACCAGTAAGTCACCTTTCATCAACCAATGATAATAATTCAGCTACGATGTCGGCTACTGAAACGGGCACTTCGCCAGCATCACCGAATCGTTCTGCGACTAGTCAGCCAGCTACGACGAACGACCTCCCCTCTTCGTCCCACCACCCAGATGACTGGAGCCATAACTATGAACGCATTATCAAAATTAATTATTACGACCATTACACCACCGATGGTGGCGTCAGCGGTTCTTCTCAAGAAAAAACGGTGATTCAACTGGCTGAAAATGGCCACTGGGATGAATTCAATTGGTATCCCCCGGAGGGGACCTTCCCGCCGGGAGTGACCGTCCCACCTGTCCACCTTTCTGCAGACTCACCAACGGAATCTGCTAATCAATACTGGACATTCAGCTATTTCATGCGCTCGGTTGATTTTCAAACCGCCAGTGGACACCACATTGCCAGTCAAGCCTACGTTGTTTCCAAGGGACAAACCATTAAGATCCCCGAAATGGAAATCCCACAAAATGGTATTCCAGTGGCTTACCGACCAAAATTAAGTTTCTCAGAAGCCGCCCTCGATCAAGTGATCGAACGTAATGGCCATTACTACCTAACAAACGCCACTCTCAGCTTTGATGATGATGGTGTTGTTTATCATGGAGCAAATCGCGATATGCCCAACGATAGTGTTGGTTTTGGGGAATCAATTGTTTTTAGTGCCCCGGTTAACTATGTTTTTAAAGACCTCGATGGCAATACCTACACTATTCATGGCGACGCGGCTGTTTACCAAAACGTTGCGCAAGTTAACTTTGGACAAACGTTGTATCCTAACACGATTTACTTGGATGGTCTCAAGTACCTGAAACAGTATATCAATCATGTTTTGGGTGCCCCTGATAACAGTTTCAAGGTCTATGGTTACTTTGGCCCTGACAACAAGTTTCATCAGATTAACAACATCACTGACAGCCCTGACTTCCAAGATGCCAAAAGTGATACTAATGGTCTCACTTACCAGTTTGCAATTGTTCATCAACAATATGAAAAGGTAACCGAACCCGTCACCAAAACACGAAAAATTGTCGTCACAAAGCCCAATGGTGAACAAGCCACGACCACGCAGACAGTCACCCTCGCCCAATTTGCGAACACGGATGAGATTACTGGCCAACAGCTAGGTACGGCCGACTGGAAAGTGCTGACTGGTGACCAGCCAGACAATAATGACGATTGGTCAGTACTGACCGACGGCAACCACAGCTGGCAGGAATTCACTACCCCGTCGTTGCTCGGTTACACGCCAACTCAAGCCAAGGTCGCCGCCAAAACGGTTAACTACAAGACAAAGGACCAGGTCGTCGAGATTAGCTACCAAGCTGACCCGCAAATTACTCATGTCATTTACAAGGACGGCAACCAGATGGTCAAGACCACTGACCTTGCCGGAAAAACTGGGCAAACAGTCGGCGTCACTCTCGCCGTCCCTGATCACTACACGGTCATTAACCACCCCGCTAAGCAGTACACCTTTAAGGCTACTGATAACCAGGATATTATCGTCCAACTAGGTCATCAAACTCAGTCAACCAGTCAGAGTAAAGATGTCACCAGAACGATTATCGTCACAGCTCCAGATGGTCACCAGACGACAACCACCCAGACGGTGACGTTGACCCAGGACGGGGTCTTAGACCTGGTGACCAACAAGACCAAGTGGGACCATTGGACAACTGGTCACTGGGATGCCTTCACAACACCAGCAATTGCTGGCTACACACCAACCAAAGCCCAAGTTGCCGCGCAAACGGTAAATGACAGGACTAAGGACCAGGCCATTAAAATTAGCTACCAGGCCAACCCGCAAAGCATCCACATCATCTACAAGGACGGTCACCAGGTAGTCAAGACCACGGACTTGCGTGGTGTTACCGGACAAACAGTCAATGTGGCGCTTGCTGTCCCTGACCATTACACAATGGTAAACCAGCCGGCAACGCAATACACCTTTAAGGCCACTGGTAACCAAGACATCATCATCCAACTAGGCCACCAGACTCAACCAGCTAGCCAGAGTAAGGACGTTACTAGAACGATTATCGTCACCACTCCAGATGGTCACCAGACGACAACCACCCAGACGGTCATATTGACCCAGGACGGGATCTTAGACCTGGTGACTAACAAAACTAAGTGGGATAGCTGGACGACCGGTCACTGGGATGCCTTTACAACACCAGTAATCGTTGGTTACACACCAACTAAGACCCATGTAGCCGCCCAAACGGTTAACGACAAGACCAAGGACCAGGTCGTCGAGATTAGCTACCAGGCTGACGACCAAACGGTTAATATCATCTACGTGACACCTGATGGGCACGTGGTAAAAACCACCAACATTCACGGACAAACCGACACTAATCAGGACATTGTGCTAGCCATTCCAGCTGGTTATCAACTCGTTGCTGGGCAAAGTATTCCCCAAACGGTTACTATAAAGCCGGGAATGGCTGATATTACCATCCTCGTCGAGAAAGTTACACCTCATGAAGACCTACCAGGACACAACGAAGAGCCTGCAGGGAATCGGTCAAACTCAGCAAACCAGCAAACCATTACTGACAATTCATCTGTTATCATTAACCACAAAGTTCAACAAGAACACCGGTTACCGCAAACTGGCAATGACGGGTCAACTGCTGCCAGTGCTGCTGGACTGATGTTGATGAGCGCACTCTTTATGCTCGGCCTTGGTGAACGCAAACGGTCCTAATTGCGCCCGTAAGCGCTCAAGCTCCTCAAAAAATAATAAATTAGCACGCCGGGAACCGGGACTGTCATTTAGTCCTGGTTCTTTTTCTACTTAAAGTCAAGTTATATCAGTACTTAGCGACTGTATTGACTTGGCTTTTTTAGATTATTATGTTCA
>NZ_CAKPXS010000031.1 GCF_934202235.1 uncultured Limosilactobacillus sp. | reverse complement strand
AAAGGAAAATGGAGCTCAATGAAATCCGAAGATTTCATCGAGCTCCATTCTTTATGAGGTACTTATGTCACAGCCCCGGTGTAATGGCTAAACATCTTTTTACCTCCATGGATTACTTACTACTATCATAACGGGAAAACAGTGAGAAGTCTTTTTCCACGCCTCAGTCACATGACGAAAAAATCATTAGTCCACAATAAGTATTATTATTTGGTTAACTGCCAATGCGGAAATGAAATCACTATCATTAAGATTTGATGAGTGGTCATCCCTTTTGACGAAGCAATCTTTTGCTATAATAGTCAGCGTTTGTTTTAAGATGCTGGTCTACACCAGCGGACAAGGCGGCCGTGGGGCACACGGCCGACCTAAAAGATAAGGGAGATAGATGTATGACAAACCAAAAGTTTCATTTTCGTACGCCAGTAGAGTATTTTAAGTGGCTGTTTAACCAGCTGAAGGGCTGGCCCATCCAGAATTACATGCTCTGGTTCTTCGCCTTTGGCTTCCAACTGGCACTGTTAATTCAAAATAAGTTGACGACTGTGACGATCATAACCTTCATTGGGACCCTGCTGGGAACCCTCTGTGTACTGGCAATTAACGCCACCAAGGCGATTAACGGTTGGCTTGGCTTGATTTCTGCGGCTTGTTTCATCTATGCCGGCTGGTCGGCCAAGAACTACTTGTCAATTTTTGAGCAACTGGCCTATATTGCGACGCTGGACTTGCCAGTGATTTTGGCAGTCAACTCCTGGAACGACGACACCAAGAACCACCTCCGGAAATTTGGTGGCAAGGAGTGGCTGGTCGCGATTGTGGGAACTCTGCTGGTCTACGTTGTCTCCGGTTACTTAATTGGTCACTTGACGAATGACCCGCGGCCGTGGATTGATGCCATTAGTTTCTCAATCAGTTTGACTGCCGGAATTATGTGCTTCATGCGCTATAATAACCAGTTCTACTGGTGGTTGGCTTCCGGGATTTTCCAGTTAATCCTCTGGGGAGTTACTTACGCACAGGGGGATGCCACGCTGGCAATGGCAGTTAATAGCCTGATTTACGTGGCTAACGATATTCTGGCCTTCACCGTTTCCCCATGGTTTAACCGGGGACGTCGTCATGATGGCTTGCAGGAAATTTAAGAATTTGGATTAAGGGAAGGTTACTTGCCATACTCATGGTGAGTGGCCTTTTTTGAAGCAATCAGTTCAGTCAGAGTTAACGGGTGCCAAGGTACCCATTTTTTTGTTTGACGAAAAAAAGCGGAGTGACTGGAAATGTTTTCCTTGAGTGACTAATGAAAGCGCTAGCACCAAGGAATTGGCAAAATAAAATCGATACACCAACTAAATATTCGTTAAAATTGGTATATATAGTGTTGAAAAATGGTTTGGCAAAATATCTTATTATAATTCATTTATGAAAAATAGCATAAAACATTTTACCTAGCTGTTAGCATCATTATATTCATTTATTAAATTATACTAATACATTGGTTATTGACGTTAATGACTAAATGGTCTTAAACTAAATATATACCAATGAAAACGATTTCGCCATTTTCACAAGGTGTGAGAGGAGAAGTATTTATGGATAGACAACAAGCAAATGTTCTCTGGTTTGACGAGCTTCACCGCAAGGATGTAAATCTCGTTGGGGGCAAGTCGTCATCGCTGGGCGAGATGACTTCCTCAATGGATGTGCCAGTTCCGTATGGTTTTGCCACGACGGCCCGCGCTTACCGCGAATTTATGGACAAGAGTGGGGTTAAGGACCAGGTGGACGCATTGCTCGCCGGCATTAAGGATTATGAAGATTCCGACGAACTTCATACTACCTGTGCCAAAATCCGCCAGACAATTGTTGATGCGGAAATGCCAGACGATATTGAACGCGATATCAAAATGGCCTATGCCCAACTAGCCGACAAGATGGGGCAGAAAGATCCGTTTGTCGCCATTCGTTCTAGTGCCACTGCTGAAGACTTGCCAGACGCCTCGTTTGCTGGTCAACAGGAATCATACTTGAATATTCGTGGTGCTGACGACGTGGTTAACCGCGTGCAGGAATGCTACGCTTCATTATTTACCGACCGGGCAACTTATTACCGTCATAAACAGAACTTCCCGACTGATAAGGTTGCATTATCTGCGGCCATCCAGATGATGGTCTTCTCTAAGGCTTCCGGGATTATGTTCTCGGTCAACGTCGCCGATGGTAACGACCAGCAAATCGTGCTGGACACGATCTATGGGTTGGGCGAATACATTGTTTTAGGCAAGGTTACTCCTGACCACTTTGTGATTGACAAGAAGACCCTTAAGATTGTTGACCGTAACATCGTTAATAAGCCAATTATGCTGGAGCGCCAGGGCGATGGCGGGACAATTGAAAAACCAGTACCGGCAGACCTGGCTGATAAGCAGGTCTTAACCGACGACCAGGTTAAGGAACTAGCCGGTTATGCCAAAAAGATTGAACAACACTACGGCTGCTACATGGACATGGAGTTTGCCCTGGACAAGAATACCAACAAGTTATGGATTGTTCAGGCCCGCCCAGAAACAGTCTGGTCACGTCGTAACAAGCAGCACAAATCGGAAGAAGGGGCAGAAGCATTGGGTAACGCAACAAAGGCAGAGGTATTGGTTCGTGGTTTGCCGGCTAGTCCCGGCTTTGGCGCCGGCAAGGTTCACGTGATTGCCAGCCCCAAGGACATCGATGAGTTTAAACAGGGTGAAGTTCTGGTAACGGTTCAAACCTCACCTGACTGGGTGCCAGCAATGAAGAAGGCGGCGGCCATTATCACCAACAACGGGGGGATGACCTGTCACGCCGCCATCGTTTCCCGGGAAATGCAGATCCCGTGTATCGTTGGGACCAAGAGTAAGGGGAAGGCTGCCATGGACACCTTCAAGACCGGCGATGAGGTAACGGTCGACGCCAAAAACGGGGTTGTCTACAAGGGTAACGTCGAGTCAATTGTTAAGCCGATTAAGCAGGCAACGGCAGCTGACGGGGCCGTGGTTGCCGCGGAACAATTCGCACCAACTGGCACCAAGGTCTTGATGAACCTGGGTGACCCAGAGCTAGCTGACAAGTACGCGAGCCTGCCAGCCGACGGAATCGGGCTAATGCGTGAAGAATTCTTGTGGACGACTTACATTCACGAACACCCGCTTTACCTCATTGAAACGGGTCACCCGGAGAAGGTCGTCAACGAGCTGGCGGACGGGATCAGCACTGTTTGTCGGGCGATGAGTCCGCGGCCAGTCGTCCTGCGTTTCTCTGACTTCAAGTCTAGCGAGTATCGTAACCTGAAGGGTGGGGACAAGTACGAACCGCACGAACCATCCGACCTACTAGGCTGGCGTGGTGCTTCCCGCTATTACGACCCGAAGTACATCGAGGCCTTTAAGTTGGAACTGAAGGCTGTCAAGAAGGTCCGCAATGAGTTCGGCTTAAAGAACCTCAACGTCATGATTCCGTTTGTGCGGCGGGTTAGTGAAGCCCAGCGGATCACTGATATCATGCACGAAGAGGGACTGTACCGGAGCGACGACTTCAAGGTGCTGATGATGGCGGAAATCCCGTCAAACATTATCTGTGCCGACAAGTTCAACCGATTTGTCGACGGCTACTCCATCGGCAGTAACGACTTGGCAATGCTGATTCTTGGTTGTGACCGGAACAACGACACGGTGGCCTCACTGTTTGACGAACGGGACCTGGCAGTTAAACGGGCTATCCGTCACCTGATCAAAGCCGCTCACAAGGATGGGCGAACAGTCTCCATCTGTGGGCAGGCACCATCGACTCACCCAGAATTTGCCCAGTTCCTAATTCAGAGTGGGATCGATGCCATTTCCGTCAACCCGGACATGGTTAAGCAAACCAAGCGGAACGTTGCCCACTTTGAGCAACGGATCCTGCTGGACAAAGCAACTGGTCGTGGCCTGAAAAATACCGATGACTACAGCTGGTAATATCTGAATAGTTAAAGAAAGCTCTGATTAGCAGTTTTGCTAGTCAGAGCATTTTTTATCCCAAGATGTTTAATTGATGAAGCCAGTCTAGCAGTAACGGTAACCATAGTGCCATGTGGGGATCCTCCCGCTGACGGTTGACGATGGCAGTATATTTGTTAGCGAGCGCCATCCCGTGGCCACCGGTGGC
This sequence comes from uncultured Limosilactobacillus sp., assembly GCF_934202235.1. GTDB lineage: Bacteria > Bacillota > Bacilli > Lactobacillales > Lactobacillaceae > Limosilactobacillus. The sequence goes on along the minus strand of NZ_CAKPXS010000031.1, from coordinate 15,303 downwards.
AAATTGGTGAAACTCAAACGGCACGTGCTTATTGTTGAGGGCCTGCACATACGGCCAAATATGGTCAGCAAATGGCGTCAGCTGATCCTTATTAGAACCCCAAATAAAGGTCGGCGGGGTTGTAGAGCTGACTAACTGACTGACGTCTTCAGTTTGGACACCCATATGTTGGTCGAGCGCAGTCGTAATTACCGGGTAACCGAGGGCAGCGAAGCGGGCGTTGGTTGTCGGCGAGTTACTATAGGCCGCTGCTAACTGTCCACCCGCGGAAAAACCAATGATCCCTAACTTATCCGCTGCGAGGTCTAATTCGGAAGCGTGTTGAACAAGGTAGTCAAAGGCCTGGCAGACAGCCTGCTTCGCGTCGTGGTAGTTTTTATGTTCCACTACCGGGTACCGAACAACAAATGTTTGCATGGCGTGACTGGCAAAGGTGATTGCTACCCGCTCTGAATCCCGTTCACTAACGCGATTATAACTACCACCTGGAAGAATCACTAATCCAGGCAGTGGGCGGTCGCTATTGCTGTGGTAAATATCTAATGATGAGAATGGCTGGTGTAGGGGGACGGTGGTAATCTCCATCAAAGCAGACCTCTTTTCTTTTTTATTATTGTTACTTTTTCCCGGGGAATAAACAAGTGATCTGCATCAATTTGGCTCAGTAATTGCTTCCTTGAACGAAATTATTGCGTTTAAATGCGACGTTTTCAATGGACACTAGCTACTGTGACTTTGAGTAAATAAATTAATTATCGATAGCTAACATTTATATTTGAGAAACCGGTTACAATATATTACCATGGTAGTTGAGAGGAATTATTTTAAGCTTGTTTTAGAAAAGAGGAGCTATTTTGAAAGTCAAACAACATTTTCTCCGGTGGGGCGCGACGGCCCTGCTGATGACCCTCTTGCTTACGCTGATCCCTGCGCCGATAGTGGCTAGTCAGCACTCGATCAGTCGACAACAAAGAGATGAGATTGCTCAGGAGTTGAAGAATCGGAGCGCTAATGCCACCGTCCTTATCGGGGACTCAGCTAATGACCCCACCGTGATCAGCAACCATGTTGACACCAAAGACGGTAAGGCTAAGCCAATTAGCGTCTACCGACTGTTCCCCATTGCTTCCTTAGAAAAGGGAATTACCGGCGTGGCGCTCCAGCAGCAGTTTAACAAGGGAACCTTGTCACCCAAGACGAAATTAGCCAAGTTTCTTCCCCAGGTTGATAATAGTGACCGGATTACTGTTTTTCGCTTGCTGACGCATACCAGTGGGTTGGCGGATGCTCATAACATTGCTCCGGCCCCCATTAAGACGACTGCCGGTAATGTCCGCTTTACTGAACACAATTACCGGGTGGTTAATCGCGATCCCGGCGTCTGGTTTTACGCTAACGTGAATTATGGCTTGATTGCGATCATGATCAGCAAGGTCACGCACCAGAGTTATCACCGGTACGTGGAAGACCATATTATTAAAGCCAACCACATTAGCGGGATGAAGTTTTTCGAACAGTTAAAGAGCAACCAGGACGTGACGCCAGTCCTGGTGAAGGAAACCTTTATCTTAGACCCTCATGAAAGCAACAGCTGGCGGTACTTGGAACGGGAAATGTCGGCGGAATATGGTGCTGGGCAAATCATGACAACGCCGCTGGGCTATTGGCAGTTCATTCACCGCGCTATTCTGGACCGACCGAGTATCCGCAACCAGTACCGCAAGGCCACGCACCACGTGAAAACAGAGCCGGCTTATTACAACGGCTTTTATCTGAAACCGGATGAATTGCACGCCAATGGGTTTACCGATGGTTACACTTGTACCGTCTATACCAATTTAGCCAACCGCCACACTTTTGTGGTTTTTAGCAATAACATCAGTCTACAAAAGTGCCGCGACCTGGCTGCCAAAATTAACCGCATTTACAACCAACAATAGGAAATTACTCGTTCAGCGACAACTGAGCGGGTGCTTTTGTCATTTCTCATCTTGGTTTCTCCCGCCCTTTTTGGTACATTAAAAAGGTGTTTGTTTAAGGGAGGAAGAGAAATGTCGATTTTTAAAACGAAGAGTTTTTGGCTGGCTACCGGTATGACACTAGCATGTTCAGTTGCCGGTGTGTTGTTAGCTAAACTACCCTATGTCAACTTGATTGGGGCGTTGGTGTTGGCCCTGTTACTTGGAATTGCGATGCAGGTATTTCCGCAGCAAGTTCGCCAAACTGCTCAGCCGGGAATGGCCTTTATTTCTAACAAGTTCCTGCGCCTGGGAATTATCCTGCTGGGGTTCCGGTTGAACCTCGTGACCCTAGCTCGGGCAGGGGTGAAAACCATTTTAGTGGCCATCATCGGGGTGGCCGGAACGATTTGCCTGACTTACTGGTTGAGTAAAAAATTCGGCGCCGAAGACGAACTCGCGACTCTGACCGCTTGCGGTTGCGGGATTTGTGGGGCCGCCGCGGTCATGGGTGTTTCACCCCAAATCGAGACGAATGACGAAGAACGTAAGCGGGAGAATGAAGTGCTGGCGGTCGCTGTCGTTTGCGTGATGGGAACGGTCTTTACCTTATTAGAAATTGGCTTGAAACCAGTTTTGGGCTTATCAGCTCCACAGTTCGGGATCGTGGCCGGCGGCTCTCTTCACGAAATTGCTCACGCGGTGGCAGCTGGTGGGGCATTCGGTGAAAGCAGCCTGGATAATGCGTTGATTATGAAATTATCACGTGTTCTGCTGTTGGCGCCAGTGGCACTGATCATCGGGTACTGGTACCAGCGCAAGTTTGTGCGGCGCAGCGTTGCCCAACACCAGCCAACACCCAAAAAGCTGCCGATTCCGTGGTTTTTGGCTGGCTTTATCTTGACGAGTGTGCTGGGAACTTTCCTCCCATTATCTGCAGTCGTGTTAGACAGCTTTGTCCAAGCTGCCTACATCTTTTTGGGGATGGCAATGGCAGCGCTTGGCATTTCCGTTAATTTCCGCGTGATTTTCCAGCGCGGCGGGGCCGTTTTTGGCGCGGCCACGATTAGTTCTGCCTGCCTGCTGACCTATATGGTGATGATGGCGAAATGGTTCTTTTAAGATGGTAAAAGAAAGGGCGACAAGCGTTGAATAATCAACGTTTGCCGCCCTTTTTTGATGGAGATGAGGGGAGTCGAACCCCTGTCCGAATATCTTGCCATCTTGACCTCTACGTTCATAGGCTAACTACTTAAATTTCACCGACCAAAACGCCGCTAACCAAGGCAACCATGACCGACTAGCTTGATGATCTCTTCTAACTGCTTCAAGCGTGAGCAATTAGCGTCAGTCCACTACTTATAAAACCCGTGACCGCATCATGGACGAACCCGGACGGATCTACACGCGCTACTTGTTAGGCAGCGACAGCGTAAGAGTAATTATTATTGTTTGCAGTTATAATTAGAAAACTGAGCGTTTTAACAAGCGCCACCTTCAAACGCAGTCAGGACTCAAACAATACCCGTCGAATCCATAAAACATCCCCGTATGGACTATATCAGCATAGCAGTTTTCGATTAAGTCGACAACTAAAATGCTTACAATTTCCGGTAAAAAATAATCATCTATACCATTTTGACAGAACAAGTGCGTATAATAGGTGATAAGGAAACTAACATTTAAGGAGTGCCGTTGAAATGAAAGTCTTAATGATTGAAGATAACCAATCAGTTTGCGAAATGATGTCAATGTTCTTTAAAAAAGAAAAATGGCACGTCGATTTTGCCTATGATGGGCAGGAAGCACTGGACATGTTTAAGGATAACCCCAATGGTTGGGATATTATTACCCTCGACCTGAATTTGCCCAAAGTAGACGGAATGCAGGTGGCAGCAAAGATTCGGGAGCAGTCACCAACGGTTCCACTAATCATTCTGACGGCACGTGATAGTGAAAGTGATCAGGTCCTCGGCTTAGAGATTGGGGCGGACGAATATGTCACCAAACCCTTCTCACCGCTAACGTTAGTGGCACGGATGAAGGCCTTGCACCGCCGGGCACAAATGGGCGCACCGACGACCACTAGTAATGAAACGCCCAGTTTTGACATCACAACGGATCACTTTAAGATGAATACCAAGACCCGCGAGGTCTACTTAGATGACCAGCCAATCAGTGATCTGACCCCGAAGGAATTCGACCTGCTGAAAACCTTGGCTTCCAAGCCCCGGCAGGTGTTTACCCGTGCTCAATTGCTTCAACTAGTTTGGGACTACGAATACTTGGGGGATGAGCGGACAGTGGACGCTCATATCAAAAAGCTGCGGCAAAAGGTTGAAGTAGCGGGCCCCCAGGTGATCCAAACGGTGTGGGGCGTTGGCTATAAGTTTGATGATTCCGGGGTTAGCAGCAAATGAAACTCGTCTACCGGCAAATGCTGAGTTTCTTCCTGGTCATTTGCACGCTGATGGTCATTTTAACCGCCACTTACATTCAGGTGACCAACACGACTCTCTATCACCAGACGTGGGACCAGTTAACAACTGACTCTGATACCTTAATGATGGATGCGGTCCAGTACGACTTCAGCAACCAAGAACTCAAGGGCCTAAAAATGCAAACGTTGAACGCTAATGCCCAGTTACTGTCGCGGCAGAACGTGCACTTTACGATCTATACCCCGGCAAAAAAGGTTTCTTTCTCTTCCAATGGTTTTCGGCCATCGTTAACCAAGGACGACTGGGCGACTGTTAAGCGTGGTAAGACTATCCATAAACGGCTGGATGCCGCGCCGTTTCGCCACGATAATAGTAGCCGCCAAATGACGGAGGTAATCCGTCCCTATATTTATCAGAATAAGCTGATTGCGGTGGTGGCAACGGGGACCTTTGTTTCGACGATCAATCAGAACCGCCAGCAGATCCTAATCAACATGCTGAAGTGTATTGCGCTAGCGGCGGCGGTAACGCTGGTCATGTCGTATATCCTGTCCAGGCAGATGACCAAGCGGATTAAAAAGATGCAGAAGGCGGCCACCCAGATTGCCCGTGGGGACTACGATATCCACCTACAGACGCCGAGTTCAGACGAACTAGACGACCTGGGCCGTGATTTCAATAAGATGGCTGATTCCCTCCAGGCGTCACAGGAAGAAATTGCCCGTCAACAGGAGCGGCAGCAGAAGTTTATGGCTGATGCCGCCCATGAGATGCGAACCCCGCTGACGACGATTAATGGGCTGCTGGAAGGGCTGGCTTACGATGCGATTCCGGAAGAGGACAAAAAGCACAGTATCCAGCTCATGCAGGCCGACACCCAGCGGTTAATCCGGCTGGTCAATAACACCCTGGATTCAGAGAAGCTGCGGACAAACCAGTTAACCCTGCGGCGGACAATCTTTAACGGTACCGAGGAGTTGCATAACCTGGCTGACCAGCTTAAGGAGAAGGCGGCTGCTAGCGGTGACGTTATTAAGGTTGATGCGCCGAAGCTGGTCCGTGTTTACGCTGACTATGACCGCTTCGTGCAGATCATGTTTAACATTATTCAAAACGCTATCCAGTTTACCGACCAGGGAACGGTGACCCTGGCCGCTAGTCGGGAGCCCCACGGCGCCACGTTTAGCGTGACGGATACCGGGATTGGCATGACTAAGGAACAGGTTGACCACATCTGGGATCGCTTCTACAAGGCTGACCGCTCACGGATGAACACCCAGTATGGGGAGTCCGGGATTGGCCTTTCCATTGTCAAACAGCTGGTAGACCTCCACGGTGGCAAAATCACGGTCGACAGCAAGCACGGTGTTGGTTCTCAATTTACCATCTACTTTCCTGACCGGGATTATGCTCCCGCCAATAATGGTACAAAGTCACAAGATTAAAATAACTTTAAAGAAGACGTCCATTATTTACGTTGCGCAAGTGATGGGCGGTTTTTAGTATGTTCTTTTTGGGTAGGGGCTTGCTTTTTAGTTAGGAGTTGTTATACTTTAATTGTAGTCAAGAATGGTTCTAAGAAAGGATGGAACAATATGAATTACATTAACCACGAAATTGATGACTTTACGCTGCCAGCTTACCAGGATGGCGAAATCAAAGAAATTAGCAAGAAGGACTTGCTGGGCCACTGGAGCATCATCTTCTTCTACCCAGAAGACTTTACTTTCGTTTGTCCAACCGAACTAGAAGCACTTCAAGACAACTATGCACAATTTAAGCAGGAAGATGCTGAAATCTACTCCTGTTCAGAAGATACGGAATATGTTCACCAGGCATGGGCTGAAGCATCAGAAAAGATTGCCAAGATCAAGTACCCAATGCTAGCTGACCGGGCCGGTAAGCTGGCACGGCAGTTTGACGTGTTAGACGAACCATCAGGTGATGCCTTCCGGGCGGTCTTCATCGTTGACCCTGATGGCAAGGTTCAATCCTACACGATCAACAACATGAGTGTTGGCCGTAGTGCGGATGAAATTCTGCGGACACTGCAGGCTGCTAAGTTTGTTCGTGAACACGGCGACCAGGTTTGCCCAGCTAACTGGAAACCGGGTGAAGAAACGATTAAGCCAAGCCTCGACCTTGTCGGCAAGCTTTAATCGTGGGTGACCATAATGAGTGATCAACATATTTACGACCTCGTGGTGATCGGCGCTGGTCCAGCCGGGCTGACAGCCGGACTATATGCCGGTCGGGCCACGATGGATACCCTGATTCTCGAGGGAGAGAACGTCGGCGGCCAGGTAACCACCACATCCATCGTTGCTAACTACCCAGCGGTGGCCAACGTTGACGGGACCCAGCTGATGAACCAGTGGCAAGAACAAGTCGCCGCACTGGGAGTGGAAATTGCCCATGACCAGGCAGTGAAGTTTGACTTTAATGGCGATGTGAAGACGATTACCGGCCAATCGGGCAAGGAGTACTACGCCCGGGCAGTCATCATCGCCACCGGTGCCTCACCGCGAAAAGTCGGTTTTACCGGCGAAGATGAGTTCCGCGGTCGCGGGGTGGCCTACTGTTCAACTTGCGATGGCGAACTGTTTACCGGCCTGCAAGTCTTTGTCGTCGGTGGCGGTTACGCTGCTGCCGAGGAGGCAGACTACCTGACCCGCTTTGCCAAGCACGTGACTGTCCTGGTGCGGGCCGACAAGTTCCACTGTCCGCCATTGGTTGCTGCTAAGGCACTGAACAATCCAAAGGTGTCGGTGCAATACCATACCGAGGTGAAGGCCGTTGACGGGGATGATTACCTGACAACTGCCACCCTGGTCAATAACCAGACGGGCAAGGAAAAGGTCTACCACGTCGATGACGGTGACCGAACCTTTGGGATCTTCGTCTACGTGGGCACCAAGCCGGCAACCAAGCCATTTGCTGGTCTGCTAGCGATGGATGACCGTGGTTACCTCAAGACTGATGCTGACGGTAAGACGAACGTTCCCGGGGTTTACGCGGCTGGCGACGTGATTGTGAAGGATCTGCGGCAGATTGTTACCGCCGCGGCTGACGGGGCAACGGCGGCCACGGCAGCAGAAAAGTACATTACGGCCCAGAAAGAACGGTTGGGGATTCCAATTCACCGGGAAGTCAAACGGTCCGCTCAACCAGTAGGACAGACTTCGCAGGTTGCAGCCGATCAACAACCGGCTCAGCCCCACAGCGGCAAGTGGCTGACGGCCGATATTGTTGCCCAGCTGAAGGCGGTCTTTGGCCGCTTGACCAAGCCGGTTACCTTGCAACTGTTGGAAAACCACACCCAGCACAGCCAGGAACTGGACAGCTTTGTCAATGAAGTCGCCCAGTATAGCGACCTATTAACGGTTGAACGTCACGAAATCACGAGTGACGACGTGTTGCTGCCACAGTTGCGACTGCTGGTTGACGGCCAGGATACCGGTCTCCATTATGCGGGAATTCCAAGTGGCCACGAAATGAGTTCGCTAGTCCTGGGAATTTACAATGTTGGTGGTCCAGGTCAGGATGTGCCAACAGAGCTGCGGGAGCGCATTACCAAACTACCACGGGTTGAGATCCAAATTGGGGTTTCATTGACTTGCCACTTCTGCCCCGACGTCGTGGCGGCTTGTCAACGGATTGCCTCGCTCAACCCGCAAGTGTCGGCAACGATGATTGATCTCGGCGAATTCCCTGACCTGCGCGAACAGCGCAAGATCATGAGTGTTCCGGCGACGATCATGAACGATGGGCCGGTGATCTTTGGCAGCCAGACGATGGAACAATTAGTCGCTGCCGCAGAACAAGCGGGACAACATTAATTAGCTTTACAAGGACGGACGCTATTGTGGCGCCCGTCTTTTCTTTATCATGGTAGGCTGACTATTGCATATCGATAACGTTTACATTATTATTGAAGAGAATATTTCTAGACAATTCACGGAAAGGATCCGGTAAAGATGGGAAAGGTTTCGTTTGATAGTAGTGCATTGAAGAAGTTTGTGCACGCTAATGAATTAGGTGAGATGCAGGCAATGGTAACTGCCGCGGACAGCGAGTTACGCAACGGGACGGGGGCCGGTGCCGACTTCCTTGACTGGCTGCATTTGCCGACCCAGTATGATAAAGAAGAATTTGCACGGATTAAGAAGGCCGCCAAGAAGATCCAGTCCGATTCAGACGTGCTGGTCGTAATCGGGATTGGTGGCTCCTACCTGGGCGCTAAGATGGCGGTTGACTTCCTGCACAATACCTTCTATGAAGCACAGTCAGCAGAAGACCGCCAGTATCCGCTGGTGGTCTTCGCCGGGAACTCACTGAGTTCGACTTATGTTCACGACCTGATCCAGCTGATTGGCGATAAGGACTTTTCAATCAACATTGTTTCCAAGTCGGGGACGACGACCGAACCATCGATTGCTTTCCGGATCTTCAAGCAGTTACTGATTAAGAAGTACGGGGAAGAAGGAGCTAATAAGCGGATTTACGCCACTACTGACAAGGCCCGTGGCGCACTGAAGACCGAAGCGGATGCTCACGGCTACGAAAGCTTTGTGATTCCTGACGGCGTTGGTGGTCGCTACTCCGTCCTCTGCCCGGTTGGTCTCCTGCCAATCGCTGCTTCAGGTGCTGACATTGACCAGCTGATGGCCGGGGCGGCAGATGCTGAACGTGAACTGGTTTCTGCTGATCTAAGCAAGAACCCGGCTTACCAGTACGCCGCTTTCCGTAACATCTTATACCGGAAGGGCTACACCACCGAGCTGCTGGAAAACTACGAGCCGAACATGCGGATGTTAGCCGAATGGTGGAAGCAGCTGGCCGGTGAATCCGAAGGGAAGGACCAGAAGGGCATTTATCCGTCCAGCGCTAACTTCACGACGGACCTCCACTCACTGGGCCAATACATCCAAGAAGGTCGGCGGAACCTGATGGAAACCGTTGTTAAACTGGACAAGCCGAACTTTGACGTTGATATTCCGAGTGCCGAAGACAACCTCGACGGGCTGAAGTACCTGGAAGGCAAGACGATGGACTTTGCCAACACCAAGGCTTACCAAGCGGTCGTTGCTGCCCACAACGACGGTGGTGTTCCGGTGATGACGGTTCACATTCCGGATGAAACTGAGCATACCCTGGGTTATTTGATTTACTTCTTTGAAGTAGCCATTGCCGTTTCCGGTTACCTTGACGGGATTAACCCGTTCAACCAACCGGGTGTGGAAGCTTATAAGGTCAACATGTTTGGCCTGTTGGGCAAGCCTGGTTACGAAGAGATTGGTGACAAGTTGTGGAAGTCCATGGCGGATAACCAATAATAAGGCAACGATAACCAAAAGGGGCCGTGGTTCTATGCCACGCCCCTTTTCTATGTAATGGAGGAATTTAATCATGCATGGTTTTATTGGCGAGCTGGTGGGGACCTTTATCCTGATTGTGATTGGTTGTGGTGTTGGTGCCGGGCTCAACCTGAAAAAGACGTTTAGTAGTGGACAAAAGGACTGGTTCTACATTGCCTTTGCCTGGGGCGTCGCGGTGACAATGGGGGTCTACGTAGCCGGTTCACTGGGGTCACAGGGTCACCTGAATCCCGCAGTGACGATTGCCTTTGCGGTTGCTGGCACTTTTCCCACCGCCCAAGTGGGGCCGTACTTGGCTGGCCAGTTCCTGGGCGCTTTCCTGGGTTCCGTAGTGGTGATTATCCAGTTTTGGCCGCACTTTAAGGCCACGACCAGGCCGGAGGAAAATAACGTCAGTATTTTTGCGACAATGCCGGGGATTAATTACGGGTTGTTTAACTTTATCAGTGAATTAATTGCGACCTTCGTTTTTATCCTAGTACTGGTCAACCTCGGTGATTTTACCACCGGACTAAAGCCAGTCGTAGTGGGATTAGTGATTTTTGCCATCGGTGCCGGTCTCGGCACCACCACTGGCTTTGCACTGAACCCGGCCCGGGACTGGGGACCACGGTTGGCTTATACCTTAATCCCGGTACCGAATAAGTCAGGTGCTGGCTGGTGGTATAGTTGGGTGCCGATGGTAGGTCCCATTTGTGGTGGTTTATTAGCAGTCGGTTTACAAGCGATGGTGAAATAAATGGCAAATCAGCTCAAAGCAGAACAATTAAGAAAACAACGTGATAAAATAACCAAGCAGATTGCAATTTGGCTCGTCCTGACAATCGTTATGGGAATCATCACCTGTTTGCACCTCTTACCGTTTATTAAGTGGGTAACGATTTTTTGTGCGATTTACACGATGGTGATGATCGGTACCTGGTTAGGACTAACTTCAGCAATTAAAAAGAACCTCAATCACTGAGGACGGAAGGAATGGTGAGTGTGACGCAGGAACAACGTCGGCAGCGGCGCTTTTGGACATTGATCGGGATTATTTCCTGTACCTTTTGGGGCATTTCGGGGCTTTGTGCCAAGGGATTGTTTAATATCAGTCCGCAAATAACACCGATGTGGGTCTCACAGGTGCGGATGATTACCTCTGGTATTATTCTACTTATCATGGCGGCACTGGCCCATAAGGATCCGCTTCGTGTTTGGCGGACCAAGCGTGATGCCATTACCATTACCGCTTACGGTGTTTTAGGCCTGTTGCCGGTACAGTACTGCTACTTTCGCGTGGTCCAGGAGGGGAACGCGTCGATCGCAACCATCCTGCAGTTTATTGGCCCCTTCTTCATTGTGGCTTACGTGGCCCTTTTTCGTCACCAACGGCCGCGACGGATCGAAATGATTGCGGCCGTCGTCGCCTTTGCGGGGGTCTTTATCCTGGCAACTCACGGGCGGTTTAACCACCTGGCACTAACCCCTGGGATTCTCTTCTGGGGGCTATGTTCAGCGGTCGGGGTCGCCACCAATACCCTGATTCCCCAACGGATGGTCCGTGGTGGCTTTTCTTCGCTCGTCATTACCGGCTGGGGCCTGCTGATTTCTGGCCTGGCTCTCCTGCTGGTTCACCCCGCTCAGCCGTCATTACCAGCTAATGGCAAGATCTGGTGGCTGATGGCTGCGGTCATTATTGTGGGGACGCTGATTCCTTTCCAGCTCTTTACCAACGCGCTCCGTTACATTCCGCCTTCAACGGCCGGTTTCCTGGATGCCTTTGAGCCACTGTCGGCAACGATCGGGTCGGTCCTTATTTTTCACCTGCACTTGACGGGGGCTGACTGGCTCGGCTCGGTAATGATCATTGTTGCCGTTTTGGCGTTAAACTACCAACCGAAAGAAAAACGAGTGTCACCCAGTTAAACATTCAACCTCACCGCGATTCGAACACTTGTTCGTGTTTGATGCTATAATAGCGGTGAGGTGTTTTTTATGCCACATCATGAGTCGGCAAGCGCCGCCGCGAAGTTAATCCTCAAGCGGATTTATGACCACTTTGACCACCACTTAAATGTTCGATACCGGATACTGATTGTCAATGACACCTTTAATCAACAATACAACTGGTTTTTGGAATGGCAGCGGCCTGGTCACCGCACACGATCGGTTCCGCTTCATAGTCTGGCTGCCAGCAGAACATCGTTACCAGCAGTCGTCCGGCTAGTTAGACAAGGGGTGGGAATGACGATTGCTTATCGCGGGTTTGCCCACCAGCGCTAACCAAAATATTGAGATTTTCCTAACATGACCGGATCGGTAATTGACTAATGTTGACGACTCTGCTAGATTAGGAAGAGTTGATTTGATTATCATTGAGCATACTAGCTAAGAAAACAACTACAGAGGGTTTGAAAGATGGCTAAACATGAAACGCGGGAAGAATACCGCGAACGTCTCCAACGAGACATTGATGAGAGCGTAGCCAGAAAACAGCACCGTCGCCACCGGCAAACGGGCGGTAATTCGCAACTTCACCCACACCGGCCTGGTAAGTGGCTAAAGCGCTTTGTTCTGGCGCTGATCTTGCTGTTGATTTGCGCGGGCGGTTATGAGTACCACAAGATTCACAGCACCGCCCAGGGAGTCTTTAAGCAGGGGAGCGGGAAGATTGATCCGAAACTGAAGGCTGGCAAACCAGTGTCTGTCTTGCTGATGGGGACTGACGTCGGTGCCTTGAACCGGGGGAATAAGGGTGGTAATACCGATACCCTGGAACTAATGACGGTCAACCCGAAGAAGCAGACGATTACCATGACCAGTATCCCACGGGACACCCTGGTCCGGGTTAATACCGATGATGGCCCTGACTACGTCAAGATTAATGCGGCTTATTCGATTGGCGGACCAAAGCAAACCTGCAAGCAGGTATCGGAACTGTTGAACGTACCGATTGACTACTATGCGGTAATTAACATGGGTGTGCTGAAGAAAGTGGTCAATGCCGTTGGCGGGGTTGAAGTGGACAACCCATTTGCCTTTGATTATGAGGGACACCACTTCCCGAAAGGTAAGCAGCACCTTAATGGTGAATATGCCCTCAAGTATTCACGGATGCGGTACGACGACCCGAATAACGACTACGGACGGCAAAAGCGGCAACAGCAAGTAATGATTAGTGTTATTCACGAGCTGAAGTCCTCGGGATCTGTCGGGGCAGTTAACAAGATCCTTGATGCAGTCAAGGACGGAGTCAAGACTAACGTGCCAATTGATAATGTCGCGACGCTCTACGCCAACTACCACTTGGCAATGAACAATGTTAAGACTTACCACTTCCATGGTAAGGACGCGACGATTGATGGCGCGTCATTCCAGATTGCTTCGCCAAAGGAAATCAACCGCGTTTCTAAGCTGATTCGTCACGCCCTCGGCCTGAAGTTCAAGAAGGTTCACAACTACGAAACCTGGATGTGGAACCTGCAGACCACCTACGACGGGGTCACTAACGTCAACTTTGAACTGCCAAATGGTGCCCAGTATAACGTTGCTGGTAGTGGTGGCTCTAGTAAGAAATCATCAAGTCACCACGCTAGTTCGTCGCTGACTACTGGTTCATCGACTTTTGGTGGTTCCACCGGTAGTAATGCGGTTACTAGTGGCAGCACCGGGACGACCAGTAGCGAACCGGGTCATTCCTCAACTACGACCACTGAATCGCCGGCAAGCTCTCCGGAAGCACCGACGAGCGCGGACAGTGCAGAATAAATTAGTTCGCATCAGTCTCCTTGCCGACTAGTCGGTGAGGGGGCTTTTCTGGTTGGTGGCGAAGGATGGTTTGGTGTTGACAAGCTCGCCTCCAATCAAGTAGGATAAGTGTTGATATGAAAAGATAGTGCGCAGGAAAAAGCGGCTTGCTAAACAGAGAACCGGTCACGTGCTGAAAGACCGGGCAAAAGCAGTAATTCACACCTGCAAATTGGTCGAGTGTGCATGCATTCGGTCCGGAGCGGCTCCGTTATCACCGGGGTTGAAAAACCTACTGAGGCGGCTGTTGTGAGGCAGTCGTGAACAGGGGTGGAACAGAGACTAATCATCTCCCTCTCGTCATTTGACGGAGGGAGTTTTTCTTTTGAAAGGGGTATTTTCAGCGATGGCAAAAACGAATAAGTTCCAACGACCAAAGGGGACGGCAGACATCCTGCCGGGAGAAATCGAAACTTGGCAGAAGGTTGAAGCGACGGCGCGTGATGTTTTCCGGGTTTACGGTTACGAAGGCATTCGGACGCCGATGTTTGAAAATTTGGAGTTATTTGACCGCAGTGCGGGGGAGACCTCGGATATTGTGGAAAAGCAAATGTATGATTTTGACGATAAGGGTGGACGGCACATTGCGTTGCGGCCAGAAGGTACTGCCGGGGTTGCCCGGGCTTACGTGGAAAACCGCCTGTATGGTCCGGAATACGCTAAGCCGTACAAGGTTTACTACATGGGCCCAATGTTCCGTTATGAACGACCACAATCTGGTCGGCAACGACAATTTACCCAGATTGGTTGCGAAGCCCTCAACAACGAATCGCCGCAAGTTGATGTTGAAACGATTGCGATGGCGATGGAATTCTTCAAGCGGCTGGGAGTAGCGGACAAGCTCAAGGTCACCCTGAATTGTCTCGGTGACAAGGAAACCCGTGAAACATACCGTCAGCAGTTGATCGACTACTTGAAGCCGTTCTACGACCAACTGTCTGATGATTCGAAGCGGCGGTTATACCGTAACCCGCTCCGGGTCCTTGATAGTAAGGATGCTGCCGACAAAAAGATTGTGGCCAATGCACCATCGATCCTGGACTGCCTTAGCGACTACTCACAACAGTACTTCGCTACCGTTAAGCAGCAGCTTGACGCACTGGGTATTAAGTACGAAATCGACCCCGACATGGTGCGGGGGTTGGACTACTACAACCAGACGATCTTCGAGATCATGTCTAATTCGCCGGTCTTCGGTGGCGACTGGGTGACGGTTTGTGGTGGCGGTCGTTACAATGGTTTGTTAGCCCAAGTCGGCGGTCCTGATAACGGGGGCATTGGCTTTGGGATTGGGGTGGAGCGCCTCTTGCTCCTGCTTCAAGAAGAGAACCCGAACTTTGCGCCACAACCTGGGTTGGACCTCTTCTTGACGGCGCCTGATGAAGACGGTAGCAACTATGCCTTTCAGTTGATGACGAAGCTCCGTAGCAAGGACGTTGCTGTTGACAAGGACTATGAAGGGCGTAAGTTAGGGACGCAAATTAAGGAAGCGGCCCGGCGGAATGCCAAGTACTTCACCGTTATCGGCGACCGGGAAATTGAATCCGGCAAGCTGACGTTGAAGCAAACTCAGAGTGGTCAACAGGTTGAAGTGACTGTCGACGACCTCCTGGCCAATCCGCAAGATTACTTAAAATAATGAATAAGTAAAAGGGTCATCCTGACGTGTACCCCCAGAGTTGGAAATTCAACTCCGAGGGTATTTTTATGGCTAAAATTAGCATCAATACGAAGATT
>NZ_CAKPXS010000030.1 GCF_934202235.1 uncultured Limosilactobacillus sp. | reverse complement strand
TTGAACATAATAATCTAAAAAAGCCAAGTCAATACAGTCGCTAAGTACTGATATAACTTGACTTTAAGTAGAAAAAATAGCTCTTTTAAGATCTGTTGAAAGTGAACGTTCTCCTTTAGCGTGGTGAATAAACAACATAAACGATGGAGACGGTGTAACTTGCTTAAAAACATTAGCAGATTGGTGCGTGAAAAACGGACTGAACTGGGACTTAGTATTGAAAAGCTGAGTGAAAAGGCAGACGTATCTGTGAGCTTTATCTCAAGAGTAGAATGGGAACAAATTTCAGACATAAAACTTAGAAATCTTGAAAAACTATCTTCTGCATTGAATATTCCAATTGAAACTTTTTTCGCTGATCGTAATTTAGCTGGATTACAAACGCAGAAGTTAATTCAGTTTCTGAAACAACTAAACGATGACAATCGTGAACAACTATGTAAAACGATTCTTAAACTTATTGAATTAAGTAAATATTCGACTAATTGATGTAGATATTTTTAAGTACTACTAAATTAACTAATAGAAATAAGCGGGCTATTCCATTGCTGGAACAGCTCGCTTCTTGTTTTTATCTATATAGAAAGACTTGTCCTGTAGCTAACCTAGCAATAAAGTTCCACGCGAAACAAATGGCTCTGCGGTGGTCGTTATCTCGAAAAAAAGCGGGATAAACGTGGCAGAAAAATCCTTGAAGGCTGGTGACAAAAATCTTCCATCTTTGATAGGCTCTAGCAAGCCAAGACGTTGTTGTAGTTGATGGCAAGCAGCAGAAACGCTGTAAGGATAGCAACTATTCGGATAATGCACTGCGCTGTAAATAAACAAGTCACGACAATCTTTTTTAGTTATACTACCTCCTTTAGATAATTTAAAAGCTTTTTTGACAATCAAAGATGACGGCGTTTTCCGCTTTGAAATGTTCCCTAATAAGTTGTTTAAAAAGTCCAAACACCATCGCACTTTATTTCCAACTAAAGCCAATAATCGACTCCTAAAATCGCTTATTGCTAACGATGATGTGCTTCAACAATATATTGCTGATGAAAAGAATGATTACTCTGATGAGTTAGTTTCAAAGGTTAATTCTTATCTAAGTAATAATGATGGTATTGTTGAATCACAAAAGGAACAACCTAAGTTTACGGCTGTACAGTTAGCAAATTGGCTCCGGGTTGAAAACTACTTTGAAAGAGATAGTGACTTAAATATTGACCCGTTAACGCAAATGAAGGTCATTAAACTACTCTACATTGCGTATGGGAGATTTTTAGCCGCAACCAGAAATAAATTATTTTCTTCAACGATCGTTCACTTTCAATATGGTCCATTAATAACAGAAGTTCATGATAAGTTTAATGGTCAAACTGTTCTGGACATTGATAAACCAGATAGAGAAGCGATGAATGACTATAACCTCGTTTCACAAGATATCGAGATTGTAGAGCTTCTCAGTAAAGTGAACGAAGATTACATTAACTACAACGCTGCTCGACTAAGTAAGCAAACTCATCGACCAGGTTCACCGTGGGATTTAACACCAGATCGAGAAGTGATTAAGGATCAGTTGATTTTTGATACGTTTAAGCGTGGAATAGAAGAATAGTTGTTCTTTCCAAATACATCAACTTTTGACTATGTTTGATGTCCATAGAATTAACACAAATGTTCGGAAATGCTGGCATAACAATATTTCAGCTGCCCTAAAACAGCGACTTTAGTGAGCACCACAAAGAGCACGAAAGCCTGTAATACCAGCGTTTATTATTGGAGTTACAGGCTTTTTTGTTACTGAAATGGCGCTGCTTTAATACGTTTGTTAACAGATGCGGATGTTGGTAGGCATTTTTGAGTGGTTGAAGTGCTTGGCTTGCTGACATGGCGAAGATATGTGATCAACATGGATATATGCACGTATATATTATATAATCTAAATGTATATACAAATGGAAAGGAGTCTTAATAATGGTTATTAAGTCACCAACTAAAATTTTTAAATCGGGTAATTCCAGTGCGGTGCGAATTAGTAAAGATATTATGGATGCAGCAGGATTGAAGGTTAACGACAAGATTAATGTGACCTTTAATTCACATGATGGTAGTGTGGTGATCAAGGCTGCTGATACTGATAATAAGGTCCATGATCATTTTTCTGAAATTTTAGATCAGAGTTTAGATGAAGATCAAGCAATCTTGGACTTCCTAAAGGATAAGTAACCATGAAATATTTAACCCAAGAAGAGTTAATTGAAATTAACCAACGAATCATTCGTCGGGCGGGTGAAGGTTCAATTGGCGTATTGGATAATAATGGATTGAATAGTGTTATCGAAGCGCCAAAGCAAGTTTTCTTTGGCCGGGAAGCTTATCCAACGGTTTGGTTAAAAGCAGCGTATTATCTGCAAAAGATTACTAAGAAGCATCTCTTTGCTGACGGCAATAAACGGACAGCGTTTGAAGCTGCCAAAGTATTCTTAATTCTGAATGGAATAACCCTCCATTTTGAAGGAATTGAGGCCGGGCAAATGGTTTTAGATGTTACTAACTCTCCGGACTCAGAGGAAGTTATGTTGAAGGTGGCAGAATATTTGAAGAAACATCAAATTAATCGAAAGTAATTTTGATGTAAATCCCATTACACCAACTTTTGATCATAGAATTAACAAGAAAACTTAACACGTTTAGAGTTGAATGCTGTCGTACCAATACCTCAGCTACTACACAACAGCACCCCTAGTTAGCATAATAAAGATCACAAAAGCTTGTAATAACAGCGTTTATCGTTGTTGTTGCAAGCTTTTTTGTGGCCTTTTAAGGCAATAGGTACCTGGTCAAAAAATTCCCAAGCCTGATACCAATGCTAAGCAAAAAGTACCAGCTCACCGTGACAACGATCAAAACTCTACTGCACAATTGCCAGCAGGTGCGAAGGTTGTTAACAACCAAGTCGTTGACGCTAATGGTCACGTCCTTGCTGGTTGGCAAGTTATCAACGGCAAGGCTGTGAAGAGTTCCAACGCACCAGTGATGACTCGCGAAGCTTACCGGGCACAACAAGCAGCTAAGAAGCTGCCACAAACTGGTAATGCCAACAGTTCAGCCTTAATGGGCTTAGGCGCTGCCACCTTACTGGGGATGTTTGGCCTAGCTGGTATTAACAAGAAGCGTGGATAATTCGTGTGGACATGGGTTGCCTGCATTAAAGAGGTATTTCTTGTGTTCGCCTCGCCCATTTGTTCCTTAAATTAAGAATAAAGGTGGAAGAGTGATGCTCTTCTGCCTTTTTGATTTGGAAAAATGGGTCGTTTTTTAGCTTGTCTGATTAACGGTTGGCCAGATTGGGTGATTACAGCTATGCTTGCAGTTGCTTGGGTAGTTGATATGCGGCGCTATGTGAAGACTTTTAACTCTTGATACAGTGGTTTCATAGATTGGTACTTGTCCATGTGATAATTAAATTAAACTGCTTTGCGGTTCAATAAATGAATTATCGGTGCAAAATTGGTTGATTTTGCACCGATAACTGTATTAAATAAGGAAACGGGTTAATTAGTTTGATCATTTAGTTAGCATTCTTGATTTTATTCAATAAAACAAGGTGCTGGACGACTAGCGAAGTTCCGAGATAAAGAACAAAAGTAGTACCCAGGCCGGTAATTATGTGATCAGTAATTGCGTGTGAAATAATCATGATTATCCATAAGATCATGGTGACATAATTTCCTTGACGATAAAATTTGCCATCTTTTTGCCAGACTTGACAGGTATAGGCGCGGGCAAAAGCAAATCCACCGGCAAGGATCAGGAGGGTAAAAATTAATCCTAAAACTGTTTGGTAATTGATGATAAGCTGTTTATTAGCAATGGCAATATAAGCATCGTATATCCCGATTGCCAGAATGATATATTTGCCTTTTGAGTCAACTTTAATTTCTTTAGGGCGAAGTTGTTTAAAAGCAATGTAAATAATAATTAACACAGGGACAAACTGTTGCTGAATCACCTTAAACATCGCAATTCCCTCCTTCATACCAGACAACTGTGGACATTTTATATCCGTGGACTATAATTGTCAAGGGATCGGGAGAGGGATAATAAAATTTTTGGAAAGTCCGTAAGGGTTATTGACGAATAATTACTAATAAGGAAGTGTCATGAATGAAAGTAAGTAAATCGTTTGTTCAAGCCATTGGAATCTTAGTAATGCTGGCAGAGCAGCCTCGTAAGTGCCCTTTAAAATCAAATATTATTAGTGACCGGTTGGGTGCTTCACATACGTATTTACTGAAAATCGCAAATAAACTAAAAAGGGCTGGTTTAATTAACGCCATTTCTTCTAAAAATGGTGGGTATTATCTGCAGAAAAATCCTAATAAAATCACCTACCTTGATATCTATCAAGCAGTAGAAAATGAGCTAACAATTGATTTTAATAATAGTCATGTCGGTGAATTATTTGAGAATCAGGAGTTAGTCAAGAAGGGTAAAAAACAATTAACGGCAACACTATCACAAGCGGAAACAGCTTTTAATAATGAACTCAAAAAACACCATTTGACGGAATTAGTACCAAAAGATGAAAGCGGCAAGTTAATGGTAATCGACTGGTCAAAAAGAGTGTGATTTTTGGTGATTGGACCAAGCAAGGTGAAACTAGTAATCGCCTTTACTGATCGCAGTTGAAATAAGTAAAACAAGAGTCTGTATACGGGGTTGTCCTCGTTGCAGACTTTTTAAGTCTTGTTAACGGCATTGAATACTGATAACCAGCAGTTCGTCAATTGCGCAAATATTTTTTTAGGATTATAATTTAACTGTTAAAAAGCAGATCTTGTGGGGGAGGACCAATACTTTGAGTAGTAATAATCGGAAAGAAATTAGGCGCAAAATGATGGACCAGCGGCAACGTTTTGCGTTGCGAAAGTACAGTGTCGGGCTTGCTTCGGTGCTAGTCGGGTTGCTGTTTATGGGCGGAACGGCGGTGCATGCTGCTGACGGTCAGTCGCAGGCAACGGCAGCAGTTAGCTCGACCACGCCAGCAACCAGTACGGATGCGACTAAGACGGCAGCCGGAAAAACTACCACGGCAGATCAACCGACAAGGACGCCGTCACCAGAGAAAACAACTGCTGATAACACCAATTCATCGAAGACTGGTAGTGATCCGGTAACGGCTCCCACTAAACATGACGGTTCAGCGATGCAAAGTAATCAGCAGCCAACCGTGAACCCGGCGACGGTAACGACCAACTTGGCCGCCACGCAGGCACCCGCAGCTAACCAGTACAACGTCGACGACTGGCAGTACACCACCGCTAGTGACGGGATTACGCTGACCAACTACACGGGTCAGGGAACGGACTTCTACATTCCAAATGCCAAGTCCTTCCGTGATGCTGGTAAGATCACGGCTGGTCAAAAGGTCTTCTTGACTTATGATTTCCTTCGGCAATTAGTTAACGAGAAGAAAGCTACTAGCATTTCGATTGAACGGGCGGCGGATGCGAATGACAAGGTCGTCGCTGTTGGCTACTATGACTCCAACAATGCCGGCAACAAGTTCAACCTCGCTTTTGGCCCCCACGTTAGTGACCATTCCGGTGATGACCAGGGGACTCACGGTAATCAGACCCTGAAACACATTGATGTCGCCGGATTAGACGTTTCCCAGCTGACAGATATGTCGGGGCTGTTCATGAATGATAAGGCACTGGAAAGCATTACTGGACTGGATGCCTGGACTTTCTCGCCGCATATGCACTCTATTGGTCACATGTTTGCCTGGGACGACAACCTCAAGACCATTCAGGGCATTGACAAGTGGGACACCACCAATTTCCAGTACATTGATAACTTGGTAATTGGCGATAAGAATCTGACCAACTTAGATCTCAGTGGCTGGAAGACCGACCAGGTAATCTTAGCCAACGACATGTTCAATGAGGCGACTAGCTTGACGACGGTTGGTGACCTTAGCAACTGGCGGTTGAATAATGCCGTAACCACTGCCAATATGTTTAACGATACCGGGAAGATTCAAAACCTGGGTAACTTAGACAACTGGGGCTTGGCAAAAGACACGGATATGTCCCAGATGTTCCGCGGGATGGACAGTTTGAAACATCTGGGTGATCTCAGTAAATGGCAAACCGGCAATGTGACAACGATGGAAGGCATGTTTCGGTTCGATGGTGCTCTGCAGTCGGTTGGTCATTTAGATAATTGGCAAGTGGGCAAGGTGACGAACATGAAGTCGATGTTTGACTTTGCTCACAGTATTGTTGACCTGGGTAATCTTGACAATTGGGACACCTCCAATGTGGAATATATGGGACAAATGTTCCGGGAAGATGTTGATAGTCGTCAAAACAATGGTGCAACTGGCAAAACCGTTTCGATTGGTTCACTCAAACATGTGGGGAACCTTTCGCGTTGGAATACTGCCAAGGTTAAAGATATGGCTGGGATGTTCCAGGGTACCCAATTGACTAGTGTTGGTGACCTCAGCAACTGGCAAACGGGTCAAGTCGGGACGGCCAACCCCAATGCTGATGGTGGCTATAATGCCGGCTTTGACTACATGTTTCAAAACACGCCGGACCTGACCTCCATTGGTGACATCCATAACTGGGATGTCCACAACGTTACCCAGATGTTTAATATGTTCGATCGTTCTGGAATTAAGAACATCAATATCTCCGGCTGGCACTTTAACGATAAGATGACGACTGCAGATCGTGGTGGGGTCGGCACTACTAATATGTTTGCCAACTTGAAGAACCCGACAACCATCATCGCCAACGACCTGGTCAACACGCCAAGTACTTTCACTGCTAAGGACTTTGCTGGTAACCAACCGTTGATTGTCATTTCCAATGATGCCACCCTGCAGAAGATGAATACCCAAAGTGATGGGCATAACGGAACGGGACACCCGGCCGACACGATTCACTACGTTCAACTGCAGGATGATCAACCACAACCAGTTGGTAGCCAGCAGCAGGACTTTGTCTACGCTAACCAGGATGCCCTCAACAAGCAGTTAACGAAACTGACTACCGGGACTAACTTTAAAGCAGTGACAAATAATCCAAGTTCTAAGATTCCTGATGGCGATGTGATTACTCCTGAAGGGACAACCGACCTGGAGAAGATCGCTGGTAATTATGATGTTGGTGAGACTGTTCACCGGACTTACAAGGTAATTGAAAAGCTTCCCGATGGTCATGGTGGAATAACGCAGAAGACCATTTTGCAGTTCGATGGTGACTTCTACCGGCCATTAATTAAGAATGCTGACGGAACTTACAAATATGGGCAATTCCAAGAAGGACCTAATGCCAGTTACGTTACCGGCACCTGGGCTAACCATCACCAGTACTCAGCAGATGACCACACAGCTGGTGAAACAACGTATGATACAGTATCTGGCTATACTGCTCACCTGCCAAAGGGACCGCAGGGCGAAGATGTTATTCAGAAAATTAACCGCGGCCAGTGGGTCCGGATGGATGGCCCAATCTGGTTTAAGAACTGGTATAAGCGTGACCATGCATCGGTTCCGGCTGACGATAACCACTTAACAATGGATATCTTCCAGGGCGATGAAGGCTATGATGAGATGCCAAAGAGCCAGGATTTCGACATTACCTACACCACAAACGTTTACTACCAGTTGGTCGATGACGATAAGAACGAGGAGAATGTTGGTGCCCCAGTCACGATTTCTGGTGAATCCGGTCAGACGGTTGACCCGAGCAAGACGGTGAAGGTGCCAGAACATTATGTTTTAGCAGATGGTAAAAGTATTCCAACAACATATACATTCAAGCAGCCTAACCAAACGGTGAAGATTCACTTAAAGCACGATACTCAGGATGCTACTACGGCTGAAAAGAAGGATCCGGTTACCTCAACTTTCCACATCATCGAAAAATTGCCTGATGGTACGAAGAAGACGATTTGGACGTTAACGACGACCCAGTACCGGCAAGCAACCAAGGACCTGGTAACTGGCAAGATTACGTATGGTAAATATACCGACGTTTCTGGCCAGGGTGAGGATCCACACAACACCTATGAGATGAGTGGGCAAGCCCTGCATCTTGGCAGTCACGGCTTACCAAATGATACGACTGCTGGCACTGGCTCTTATGATCCAGCGCCGGATGGTTATACGATTAATTTGCATATGGATAAGCTACCAGCTGCAACCACGCCGTTGCACATTAGCTACGACCAGACAAACCATACGTATTACGTGGATGTTTACTGGGGCAAACAGCCGGTTGATGAATTCCCAAAGAATCAGGACTTCTACATTGATTACACGGCCAAGTCGGCGCACCAGGACTACCAGTTCGTGGACGATGCTGGTCACGTTATCAAGCCTGATGGGACCACCAATGCGGATCCAAATGCTATTTCCACAAGCGTTAATGGCCAAACCGATGGTATTATTACAACGCCAAAGGTTCCTGCTGGATGGGTAACGACCGATGGTCAACCAGTACCAGGTGGTAAATTCCAACCGGATGATAAGGAAAAGACAATTCAAGTTCCGGTTGTCCACAAGATTATCACTGTCCATCCGGATAAAGTGACGGCCAACCAGCCGCTGAAGGGTAATGAAAATAAGATCCCTGGTGATGGCAAGCCGAAGAACGATATTACCTATAGCGACCTGCACAAGACGATTACGCGGATGATCACGATTACCAAGCCGGGTGAGACCACACCACAAAAGATCAAGCAAACGGTTACGTTAACGCGGAGTGTGACGATCGATGACGTTACTGGTGACGTTAAACCTGGCGCCTGGTCAACTGGTTCCTTCTTAGCATTTAATAACGTGCCGACCGTTCCTGGTTACACCGCTTCGCGGACTAGGGTCGACGGCGAACAAGTTACTGCCGATACCACGAACCAGACGGTGAAGATTACTTACACCGCTAATGACACCCATCAGGATTACCGGTTCGTTAATGGCGATGGGAAAGTCATTAAGATGGACGGGACGACCAATCCTGACCCACACTCCACTTCCACGACCGTTAATGGTAAGGTTGGCGACCAAATTAACACGCCGAGTGTTCCTAATGGTTGGGTCACTATTCCTGGGACGACGGTTCCTGGTGGTACCTTTGGCCCTGATTCAGATAAGACGCCGATCACCGTTCTGGTTCAGCACGGTTCGGTCACGATTAAACCAAGCGAACTGACTAAGCCGGTCCAACAAATTGCTGGCGATCACGCCCACCCTGGTGATAATAAGCCTAACCGGGCAATTAGCTATGCTGACCTGCACCACACGGTTACCCGGACGATTACGGTTGAAAAGCCAGATGGGACAACGGCAACGGAGATCCAAAAGGTTTCCTTCAGTCGACCAGCCCATATTGACACAGTCACAGGAGCGGTTACTCTTAGTGATAATGAATGGACGCCTGACGCTGAGACCAGCTTTGTGGTTTACACGCCAGACCCGGTTGACGGTTACACACCGCAAACTGTTGCTGCTAAGCCTGTCAAGGTTACCGACCCGGACACTACCGCCACCGTTGGTTACACGGCTAACACTGCCCACCAGGACTACCAGTTCGTGGACGGCGATGGCAACGTTGTTAAGCCAGATGGGACAACTACGTCGGACAAGCATACCATTTCCACGAGTGTTAATGGTCACACCGGTGAAAACATCACAACGCCAAAGGTTCCTGCTGGTTGGGTCACGACCGATGGTCAACCAGTACCGGGTGGCAAGTTCCAACCGAATGATAAGGAACAAACGATGCCGGTTAGTGTCAAGCACGGCATCAAGCCTGTCACTCCAGCCGATGTTGTGACGCCAGGGGCCAAAATTGCTGGTAATTCAGATAAGCAGCCTGGTGATGGTAAGCCTATTAAAGACATTACCTACAGCGACCTGCACAAGACGATTGCCCGGACGATCACGATTACCAAGCCGGGTGAGCAGCCACAGACGACGACCCAAAAGATTAACTACCAACGGCCAGCGACTATTGATGACGTCACTGGTGACGTTGATTATGGTAACTGGACTGTTGCTAGTGATTCACCGGCTCAGACGCTGAAAGCAGTGAACGCACCTGATGTGCCAGGATACACTAAGCGTGTTTCCGGCAGCGTTGGTAACTGGATGCCAAGCCAGGACGACATTAACCACTGGACGGATTCACAATCAACAGTAACTTACATTGCGGACCCAGCAACGATCCATGTCCACTTCCAGACGGGGGATGGTACCACCGTTCCTGAACAACAGATTTCTGGTCGCACCGGCGAACCAACTACTGGTAAGCGGATTCAGATTCCAGCGGGGTGGGCAGTTGATGGGCCTGAACCGAAGTTGCCGGAAACGTTTGCCCCAGACGGTAGCAACAGCAATAACGTCATGGTTCCGATCAAGCACGCTACTACGACGATTCAGCCAACCGCACCAAAGTCCACGGAGGATATCTTGCCAAATAATCCTGACAAGACTTACCCAGCTGGCGTGGGCGCCGCCGACTTGAACAAGACGGTTACCCGGACAATCCGGATTATGCTGCCTGACGGAACGGTTGTTACTGAAACGCAAACGACCCACCTGACCCGGACGGCAACGGTTGACGAGCTGACGGGCCACGTAACGTACGGACAGTGGAGTACCGGCCACTGGGACGCTTATGATGTGCCGGCAGTACCGGGTTACACACCGAGTCAACGCAAAATTGCGGGGATGGATGTCACGGCTGATGCCGCTGCTGCCACTGTTAACATCACTTATGCCGCCGCAAATCGCCAGGCACAAACAGCTGGCCATGAGACGGTCAACAGTGTTGGTGTAGCAACACAATCCGACAACCAGAAGTCAGCAAGCCAGCGGCAATTGCCACAAACTGGTAATGACCATTCTGACATGACGGTCTTAGGTCTTGGCCTACTGTCGATGCTGGAACTCTTCGGTTTCCGTAAAAAGCAAGATTAATAAGGACCAACATGGTTAAACGATTGTTCGGACTACCGTGAAAATGTTTGGCGGAACGCAGCGGACAAAAAGAAAGCCTTCAAATCAGTACTTCGGCACTGGTTTGGAGGCTTTTTACGTAACAATGTTGAGTGGTCATGGTTTAATGATTGCTGTTAGTAAAGCGGTGGATTAGTTAGTTGATAATACTGATAATCTCTAAAACAGGCGGCAATTAATGAATTGCTAAGAACAATTATAGCCGATGATCAGGCAGTTGGCCGGTAAAAATATAAACGATCTTACAACGAAAAAGTAGTTTCCCCCAGTAATAATCGACATATCAATTGATTAGTAAATTAGTTAAACTCGATTAACTTCTTTGTGTGAAAGCGATACAATTAAGAAGTTAATAAAAGTAGGTTGGTCATAATATTGGGAGGACAAACAATGGTTTCCAAGAATAATTGGCGAAATAAACTTGAGCAAAATGCTCATCGGCGGCCACACTATGGCCTGCGAAAGTTGAGCGTGGGGGTAGCCTCGGTTCTTTTAGGGACGACTTTATATTTAGGTGGTGCCAGCACTGTTGCCCATGCGGCAACGCAGACAGTTAACGTTCCCGCCAACTCTGCCGACCATGCTGCTAAGCAAACCCAGTCGGATAGTCAGCAGCTGCAGGCTAAGCAGGTCACTTTGGATGCGGCCAAGAAGGCCGCACCAGCAGCGATAACGAACGCTCAATCAGCTGCTCGCCAAGCGCGGGCTCAACAAGCTACGGACCTGGATGACAATAAGGTTGCTGCCACTAAGACCGCTACTAACAGTGCAAGCCAAACTCAGAGTACCCTGACCGTGGATGCTGGGAATAGCACGGTGAGTGAGGACAGCGGCCAAATTGGCTTAACGTGGAAAGTGGCCAACTACCATCGTGGTGATACTTTCCGGATTGAGGTTCCGCAGAGCACCTGGTTACACGGTGTCCACGTCAGTCCAATCAGCAACGCATATATCAATAGTGACTCTGGCAGTAACTTGCAAGAGGGACCAGTGACTCTTTCGGTAACGATGAATAATGATAGCGTGGGGACGATCAGTGTGCCAATCACGCTATCTATCAAATCGTATATTGATTTGAAGTACTTTGGCGATTTTCAACGACAAATCAAGATTTACCAGAATGATGATCAGACGCCACTTGCCCAGCTGACACTGGTTGAGCACATCCCACAGCCAAAACTTACTGTTACTACTGATTTTAGTGGTGCGCCGGGAACAACTACAAATGAAGGAGCGGTACCGGGTGGAACTGATGGTTTGACTTATCAGACCGACAATGGGTATTCAGATGCGTCGGTTACGCTTACCCACTTTAAAATGGTTGTTAACGTTCCCAAATATTTTCAGGCAACCGGGATCGATAACACCTCTATCAATGCGCAAAATATTAAATTTACGCAAGAAAAAGCAGGATCACCGATCACGATTACAGCTGATTCGGTTGAATGGGATCCTAAACAGAACAATCGTTTGTTTGTTATTAACGGTAAATATGAAAACTTTACACGTCCGGAACAAGACCAGCAGGTATCAATTGATGGTGGTCAAATTACTGCCCAGTTAGCTGGTCAGCCAGTGACGATTAACGTTCCGGGTTACAAAGAATTAATTAGGGCCGTGCCACAGGTACTAAAAGGGGACGACCTGCGATATCACAATATCACCCAAGGCTTGCATATATATGATCCGCAGAAAGAAACCGAGCTGGGAGAGTCTAGCTGGGGGTCTAATATGAATAAGGACCACCATAACTTGGATGATTTGCCCAGTTATCATGATTTGACGATTACTCGGAACTTGTCTGATGACTACGTTATTACCCGTTTAACTGGCTTTAACAAAGCGGTGAAATCGGTCAACGTGACCGATATCAACGGCCAGACGAAGACGTATACCGTTAACAACGGGTCGATTGACTTCGGTCAGGGACAACGGGTGGTTCAGTTTAGCTACCAGTTGCCTGCTCAGTTACCGGCTGATTTTGGCGAAACGGTTCAACTTTTTGGTTATTTGAGCAAAACGCATCGGGATGGTAGTAAAGTTGCTGTGGGAGATCAACTGGTGATTGCCTTAGAGATCAAGCGTGGCCAAACAACAGTATTAGATCTGAATAAGTCAAAGGAAACAGCATACGTTGCCGGGTATAAGTCGACCACGGTGGAATATGATCTTAAGCAAGGTGCTAATGTTGATCCAGGGTCAGCGGTTTCATTAACTAATCGGGTTGACGGTTTTGGTTATTATACACATAATGTTGTCAGTGATCAGGTATCCAAGAGTGATTATGCAGGCCTAGAAACCACCATTGTGAAGAACCCCCAATTTTGGATTATTTTGCCAAAGACCGTTAGTGGCGCGGATCATTGGCATAATGATGGAAGCTGGCTTTTAACTACTAGTACAGTTAATGGACGGATGGTCTTACACTTTGTGCACCGTGGAACTGTCGAGGCTGCGGACTTATCCGAGTTGATATATGAACTGCCCCACGATTTTGTCACTGGGTGGGCCTACCTTAATCAGTCCGACCAGGGAGCAATCTACTTTACCGCTGATAATATCAGCAAACTTAACCTGACCAATCAAGCAGCAACTAGCGAGCAAGTCCAGGGATTACCGGGAGTTGCTGGTCATGATGTACGGCTGGTATCGACTTTTAGTGCTCGCGTTCAAACAGCAACTGGTCATTATCTTAACGCCAAGGCGCAAGGCAACCTCGATGCCGGGTTAGCTGTCCGTGGGACATCCACCTATGTTGGGACAAGTAAGCTTCACTTTGTTACCACGGTCGCTAATGCCGATTCGCAGGATTACCAAGCACCGACGCTGGTGATCAACTTGCCCACCACTAGTGATGAGGAGAACGTGGCCACCTACCTCGACAAGGATAGCATCCACGTGGTAGACACCAAGACCGGTAAAGAGGTGACGGGTGTTACTGTTCTGGCTTCCACCACGGCAGTAAACGTTAGTGGAACTGACAAGGTTAGTCGGAATGGGTTTGTTCCGCTAGCCAGCCTGAGTACTGACAAGCTGAAAGCGGTTAAGTCGTTGATGCTGATTGTTAATAAGCTATCAGCTAATGATTCCTTCCAGGTGTCGCTGGATGTGATTCCTGTTGACGGCAGCCTTGTGCCAGCAATTGGCAAAAAGGCAACCATTGCGGCTCAGTCTTATAGTGAGCAGACCCTCCCAATTAATGCTGAAGCTTCAATTGACATCGTTGGTCAAGCCACCGTTCATGAGCGGGTACACTATGTTGACAAGCAGGGCCAGGAACACACCATTGCGCTGGAAGACCAGCAAACAAACGTTGGCAATGATACAAAAGGGCTCGTTTATGATCAAAATAACCAGGAACTAGCAGCGACGATCCCAGACGGTTTTAAATTAGACAGTACTACTGTTATTAATGGGGCCAAGACCTGGCAGGGTGATGACCAGCATTACCCGAATGGTAAGTTAAACTTGAACGGCAAGATTACATACGATGCTGATGACGATACCATCCAGTATGAATTGGTTCCGGCCAAGCAGGAAACCATGAAGGTCGAGATTGTTGATATTAGCGGTAAGACACTGCAGGCCATCAAGACCCTGACCTTCCACGGCACGGGGAACACGACGCTTTCTGCGGATGATGTTAAACAAGTTAATGACTACCTCAGCAGTCAGCATGACCATTACCAAGTGGTTGACATCAGTGGAATTTCGGATATGTCCAAGTCTTGGTTGGCAAAGCAGGGGCTGAGCGATTGGACTTTGCCGTATTCCATGGCCGGCCAAAAGTTCAGTGATGGTCAAGAAACGGTTGTTGCGATCCCGGTTAGTCGGTATAAGTATGATTCTGCAACTGTTCCAATGTTGTCGTCAGCTTCGGTAGCGGTTGAACCTGCTAATAGCAGTGTTAAGCCGTTAGACAGTTTGCCTGATGACTTTAGAAACCAGATAAGTGAAACTTCATTTGACCAGCTGACCAACGACGTTAAGAACGTTGTGCAAACTGCAATTAGCGGGATGGTTGGTAATGGCAGTATCTACAAACGGACTAATTTACAGACTGGAAAGATTTCTTACCTGGTAAGTACAAGCGGCTATTATGAGATGGCACAACGGCAGGCGGCAGAGCGTGGGATCAACTTAACGTTGACTCAGAAGGGGTCGACCGTTACCTTGACGATCGATCTCTCGAAACTGGGGGCATACGAGCAGAATGGTGACCAGTATAAGCTGGTTGCTGGCTGGCAAAAATATGATGGTCTTAACGGCACCCTCCGCAGCAAGTTTGAACAGCCGGTGATGACGGTTCAAGTTAAGCTGTCCTCACTTATTGATGCGTATGATAAGTATAGTAATGGGCAATCATCAGCAGCTGTTCCGGCAGGGACGCTCAAGGTTAATGGGCAGGACCTCGGCCAGTTAACGATTGATCAGATTAATAGTATGGATCAGCCAGCCATTAAGCTAGTCTGGAAGTACACGCAGGACCCGGAAAATTGTACGGTTACCTACCAGTACGTGGATGCTAATGATAACTACCAACCGATCAGCGGGGTCGCACCAGTGAAGGTTGCTGGCCAAGCCGGTGAGTCAAAGGATGTTCATCTGCCGACAATCCCTGCGGGTTACCAACTAGCAGCTGATGCCCAAGTACCAACGACGGTTACCCTTGACGGTACGAAGACGGTTAATATCCCGCTGGTTCACCAACAGAAGAATGATCCAAAGACTGGCGAAGTGACCCGGCAGTACCGGATTATTGAAAAGATGCCGGATGGGACGACTAAGGTAATTCACACTGCGACAATTACCTACCATGGTCAAGTCGTTACCGATGCGGTTACCGGGAAGCCAGTTTTGAAGGGAACGCCAGACAGTGCTGACCTCTTTAAGACTGACGATTCTGATTCTAGAGGGGACAAATATGGTGTCCGCCTGAGCTTGACGATTCATGATAGATTAAATGGTTACCCAGTAACAGTGGTGACACCAAATGGTTGGACGACAACGGAAGTTCCGGAGGGTGTTGAGTATGATGATGCCGCAACTGGTAGTGGGTATACATTACAGGATCAATATTTGAACATAAACTTTAATCCAGCCATGCCGTCAATGGACTTCTACCTCCAAGCTCAGCCAAGCAAGTTAACTGTCACTTACCAGACCAAGGATGGGCAGACGGTTGGCAAGCAGGAACTGACCGGCAAACCTGGCGATGCCTTTAGTACTAACAATGAGAAGACAACCTTGAAGCTGCCAGCCGGCTACGTGGGTGTTGACGGGCAGGACCCATTAACGCAAATTAAGAATAAGTATAAGGGTGCCGATGGTCAGCCACTCACATCCTTCCAAGACACACCCCAGGCAGTAACGGTGGTCGTTGACCACAAGATCGACCAAATTAGCCATAAACAGCCGGTACCCGAAGGTGGCAAGACATCAACGGGGAAGCCGGTTGATGGTGCGCATGATGCGGATCTGAACCAGACAGTTACGCGGACGATTATCACGACTGATCCGCACGGTCATCAGACGACGGTTACCCAGACTGCCAAGATCTCGCGGGATGCGACGGTTGATGAAGTCACCGGTGAAGTTACCAATTATGGTAATTGGTCAACGGATAAGACGAATTGGACAGCGGTACCGACCAACGCTATTCCTGGCTACACCGCTCACATCAAGATCGATGGGCAAGATGCCAATGATATTCCACCGGTTACTGTTCAGGATGGTCAGAATGATGTGAAGGTTAATATTACCTACACGCCAAACGACCAACCGGGGAAGATTTCCTACGTTGACGTTGATGACCACGGGAAAGAAGTTGGTCAGACACCACTGACGGGTAAGACTGACAGCGACGTCACAGTTACACCAGAGATCCCGACTGGTTACGAGCAAGTGCCAGATCAGACTATTCCAAGTACGGAAAAGGCAACATCAACGGGTATCCCAACTGTAACGGTTAAGGTTCAGCACAAGATTGACCAAATTAGCCATAAGAAGCCGGTACCTGAAGGTGGTAAGACACCAACAGGGAAGCCCGCTGATGGTGCACATGATACGGATCTGAATAAGACGATTACCCGGACAATTACCACGACTGACCAGCACGGTCATCAGACGACAGTTACCCAGACTGCTAAGATTTCGCGTGATGCGAAGGTCGATGAAGTCACAGGTAAAGTTGTCCATTATGGTGACTGGTCGAAGGATAAGACGGATTGGACAGCAGTAACACCAACTCCAATTGATGGCTACACCGCCCACATCAAGATCGATGGGCAGGATGCCAATGATATTCCGGCGGTTACTGTTCAGGATGGTCAGAAAGATGTGAAGGTTAATATTACCTACACGCCGAAGGACCAAAAAGGCTATATTTCCTACAAGGATATTGATGATCATGGTAAGGAAGTTGGTCAGACGCAGCTGAAAGGACAGACTGACCACGAAGTAACTGTTACCACAGACATTCCAACTGGCTTCGAGGAGGTACCGGGTCAGCATATTCCGGCCACTGTAACGGCCGGAACTGCTGGGGTACCAACTGTGACGGTCAATGTAAGGCACAAGAAGGTTACCGTCACCCCTGGTCAGCCAAAGACACCAGCCGACACGTTGCCGGATAACCCAGGCAAGAAGTACCCAGCGGGTGTTGCAAAGGATGATTTGAATAAGACGATTACCCGGACAATCATCGTCAACAAGCCTAATGGTACCCATACGACTGAGAAACAGACTGTTACTCTGACTCGGACCGCTACTGTTGATGAGGTTAATGGCACAGTTACCCCTGGCACGTGGTCAAAAGGCCACTTTGATGAGTACGATGTCCCAGAAATTCCGGGGTACACGCCGACAAAGGACAAAGTTCCAAGTGTTTCTGTATCGTCAACTGACCAAGACCAGAAGGTAACGGTTGACTACAAACCAAACCAGTACAAGGGGACGATTACTTATGTTGATAGTCATAACCAGCCGGTTGGTGAGAAATCGCCATTAAGTGGTAAGACTGGTGAGACCATTACGGTTGTTCCGCATGCTCCTGCTGGTTGGAAGATCAGCGAAGGTCAGCACTTCCCAATAACGCAAAAGGTCACAGCTAAGGGAATCACTGAAGTCACTATGAAGGTTGAACACGCCACGACAACGGTTCAACCAACGGACCCGAAGACACCAGGTGATACTTTGCCGGATAACCCGGGTAAGAAGTACCCAGCTGGTGTTGACCAGGACGACTTGAATAAGACGGTTACCCGGACAATCACGGTGGTTGAGCCAAATGGGACTCGTGAAGATCATAGCCAGACGGTTCACTTTACCCGGACGGCAACAGTGGATGAAGTGACTGGCCAGGTTCAGTACAGCGGCTGGAAGACCAGCAATGATCGCTTTGCTGCTTACTCGGCGCCGCAAATTGCGGGGTACACGGCTGACAAGACGGCACCACAGATTGATGGTGTGACTATCTCTAGCCAGCCGGAACCAGTAGAAATTCAATACCGTGCAGTTCCAAGTGAGCCAACTAAGCAGACGCCTGGTAATGGTCAGTCGACGACACCAACACCAGGGCAGGCACAATCAAGTACTGCTCAGGGTAGTCAGCCAGCTGGGCAAGCACAGGCAGCCGCGAAGAAGGACGCTGCTTTGCCACAAACTGGTAATGACCATGCTGGCGGCTTAGTTTCGCTGGGCTTCGCCAGCCTGCTAGGCATGATGGGACTACTTGGTGGCCACCGGCGGAAGAATGATTAATAATGTTGCACTACTCAAGAATTGCTAACGTGATATGCCGTTAGCACAAAGAAGGCTCTCGAGTTAGGTTTAACCGAGCTGGAGGGCCTTTTTCTGTTGTCTAAATAGTAGTTAAACTTGATTTCACTAATTTTTTCAAATGACGTATAATTAAAACGTTAATAATTAGTTTTTTTAGCGATATGGGAGGATTTAAAAATGGTTTCACGGGCTAACCTGAACCAAAAAGCAGCACAGAACGCACGACGGCGGCCACATTATGGGTTGCGCAAACTCAGTGTGGGCGTGGCGTCAGTATTATTAGGGGCCACCCTTTACCTTGGTGGGACGAATATTGAGGCACACGCGGCGGTAGCCAATGCTACTGATAATGCAACAACCCAAAGTCAGCTGACGACATCAAAGGGGCAACAGGATAAGTCGGCCCAAAATCTGGACACTACTGGTCACCAGGGCTGGTCAGCACAGGCGTTGGCATCGATGAAGGCCACTAATGTGGATGATAATGGCCAGATAGATCAAGTTACGAATGATATTTTTTATCGTTCCTATAATAAGACAATCCAGGAACAGATTACTTACCATAATCCCGATAACAGTACTTTATCAAAGTCAATTAGCGAAACGTATTCGACTACGGCTTTTGATGGTGTAGTCAATCAGGTTCACACTGGTAGTCAAGTCATCACAACTTCAGGACAAGTCTTTTATGGACAAGTGGACAACGATAAGGGGAATAAGACTGGGGCCACTAGTTTTCAATTAGCTTATTTAAATGGGAAAGTATTATTTATTAATGGTACCCAAATTGTCCTAGAAACCACGCCATCGACGTTAACTGACCAGCAGATTGCTAAAGTTATGCCAGTAGCGAAGTTTGATGAGTATCGGATTGACCAGAAACAAGGATACGAGTCTTATTACTCGCTCAATGGTGGGCCACGTACAAAGGGTACGGTAATATCAGCGCAAAGTAGGCTATTCGACCAGCCAAACATCAAAGTTGATATTTATTACAAGGAAATCAAAAAATCAACCGTCACGGTTCAACTCGTGGATGATGACAACAATTCTGCACCTGTGGG
This sequence comes from uncultured Limosilactobacillus sp., assembly GCF_934202235.1. Taxonomy (GTDB): domain Bacteria; phylum Bacillota; class Bacilli; order Lactobacillales; family Lactobacillaceae; genus Limosilactobacillus. The sequence continues at coordinate 943 of NZ_CAKPXS010000030.1, read as the reverse complement.
AACGCCAGTCAGTGCCCAGGGGATCCCAGGAGAGAGTCACACTTTCAATCTTTCGGTCCCTCCGCACTACCGATTAGTGACGGGGAAGAGTTCTTTTAACCATACCTTTACCGGAAACAATGAAGCGCTGACGATTCACCTTGTTCACCAAACGCAGCCTGCTTCGCGCACTGCTAGCGTCACCCGAACAATTCATTACGAAGGTGCGGGTACTAGTACCCCACGAGATACGGTTCAGACCGCTAACTTTACCCAAACGGGGACCACAGACCTAGTTACGGGTAAGACATCTTGGAATAATGTCACTAACCAGACTTTTGGGGAAGTGACCTCGCCAACAGTAGCGGGCTACAAGCCTGATACAGATAAAGTGAAGAGTGTCTCGGTTAAGTATGTTGACCAAAGTAGCAGAATTATTGTTAAGTATCTTCCGCAACTACAGACAGGGAACATTATTTATGTTGATGTCGACAATGGTAATGCCGAGGTTGGCCCCCGGACGCCGCTCAATGGGCGTACTGGGGATGATGTAACGGTTACGCCGCATATTCCGGCTGGTTATAAAAGAGTGCTAAATCAGAACATTCCAAGTACGGAAAAGGCAACGGTTAACGGGATCCCTGATGTTACGGTCAAGATTGAACATACTACAACCACGGTTCAACCAACTGACCCGAAGACACCGGCTGACAAGCTGCCAGACAATCCGGGGAAGAAGTACCCAGAGGGCGTTGCCGAGAAGGACCTGAACAAGACGATCACACGTCAGATTACGGTGGTTAAGCCAGATGGCACTCGTGAAGACCACAGCCAGTCAGTGCACTTAACACGGACGGCCACGGTGGACGAAGTTACCGGAAAAGTAACCTATGGCAACTGGACAACGGGCAGTATGGATGATTATTCTGCACCAACGGTTGCTGGTTACCATGCTGATAAGAAC
>NZ_CAKPXS010000029.1 GCF_934202235.1 uncultured Limosilactobacillus sp. | reverse complement strand
GGCCGTTACCACCCTTCTTTCGACTTCGAGCCTTATCCACCCGGTAAAAGCGGTCAAAGACCTTCTCGGTTTCTTCGGGAGCAATCCCTTCACCAAAGTCTTGAACGGCAATTTCTACTGCGTTGAGGCTCTTTGACAAGGTAAGGTGGACTTCCTTGCGTTCTGTCGAGTACTTGATGGCGTTATCACAGAGGATAATCAGGATTTGCTCCAGGTGGTCACGGTGAATCTGCACCTTGACTGGCCGGTGGAGGTCGTCATCAAGCATGAACACAAAATCAGGATGGATCATCTTGAAGTCATTGTAAACCTGGTTAACGACGTCATTGACGACCGTTGTTGCGTCACGGAATTGAATGTCAACCTGTTCAGCGCGACTCAGGTCTAACATTTCCTTGACCAAGTTATTCATCCGCTTCGTTTCTTGCATGATCGCATCGATTGATTCATCAAGGATATCCGTCTTTTCTTTTCCCCACCGCTGCAGCATCTGAATATGGCCCTGGATAATCGCCATTGGTGTCCGCAGTTCATGAGAAACATCCCCAACAAACTGCGACTGCTGGTTAATGTAGCGCTGTGTCTGGTCCAACATCTTGTTGAACATCCGCCCCAATTCCGCCAGCTCATCATTTGCTGAGGAGACCTCAACGCGGACATCGCGCGTCGGGTCAGCACTAACTTCTTCCAGGGTGGAATGAATACTGTTAAGCGGTGAGAGGAGGAAGTAGGTTAAGAAGTAACCGAGCAACCCGCTCAAGAGCACTACCAGTAACAACAGCAATAAAGCAATCACTGCCATGTGGTAAAACCGCTGGTAGTAGCTTTGCAAGAGGTTTTCCACCTGCAGGTAGCCGATTAACTGGTGATTATCACTTCGCCGCAGCGGATGCCTTGCCAGTAGGATCCGGTGGTCATCCCCCTTCACCATTTGGGCCGGCGCTACCCGCTTGCTCTTCTCCAGCCCCTTTTGCGGCCGCCCCGTTGAAAAGACCGGGTGGCCCTGCAGATCATAGACGGTTACAATCAAATGACTATCCGCTAAGCCCTCGACAACTGGCGTTTTATAAAAATGGCCATTTGCTCGCGCCGACTGGTGCTTGATCAACCTGTCCTGGACAGTTTGCCTGGTCAGCGGTGTCTGCTGAATCGATTCCAGTCGTCGGCTAATCGTTGATGCACTACTGTTAACCGCCTTTTTTTCCTGGTTCAACAAGTCGGAATTAAATGACCAGAAGAGGGTCGAAGCAAGAGCAACGAAAATAACAAATGCGCCGAGAGCTGTCCCGATCGCCCACTTTACTTTTAAGGAAATAAAGCGTTTCTGTGGTCCTTGTTCAGAATTCATTGCCTAACCCCACTTTTCAACGGCAATTACGAACGCATCACGTAACCGGTTCCCCGGACAGTTTGGATATAGCTCTTTTCACCCTCGCGATCAATCTTGTTTCGGAGATAACGAATATAAACATCAACCACGTTAGTTTCAACGTCAGAGTCGTAGCCCCAAACCTTACTTAACAGTTCCTTTCGTGGCATCACGACATTGATGTGCTCCATCAAAATCAAGAGGAGTTCGTATTCCCGCTTCGTCAGGTTGATGACCTCATCCCCCCGCCGAACAACGCGGTTTTCTTTTTCAATCGTCAGGTCCTTATAAGTGACCATCTGCTGGTGTGCTTCATTACTCTTATCTTCAATCTTAATCCGCCGCAGCAGTGCCCGGACCCGAGCGAGTAGCTCTTCAATCGCAAACGGTTTGACAATATAGTCATCAGCCCCGTGATCTAAGCCGGAAACCCGGTCGATCACTGAATCACGGGCGGTCATAATAATAATCGGCGTATCCTTGACTTCGCGAACCCGCCGTGCGACCTCAATCCCGTTCAATTCCGGCAGCATCAGGTCCAGCAAAATGAGGTCATAATCATCCTTGAGGGCCGCATCCAAGCCGGCCCGGCCATCCAATTCCACCTGCGTGTCGTAGCCCTCATGTTTCAGTTCTAGGTCAACGAAGCGCGCTAAATTTTCCTCATCTTCAATAATTAAAATCCGACTACTCATAAAGTTAACTCCTCTAAATTTGATTGCCGTCATTCCGGCCTTAACTGTTCCACCTGCTAATACCAAATGAGACAACAGTTAATAATCGTTAATGTGATTATAACTCATCCTAATCCGGCTTGTACCGCTTTTTCATGAAAAAGACTGCCATTCATGTTACAGATGGCAGTCAGAACTTGTTTTTACCAGTTTAATTGCCAACGAGTTGAATTTGGCGCATCCACGTTAGGAGTGAAAAACTGGGCGTGGATAACATCCTTGTATAAGTGTTTGGAAATTAATAAATAATTCCACTGGTTGGCTGCCGGTCCATGACCATTATTACCCCCAGAGTACAACCCGTTTTGTTCGGCACAAATGATATCACCGTTTGCCAACACGTGAATCACCACAAAGGTATGCCCATAGGGGTTCGTGCCCAACGGTTCCGGATGATCATGTCCCGTTCCGGCGATTGCGCCAGCATGCGGCGTACTGTCGGTATGCCCACCAACCGCTTGGGCCCAGTCACTCGCCGCATCACCACCAGCGGGAACCGTTACCCGTGGCAGGCGCTGACCACTGCCTTTTTGCTGCCAGAGCGCGTAGAAGTAACTAGAAGCAAAGCCGACGCACTGGTCAGCAGCGACACCACTACCGTTAAACCAGCCGCGACTAGTTTCGTATCCCAGTCCAGCCGTCCGTGGTGTCTGCAAGTATGGCTTAATGTCAGCCGGTTCCTGGCCGAGGTACCACCGAATGACCCCACCATTGGCATCCGCATTTTCCTTCACCGTTCCAGTTCCGTCTGGCCGGACAGCGTGGACCTCACTCGGCGTAAAGGCCGTACTGGATGGCGATGCTGGCAGTTTAGCAGTCGTTCCTGATTCCTGGTTTGTCCGATCAGCACTGAGGCTGCTAGCCGTCGCGTTCAATGTCGACTGATTGACCAGTGCCAGCGGTACTGCTGTCCGGTGATGACGAGTGCCAGCAACAACCGTCGATGCCATCATCGGCATGACCAGCATGGCCGTGCCAAAAATCGTCATGAGTTTACTTGACCAACGTGCAAGTTTCAACCTAATTTCCCCCAAAAGACTAAGTTTACTTTGTAAAGATAGCAAATTTGGCGGATCTTATCCGTTTTTCAAACGGATTGTTAGCTGATTAACATCTATTTGTAAAATATTGTTACGAAAATGAAAAAAGCTTCCAAGGACCGGTCCCTTAGGAAGCTTTTTTGTTGTGAAATTAGTTGTTAGGCGTAACAACCTGCTTGCCATCATAGTAACCACAGTTAGGGCAAACCATGTGTGACTTGCGCAGTTCACCGCAGTTTGGGCATGGTGCCAGGCCAGGGACAGTCAACTTAATGTGACCCCGACGAGTACGCTTACGCATCTTGGATTTTTTCCGTGCTGGAACAGCCATGAGTGACACCTCCTTAAAATGAAATTATCCACAAAGGTTTTTAACCGTCGGCTAACCTACTTTTTTTCATCCTGATCAGGAAATAATTGTTTCAACTTAGCCAAACGTGGATCAACTTGCTGATCGTTGCCCTGCTGAACTTGATCTTCACTCACTACCTGCCAGCCTCGACCAGCGGGCATTGCCTTACCGGCAGCCTCTTCCTTGGTGAGGATTTTCAGTGGCAGTTGCTCAATGATGTTTTCAGCGACGGCAGAGTCGAGATCAATCGTCCCGTGATCCGGGTCGATGACAAACACCACTTCATCCTTTTCGTAACGTTCTAGGTGGGCCTTATCACCCACGTAGGACTCCGTAAAATCAAAGTCAAGAGATAACGGTACGGGAGTCAATGACCGGCTCGACGGTACGGTCAGCTTCACCTTGACGTTAACGCCAAGGGTCGCATCCCCATCGTCATAACTCAAGTAACCATCAACGGTGACTGGCTCTACTGCCAGTACCATTTCTGGAAACCGCTTCGTCATTGACTCGTTCAGCTCAAGAGTTTGCGTAATGTGAAGTGGAGTATCGTGATATTTACGTGCTTCAGATAGTGACCATTTCATGCGCTAAACCTCCTAATGCAACATGATGAATTATACTAGCCGCCCCGTTTATTGTCAATGTTATTTCCTTGACAGCTTACAGACGCTGTGGTGGCCGCTTCAGATCTTGCTCCCTACTTGTAAAAACCTGGTATAGTTTGCCGGCCCGGTAGTCAAGGTTCATCAGCCCCCGCTTGAGGTTCTGGTCAACCTTCACAATGAGTGGATATGGTAATTCCTTTTTGACTTGGTGAAGGTAACGTTGACCCGCTTTGGTAAAGCCCAGAACGTGATAGTATGGTTGCTCCATTGCAGCCTCGACTTCCTTCGCTGATGCCTGCAACAAGAGGTACAGTTCTGCTCGCAACAGTCGGGCATAGGTATACCGTTTCGACTTCACCGCCTGCTGGAAACTCAAAAAGTCTAAACTCCGTTCTGCAGCGTCCTTCATCCGGTATTCTAAACCCTCAGCCACTTCGTAAGTTTCAGCTAGCCGGGCAACTGGTGCTTGGATCAGCTGGTTACGCAACAGTGGGTAAAGCCGATCCCAAGTTGGTACTGTTGCTACTTCGCGTAAGTCGGCAGCCGTTTGTGGCGGCACCGCATGTTCCGGAACATGACCAGCAGCCACTGCGTCACGGATGGCCGTCGCACTAGCTAACTTACCTCCCAGGTGGTGATCATGATAAGCACTTCCGACCCGTTCGATCGCGTGCAGTGCAATGGGCAGTTTTTCCTCTTCCTGCGCTTTCTGGTAAGCAAAGGCCAGAATGTCATTGGGAGCGGTCAGCTGGTGGCCAGTCCGTTTGGCCAACTCTTGGTTGAACTGGGTTGCAAAAGTGGCGTTATAGCGATGAAAACTAGTCGTTTGAAAATCCTTCTCCGCCGCTACCAGCTGTCGAAAGTCCCAGTGAGGGTGTTCCGCGCCAAAAACGACGTCGTGAACGCCTAATCCGGCTAAGAGCCGCAAGGCCCCGGCTGCAAAAAGGTGGGCTGGTTGAACCGCATAAAAGAGTGGCAGTTCTACCACCAAATCAACGCCGTTTTGCAGGGCTTCCCGGGTCCGGTGCCATTTGTCAACAATGGTTGGCACCCCGCGCTGCGTAAAATTGCCACTCATCACTGCCACCACGACATCAGCATTCGTCACTTGCTGGGCCTGCTGGCGGTGATAACGATGGCCATTATGAAATGGGTTGTATTCCGCAACTAAGCCGACTGCTTTCATCCCTTGTTCCCCCTATTGATGGCATTCGAAAAACCAGCGGGTCGTGGTTGCCGTTGGTTGATGGCGGCCAAAATCTGCGGTGACCTTGATGTTCTTAAAACCCGCCGCCTGCAACTGCTCTTGCCACCACGATAACGGGTACGATCGTTCAAAATGCAATTCCGCCTGGCGGTCATAACTACCATTACCTTGAAGGTGAAAAATTACCAAGTCGTGGACAACCCCATGATCAACATCATCATTGGCATAAGACCGCCACATCAACGCCGCCTGGTGGTCATCAGTTTCGTCGTTATACATATAACCAGGATAAACCACGTCTGTCTGGTACGGCGTAATTACATCAAACAGAAAGACACCCGTCGTTGATAAATGAGCTGCCACCTCTTTGAGTGTCCGGCTGACTCGCGCCGGTGTTGGCAGGTAGTTCAGCGAATCCGCGTAACAAGTGACGACATCATAGGTTGGCAAACCATCCAGCTGGGTCATGTCACCTTCGACGAGCGTGAGGTTGACATTCGCCGCTGTGGCATGTTCTGAAGCCAACGTCAGCATTTCCTCCGACTGGTCCAAGTCGGTCATTTGCCAGCCCCGCTTGGCCATCAGACTAGCAAAACGACCAGCTCCCCCCGCAAGGTCGAGGACGGCTGGTCTTGGTAAATGAACCCGCTGCTGGCTGAAATTAGCCCAGTGGTCATACATTGCCGGATCAAATAATTGATCATAGATACTGGCAAAGCTCTGGTAAACACCCATTAGTCATTAACCCACGCACTCAGGTCGACCAGCGGTGCGTCGGACCAAAGCTTTTCCAGGTTATAGAATTGGCGGGTTTCTTCGCGGAAGATATGAACAACTACGTCACCCAGGTCAACTAAGACCCATTGAGCAGCGTTCTTGCCTTCCACGCTCCCAATTTCGAGCTGTTGTTCATGTGCCATTTCCACAATGGCGTTAGTAATGGCCTGCACTTGCCGGTTAGAACCACCAGTCATCACGACAAAGTAGTCCGCCATTGGACTAATCTGATCAACTTTCATGGCAACAATATCTTCGGCCCGGCGTCCATCGGCCGCCTTCACAACAAGTTCGAGTGTTTTTTTACTATCCATTAAAGTTCTCCTTTATTTTGTGGCACCCAGGCATTGTAAGTCAGAATAGTTGCTGGGTACACTGGTAAGTCACGTTCAACCAAGTAAGCAAGTGTCTGTTCGGTTTGGTAAGCAACGCCCAATGTTAAGCTCTTGGCTGTTAATTCACGGGCCTTCACGACCTCGGCAAAGCTCCGCCCCGGTTCGATGTAATCGGCCATGTAAATGATTTGTTCCAAGGGGCTCATCACCGGCGCCCCTGTCGTGTGGTGACGGATCGCGTTAAGGATATCTTCGTCCCACACGTCGAGCTCGTGCTTGACCATTTCTGCACCAACGATTCCGTGCCAGATGGCGTTGTTCCAGTTTAACAAGTCTGGATCGAGACCATCTTCTTTAATTTCGCGAAGAAAGTCTTCATCGGGGCGCTGCTTAGCATAGTCGTGGCATAGCCCGGCAATGCTGGCCTTTTCTAAGTCAACACCGTATTGTTTTGCCAGCTTAATGGCTGTCTGCTCAACCCGGAGAACGTGATGGAACCGGTCTTCAGTCAGCGCCTCAGCTAGTTTATCAACAAGCTGCTGGCGACTTAATGGCAGCAAGTGCTGCTGGTAGTTAATCGTGGTCATGATACAACTGATGCTCCTCAATATAATCTTCCACGGCTGACGGCACCATGTACTTAATCGACTGCCCCGTCCTGACCCGGCGCCGGATGTCAGTTGAACTGAAGTCGACTTGTGGCACATCCACCCAGGTCACCGGATAAGGGGTTTCGTTTTTGGCCCCCGGGCGCCGCACCCCGACAAAGTGAACGAGTTTGACCAGGTCGTCAATCCGGTACCAGGTTGGTAAGTAGTCCACCATGTCACCGCCAATAATAAAGTAATAATCTACATCGGGATGGCGTTCTTTCAGTCGCTTGACGGTTTCGTAACTATAACTAGTCCCGCCACGTTGAACCTCGTCCAGCTCGAGACCAAAGAAACTGTTATTGGCAATCGCTAACCGCAGCATTGCCACCCGGTCTTGGGCAGCAATCGCTTCCTTATGGTCAACGTGTGGTGGTTGAGCATCCGGCAAAAACAAAACCTGGTCAAGACAGAGGGCCTTTCCAGCCTGGTCGGCCACTAATAAGTGGGCGTTATGCACGGGGTTAAATGTGCCACCGTACAGGCCAACGCGCCGTCGTTTGCTGAAAATCAACGGTTGTGGCGCTGGCTGCACAACCACCCCTGCCTGCTTTTGTTTCTGCATGCTCTCACCACCAATCAATTAAATTTTAGCGACTTTGGCTGATAAGTCGCGTTGCTTCTCATTGGCCGACTCCTTAAATAAAAGCAGTACCCGGCCAATTTTTTGAACTACTTGAATATCAGTATTGTCTTCAATGAACTGGGCAGCTTCTGCTACCGTCGTCTCAGTGTTCTGTTGGAGACTAACCTTAATTAATTCCCGCCGGTCCAGTGCGCCATCCAGCTGGTCAAGCCAAGCCTGTGTCAGACCATTTTTGCCGACACTAAAGATTGACGACAAGTGGTTAGCTTGTGCCCGGAGGTATCTTTTTTGTTTTCCTCGTAACTGCATCATTTTCTCCTTTTAAATCATTGCTGAACGCAAGACGACACCTACACCTTTCGGTGCCCAGCCAACGACTGAACACCCCGCCGGCACCGTTACCCAGCCGAGCCCTTCAATCACCAGGTCACTGCGCTGCTGAACAGCAAAGCTATGTTCAACCAGCGGCGGAATGTCCTCCAGCTCATCTTTCGTCGGCGGTGTCAGTAATTCACCCGCATGCTGCTGGTAGAAATGTTGCGCATTAGCTAACTTGGTCCGGTGAATCATCAGGTTATTATCAAAGTAAGCGTTAAAGCCCGACTTTGGTCCACTCACGAAATCAAACCGGGCCACGGCGCCAAAGAAGAGCGTCTGCCCTTCCGTTAACTGGTAAGTTCGCGGCTTGATTTCCCGTTGTGGCGAAATAATCTTCAGATCATCCGCTGGCAAGATGTGGGCCATCTGCTCTTCATGGATAATTCCCGGTGTATCTACCAGCTGGTGACCGTCATCAAGCGGAATTTCGATCTTATCCAGCGTAGTTCCCGGGAACCGTGAAGTGGTAATGAGGTCGCTGACACCCGTCCGCTGCTTAATGATCGTGTTAATCAACGTTGACTTGCCAACATTAGTGACCCCGACAACGTAGACATCGCGGCCCTGCCGGTAATGCTCAATCTTCTCCAGCAGTGAATCAATCTGGCGGTTCTTCTTGGCGGAGACCAGGACTGTTCCCACCGGCCGGATGCCCGCCTGGTTAACTTGCTGGCGCAACCAATCGCGCAACTTGCTTCGCCGCAGAGAGTGCGGTAATAAGTCTTCCTTATTACCAACAAGCAAGACTGGGTTGTTGCCAACAAAGCGGTGAAGCCCCGGAATGAGACTGCCAGTCACATCGAAAATGTCAACAACATAGACAACCAAGGCGTCAACTTTCCCTAGTTGGTTGAGCAAGCGCAAAAAGTCGTCGTCGGTCAGCGACACTGGCGCAATTTCGTTATAGTGTCGAAGACGAAAACAGCGTTGGCAATATAGCTCATTGTTAGCTAATCCCCGCTCCAGTGCACTTTGCGGCGTGTAGCCAACCTCGTGTGGATCACTTGTCTGGATGACTGCTCCACAACCAATACAGCGAAGTTCTTCTTTATCTTGTGATTGATCCATTAATTAATCTTCTCCTGCCATTGAACTTCTTTCGGAAAACGGCGTTTTAACTGCCTCATTACTGGCTTTTCTACTACCCGGTTGATCTTGGTGACCCACTTATCAGTGTCAATCAGGGGTTTAACCAGGACACTCCGGACACCGGCACTATTCGCTGCCGCGATGTCAGTCATCAACTGGTCACCAACCATAACCACTTCACTTTTGGCTAATCCGAGTTTTTTGCGTGCCCGGGTAATACCAAAACCGAGCGGCTTTAACGATCGCGCCATGAAAGGCAAGTCCAACGCTTCCACCGCTTTACCAACACGCTTGGCAGTATTATTAGAGATAATGATTAACGGAATCCCCGCCGCCTGGAGCCGTTGCATCCAGTCACGCATTTCGGGAGTACCGTTAGGGTTATTCCACGCGGTCAGTGTATTGTCTAAATCGCTAAAAACCGCCCGAATCCCATGCTGATGTAGTGCCTGAGGGTCAATTTCGTAAGCCGTTTCGACCATCCACGTTGGTTTAAAAAGCTCAATCATGTTCGCAATCCTTTCTCAATGGTTCCAAAAATAATTATAACGGCGTCTTTTCACCGGTTCAAATTTTTGAAACAAAAAACGGGGAACCGGTAACCAGTCCCCCGCTAATAAAACTTCTTAATTACTTAAGAGCACTCTTAGCTTCGTTAACAATGGCAGTGAATGCGTCTGCATCGTTAACAGCCAGGTCAGCCAGCATCTTCCGGTTGATGTCGATGTTAGCCAGCTTCAAACCGTGCATCAGCTTGCTGTAGCTGATCCCGTTCATGCGGGCAGCTGCGTTAATCCGTGCAATCCACAGTTCACGGAACTTACGCTTGTTAACCTTCCGGTCACGGAATGCGTAAGTGTAGCTCTTCATTACCTGGTCTTTAGCAGTCTTGAACAGGGTCCCCTTTGAACCACGGTAACCCCGTGCCAACTTCATAATCCGCTTGCGCCGTGCGCGCGTTACTGTTCCACCTTTTACTCGCATTGTGTCGTTTCCTCCTCGTTAATCGTTAATAGTACCGTCTGCTTACTTGAATGGCAGCATCTTTTTGAAACGCTTGATGTTCGTTTGGTCCATCATACCAGTACCGCGCAGTTGACGACGCTGTTTCTTAGTCTTACCGTGGAAACGGTGGCTAGTGAATGCGTGACCACTCTTGAAACCGCCCTTGGCAGTCTTCTTAAAACGCTTTGCAGCAGCGCGATTAGTCTTCATCTTTGGCATAAGAAATTCCTACCTTCTTTATTATTTGTTATCTTTGTCAGTCCGCGGAGCAATGGTTAAGAACATGCTCCGACCTTCCATCTTTGGTCGTTGCTCAACCGTTGCAATTTCCTTGGTTGCATCGGCCATCTTTTCAATCATGTCACGACCAATATCCTTGTGCGTGATCGCACGTCCACGGAAACGGATTGAGATCCGAACCTTGTTACCCTTGGCGATAAACTTCTTGACCCGGTTCAACTTGATGTTGAAGTCGTTAGTGTCAATCGTCGGGCTGAGGCGGATTTCCTTTACCGCGACCGTCTTTTGCTTTTTGCGGGCTTCCCGTTCCTTCTTTTGCATCTCGTAACGGTACTTCCCATAATCCATAATCCGTGCAACTGCCGGTCGAGCCTTTGGGGCAACCAATACTAAGTCGAGGCCAGCATCTTCTGCCAGCTGCAGCGCTTCACGGCGGGACTTAATCCCTAACTGTTCGCCACCTTGACCAATTAGCCGCACTTCCCGTGCTCGGATACCGTCATTGACAATCATTCCTTGAGCTATGGCAACACACCTCCAATTTATTTCGCGAAAGAAACAGCAAAAGGCGGAGCGCATACGCACCCCGCCTATTAGCCACGAACCAGGAAGATCCGTGTTAACATTCAGCTCGTTTGCCCGGCCACTCTAGTAACCTAGGCGAGAAGCGGGTGCTTCTGCTTTTTCTTTCAACGGTTAATACTTTACTAAATCCCACGACCGTTGTCAAGGAGCTGATTTCACTTCTTAGCCATTTCGCAAATTATCACCCATCATCGGGGTCTCATCAGAGAGAAACTGGATCCGTTCCATAATCCGCTTGGCCTTGAGTGGCTCTTCATTCCCCTGGTTATCGATCGCCAGGTGTTCTTCTTCCAGCTGGTCCATCGAGAAGTTAGAAGAGAAGAAGGTTGGCAATTCCTGCTGCATCCGGTATTCCAGGATTACTCCCAGAATGTCATCGCGGATCCAGGCCGACATCGCATCGGCCCCGATATCGTCGATCATTAAGATGGGTGCCTGTTTGACACTGTCAAGAATGTCAGCGGTCCGGTTGTCGCGAATGGCCGCCTTCATTGACACTGCAAAGCTTGAAAAATGAAGGAGCGTTGACTCCACGCCCTGCTGTGCCAGGGCGTTAGCAATTGCCCCCAGCAGGTAGGTCTTCCCAACCCCAAAACTCCCGTAGAGGTACAGCCCCTTTTGAAACACGCCGGGCTGGTAATCACTCACAAAGCGCAGCGCGGCATTGAAGGCATCCTGACGGCTGGCCGTCTGGTGCGCTTCATCCGTATAAAAGTGGTCAAAATCAGCCTGACGAATAAACTTCGGCATGTTTCGTAAGGTGACCCGCTTTTTCAGTGCCTCAGCTGCTTGTTGGGCCTTTAATTTTTCAGTAGGAACGTAGGTGACGTCAATTTGCTGGTTGCGAATCGTCAATTGCGGCGAGTACCCTGGGGCCACCGTTGTTTGATTATTAGTGGCCAGCTGCTTTTCGTGATAGAACTCGTACAGCTTGGACATCCCCCGGTCGATAATCTCCGGCGTCAGCTCTGCCTGGTGGTATTGAAGAAAGTGGCTGATTTCCGGGTCGCTTAATACTTCCTGACGTAACCGCTGGGTTTCTTCGTGACGAGACGCCATTATTTTTTGCAGTTGCTCGCTAACTGATTCCATTCTTCCCACCTCCTGACGACATTATTTCTTTTGATTATCGTGCTTCTGTTTTAATTTGGCAAGTAGTTGCTGCGACTCGCGTAATTGCGCTGCACTAGCCTTCGTTTTCTTCTTCTCCGACTGACCAGCTTGCGCCCAATCAGGCAGTTGCTCCTTCACACGGCCCCGACGATGACGATATACTTTGCCACCCTTGGATTTCTTGCCTGGGCGCGGTTTGTTAAAGTTTTTAATTTCTTGGAGCGCCTCACTGGCCGTCCTGATGTGACCCCGCTGCCAGCTATTGGCAATTGTGTCCACCAGATTTTTTCGCAACGTCGGCAAGTCCTGCTGAACAATGACGTCGTAGCTTAAAATGTTAATCACTTCAGGGGCTAGCCCCTGGTTGAGCAAGTTACTGATAATGTACTTTTCGTTGCTCGTTACAAAGCCGCCGCCCGTCTGCTGCTTGAGCGTCGCCAAGAAAGTTACTGGTGCGAGATCACTAGCCACTTTGACCAACTGTTTTTCCTGAGTGGATAAGCCAGTCAGCTTTTCGGTAGTCGCTGCCTGTGGTTGTTCTTGCCCCACCTTGGTGGTATTTTCAAATTGTCCGGCGACCACTAGTTTTAACTGTCGGGGGTCAATTCGGTTGCTAGTCCCCCAATCGACCGCCTGCAGTACCAGCTGACGCATTTGTAGCTCCTCAATACCGTACATCAGGTGTTGGGAGATAATTAACTGGCGGTTGGCCTGCAAGTCATCCTCCATCAGGCCGTCACCTACCAGTTGTTTGGCCAACAATGCAAAGTCAAACCCGTCAGCCGGCAACAGTTCTTCCTGGTGGGAGCTAGTAGGCAGTGTTGCCTTAACCTTGTCTGTTAACTGTTGGTCAGCCGTTAATGATGTTCGGTCAGGATTAAAGACATCAAAAAAGCCGTGAGTGATTTCAGTGAGTTTCGCCGGGTCGTAGTAGTAACGTTTGAGCTGAGCAGCTAGCTGTTGAAAACGTTGCTCACCAACTACTTGGAGTAACTTGGTGCTTAATAGGTCTTCTTCAAAAAAGTCCTGGCCCGATAATAAGGACTGCAGTTGGTAAACAAAGACCGTTCCCACGGCGTCTTCTTGAAAAAAAGTTTTTAACAAGCCAACCGCCTCGAGCTGGTCACGAGCTGCTTCCAGCTTTCCGGCACCAGTATTCAACAAGGTTAGCAGTTGCGAATGCAGCCGCCGGTCCGCCAGTGAAGGGTGGACTTGTAACTGTGCTGCTAAAACATTTTCTAACACATAGGCGAGCGGTGATAGCAATGGCTGATACAGGTTAGTCAGTACCGCCTGATTGAGGGTAAAATCTCCCGCCATCGTTGTTACCAGGTATCCCGTTTTGGGTGTCACTGGTGGCATTGCCTGTTTCATTGTCATCCCGTCCTTACTTGCTATGCTTCTTATTATGGTTAATGATTGACTCCAATTCACTCATGAAGGCATCGACATCTTTAAATTGCCGGTACACACTGGCAAAACGGATGTAGGAAATTTCATCGACATCCTTTAATTCATCCATCACGTACTCACCGATAATCGTCGTGGAAACCTCGTTTTCCCCGCGCGCCCGTACTTTATTTTCCACCGTGTTGGCAATTTTAGTTAGCTGCTCGATGCTGACTGGGCGCTTTTCTGCTGACCGCACCAGCCCATTTAAAATCTTTTTGCGGTCAAATTGCTGACGGGCACCGTTTTTCTTGACCACCAGTAGTGGTTGTTCTTCGTAGCGCTCAAAAGTGGTAAACCGGTAGCCACAATGAGAACATTCCCGCCGCCGCCGAATGAAGGTACCGTCTTCACTGGGACGACTGTCAACAACGTGCGAGCCATCATGATGACAATGTGGACAAATCATAGGCATTTCTCCTTACTTAACTTATCTTCCAGGAAGTCCATCAACCAGGCTGCTTGTCGTGCTGTTTGACGTCGACCACAACTATTATCAATCGTCCAATCCGCCCGGACGACTTTCTCAGCTAATGGCATCTGGGCTGATATCCGCTGGTGTGCTTCACGCTCACTAAGAGAATCACGAGCAACCAAGCGACGATACTGGGTGTCTTCATCAACAGCCACTACCACAATCACATCACATAATTGCTGGTAGCCCTGCTCAAACAGTAGTGGAATATCCAGTACCAGCTTGTTGGAATCAATCGAGTGCAGCTGGCGGATAATTTCGGCACGAATTAACGGCTGCAGGAGCTGATTTAACTCGTGCAGTGCTGCCGCATCAGCGAAAACCAGCTGTCCCAGTCGCCGGGTATCTAAGCGGCCGCTAGCGTACAAACCTGGTCCCAAACGTTTGATGAGCGCATCTTTCACCACTGGACTGGTATCGCGAACGTGTTTCGCCACCTGATCTGCGTCAATCACTCGCCAACCAGCCGTTTGAAATTGGCGGCTAACAGTCGACTTACCGGTGGCAATCCCCCCAGTAATTCCCACAATCATGGCCTACGCCTCAATTAGTGGCTGGCAGTGCGGGCAAAAAGTGGTTCCCCGTTCGGCAACCTTAATCTTGACCATCTTCGTCCCGCAACGTTCACACTTTTCGCCACCCCGGCCATAGGCATGAAGTCGCTCTTGAAAACCACCAGCATTACCGAAGGCGTTAGTAAAGGAATGAACAGTCGTCCCCTTGTACTTCGTTGCCACCGCAATTTCCTTGATGATGTTATCGTGAAGCTGACGAATTTGTTCATCAGTCAGGCTGTTGGCAGGCTGCTCTGGGTTGATTTTGCTCATCCACAGCACTTCATCGGCGTAGATATTGCCTAACCCAGCGACGTGACGCTGGTTTAACAGGAACGGCTTGATTTTTCCTCGTGACCGCTTCAAAACATTGCGGAAATACTCCAGTGTAAAGTCCTGGTCAGTCGGTTCCGGACCAATTGTCTTTAAACCAGCCACTGACATTTCAGTCCCCGTTTTCACTAACTGCATCCGGCCGAACTTGCGGGTGTCATGGTAGCACAGCTCCGTCCCGTCAGTAAACTTAAAAACGACGTGGGTATGCTTGTCAATTGGCTTTCCCTGGTCCTGATTGAAGTACTTCCCCTCCATCCGCAAATGGCTGATCATCGTCAGCTGGTTAGTAAAGCGGAAAAGAAGGTACTTGCCACGCCGGTTAACATCCGTAATGGTCTGGCCAATTAATGCGTGGCGAAACTCCTCCACGTCACCAACGATCGTCTTTCCGTAATACACGTCAATCGCGTTGATTTTCCGGCCCTTGGCAATTTTAAGGAGCCCGCGACGAACTGTTTCGACTTCAGGTAGTTCTGGCAATCTGAATTCCTCCTTACTTCTTTAAATCATACCAGGTATCGCCCCACTTGCTTTCCACTTTGAGGGGCACATCGAGCTTAATGGCCGAATCCATCACCTGTGGAACTACCTTGGCCAGCAGCGGAATCTCTTCTTGAGGCGCTTCAAAGACCAATTCGTCGTGGATTTGCAGCAACATCCGCGCCTTCAATCCCCGCTTAGCTAGTTCACGGTCCATCCGGATCATGGCAATTTTGATAATATCAGCCGCGCTACCCTGGATAGGAGTATTCATCGCGGTCCGTTCAGCAAAAGCCCGTTGTGGCCGGTTGCGACTGTTAATATCCGGCAGGTAACGGCGCCGGTGGGTCAGCGTTTCGACGTATCCCTGGTCGTGAGCCTTCTTCACAATGTCGGTGACGTACTTCTTTACGCCCGGAAATTCGTGGAAGTAACTATCGATAAATTCCTTCGCCTGCTTCCGGCTGACGTGAATGCTCTGGGATAGTCCATATGCACTAATCCCGTAGACAATTCCGAAGTTAACCGCCTTCGCGTGACGACGCATATTTGGTGTCACTTCTTCGTCAGCAGCGAGGTGGAAAATTCGCCGGGCAGTGCTGGCGTGAATATCCTTGCCATCAATAAAGTCTTGCTGCAAGTTCTGATCACCAGTAACGTGGGCCAGGACCCGCAGTTCAATTTGGGAGTAATCGGAACTGAAGATTTGCCAGCCCGCATGACTGGGTACGAAGGCGTGACGAATCTGCCGGCCCTCTTCTGTCCGGACCGGGATGTTTTGCAGGTTGGGGTCCACAGAAGACAGCCGGCCGGTCTGGGTCAAGGTCTGCAGATAGCGGGTGTGGACCTTGCCATCACTACTGTGGATGACCTTTAATAAGCCATCGACGTAGGTGGACTGGACCTTTTTGATCCGCCGGTATTCAAGAATATGTTCAATAATTGGGGAGGTTCCCAGAAGTTTTTCCAACACTGCGACTGCCGTAGAATAGCCAGTCCGGGTTTTCTTAATAACCGGCAACTTCATCTTTTCAAATAAGACCTGCCCTAGCTGCTTAGTGGAATTAATATTAAATTCTTCCCCGGCATCCTGGTAGATCTGCTGTTCTAGTTCACTCAACCGCTCCAGCATCTTGCTACCCATCTGCTTCAGCAGGTCGGCATCCACCTTGAAGCCGGCAATTTCCATCCGGGCGAGCACCCGGGTAAGTGGTAATTCAATGTCGGTATAAAGTGGCATCTGCTGGTGTTCATCCAGTTTGTGGTCTAGCGGCTGGTCTAACTTTTCAATCGCCCGTGCCTTTTTAGCAAGGTGGGTAAAGAAGACTTGATCATCTTCAGGGATGTGACGCTTGGCTCCCTTACCATAGACCGCCTCGTCGCTTTCCACGTCGAAGTAGTCGTGCTCATGAGCCAGCATTCCCAGGTCGTTATTGTTGTCATTGGTGTCCAGCAGGTATGACTCTAATAGCAAGTCGAAACCAACGTGGTTGATCTCCACTCCCAGCCGGTTCAGACCAACAATTTGTGCCTTGGCGTTAAAGACATCCTTCACATAATGGTCATCAGCGAGCAGGGACGACAATGTTGGTGTCTTCAACAGGTCGGTATCGCGACTCACTAACCACTGGTCCCCCGCGCCGATGACAAAGCCAGCAAACGGCGACAAGTGATAGTTGGCAACCGGCATTTCCAAGATAAAGGCAACTCGCGATGGCAGTTGCTTAACCAGGGTAAGGTTATCGGCGTTCAAGACCGTATACTTAATCGGTTTTTCGGCTGTTGGCTGGCTACCACCCGCTTCAAGTGGCGCATTCATCTTTGCCAGAAAGCTCCGGAAGCCCATCTTCTGGTAGAACTGGACCAGTTGATCAGTCTGTTCACCCTGGTATTTGATGTCATGAATGCCGACTTCAAGGGGCGCATCCCGGAGAATTGTGGCAAGCGTCTTACACTGCTTGGCAACCGCTTCTTCGTTAACCAGGTTTTCTTTCATTTTACTCTTCTTAAGCTGGTCAAGATTATCATAGAGTCCTTCAACACTGCCAAACTGTTGAACCAGTTTCAACGCCCGCTTTTCGCCAATGCCACTCACCCCGGGATAATTATCTGAATTATCGCCCATCAGTGCCTTGAGGTCGATAATTTGCTTGGGTTTAAGACCAAGCTTTTCCTCGACGTGTTCCGACGTATAGTGTTCCGTTTGGGTCACGCCCTTCTTGGTCACGGCAACGGTCGTATTGGCCGTGGCTAACTGGGTTAAGTCCCGGTCACCGGTCACGATTAGCGTTTCCCAGCCAGCTTGGTCAGCCTGTCCCGCCAGCGTGCCAATAATGTCGTCAGCTTCATAATTAGCAAGCTGGTAGGCGGTGATCCCACAGTCTTCTACCAGTTCATGAACTGACGGGATTTGTTCTACTAACTCTTCTGGGGTCTTGTTACGGCCACCCTTATAATCCCCGTACATCTTAGTCCGGAAAGTCACCTTCCCCGCGTCAAAGGCCGCTAACGCGTAATCCGGGTGAAAGTTTTCCAATACGTGGTCTAACATCAACTTAAAGCCGTAGATTGCCGTCGTGTGCATACCATCAGCATTGGTGAACTTACCAAGCTGGTTGTGTAAGGCAAAAAATGCCCGGAACATAATGCTGTTACCGTCAATCAGCAGTAATTTTTTTGACATTGAAAGTCGCTCCCCTTTTCCTAATCGTTTTAATTGTACCAAAGTTTCCTAATTCATGGTGTTCAATAGCTCGAAAGTAAAAAGGGGCTAGGAAAATCCCCAACCCCTTTTGAATATTAAGTTACCAGTACTTAGTCGCGGTTGCTGCCCATTTGAAGGATATTCAGCAACTGCAAGAATAAGTTAATGAAGTCCAGGTATAACTGCAGTGCACCAGTAATGGCCAACCCAGTTACTGAAACCTGGTTGCCATATTCGATGTACAACTGCTTCATCTTCTGGGTATCCCAAGCAGTTAAGACCACGAAAATAATCACTGCAATGTACGAAAAGACGTAACTGATTACCGCACTCTTTAAGAACAGGTTAATCAGCGAAGCGATGATCAAGGCGATCAGTGCTGCCATGGCGTGAGAGCCGGCCTTGTTCAGTGACCGCTTGGTGACGGTCCCGTAGATGGCCAGGACAATGAACACCGATGAAGCGGAAATAAAGGCCGTCGTAATATTTGCCGCCGTGTAGATACCAGCAATCAAGGCGAATTCCACCCCATAGATCACCGCCATCACCATCAGCATAATAAAGCCACCAACAGGATTGCGGGTCGCACTAAAGGAAATCCCCATTGACAAGGCGATTGGCAATAATAAGAGTAACCAAACCATCCCCGGGTGAGCAACAAAGTAGCCCATCACCGCTGTCCGAAAAGTGGTCAGCGTCAGATAAGATGATAAGGCTGATACCAGCACCGCCAACGCCATGTTGCCGTACATCTTCGTCAGAAACGAGTTTAACCCGATCTGATCAACGACCTGGCGACGGCCGGTCTGTGGATTCATGTTATCCATTTTTATCCTCCTTCATAGGTCAATAATGGTCAAAGTTAGTTAAGTGAAATGTTAGCAGAGCTCGCTGCACAGGACAAGCGATTTACTAGTTTTCCAACATCTTTTTATACTTTTCTTCATACTTTTCGATGTCGCCGGCGCCCATAAAGATCACAACTGCATTATGGAAGTCAAACAGCTGACCGAGCGACTGCATATCGATATCGTGGCTGCCCGGCACCAGATCTTCCAGGTCTTGCCGGGAAACCTTCCCGGAGTGTTCCCGAATGGAACCGAAGATCGGGGTGACAAAGACGTCGTCGGCTGTTGAAAGCACCTTCCCAAAGTCCTGTAGGTAAGCAGCCAACCGCGAATAGGTGTGTGGTTGGAAGACGGCAATAATTTCCTTCTCCGGGAACTTTTGCCGGGCAGCATCAAGGGTGGCCTTAATTTCTGACGGGTGGTGAGCGTAGTCATCAATAATCTTCATGTCGGCAATATCGGTCTCGCTAAAGCGCCGCTTAACACCGCTAAACTTGGCCAGTTCTTCCCGAATGGCATCCAGGTCTTCGTGTTCCATGTAGGCCACGGCAACCACCGCCAAACTATTGAGGACGCTGTGCTCACCATACAAGTGGATAGTGAAAGTCCCCAGCTTCTGGTCGTGGAAGTAAGCATCATAAGTCGAACCAGCCGGTGTCCGCTTAATGTTGACAGCGCGGAAATCATCACGGTCGCTGGTCCCGTAGTAATAAATCGGCACATCCAGTTTTAATTGTCGCAGGTTTTCATCGTCACCCCAGGCAAAGACCGCCTTCTTGACCTGGCTACCGAATTGTTCGAAGGACTGGCGGACATCATTGATATCCTTAAAGTAATCCGGGTGGTCAAAGTCGATATTGGTCATGATCGCGTAATCCGGGTGGTAAGCCAAAAAGTGGTCACGATATTCGTCGGCTTCGAAAACAAAGAAGCGGGCGTCCGGTTCACCATGACCAACCCCGTCACCAATTAGGTAGTTGGTCTTGGCAACTTCGTGGAGGGTATGGGACAGCAGGCCAGTCGTACTGGTCTTACCATGCGCGCCGGCAATCCCAATGCTGGTGAATTTTTCAACCTGTTGTTCCACCGCAGCGGGGTATGACAAAACAGTGAGTCCCATTTCGTGGGCCCGCTTGATTTCTGGCTGGTCGTCACCAAAAGCGTTCCCCTGGACAACAATCATCCCTTCTTTAAGGTTAGCGGGGTCAAAGTTAAAAATCTTAATGCCAGCCTTTTCGAGGGGGCCCTGAGTAAACGTCTCTTTTTCAATATCAGAGCCGCACACCTTGTTGCCCTGGTCATGCAGCAAGCGGGCTAGTGAAGCCATTCCAGTACCCTTAATTCCCACAAAATAATACGTCTTGGCCATTGTCACAGTTCCTCCAATATAACAATTTGATTGATTAAAAAAGGGCCATTGAAATGGCCGACGGTGGTCGGCAATTGTCAACGTCCCCCTTGCTTGTTAATTCTTAGTTAGTCAGCCGTAGTAAAAAGGTGGTTGCCCCGCTCAAAGTCAAACGCGTCACCGGCTTGGCCAAAGTCATCTGGTAAGATTACACATCCCGGACGGTCAGGGGCGTTTTTCAGCTTTAATTCACGGCCTGAGCAAATCATACCATTACTCTCGATACCCCGCAATTCCCCAGGGAAAATAATTTTCCCATCAGGCATCATTGCCCCGACTTTTGCCACCACAACCTTGATGTGGTTAGCGATATTTGGTGAACCACAGACAATCTGCAACTTCTCATCACCAGTATCAACCGTCGTAATGTGGAGGTGGTCAGAGTCAGGATGGTCCTTCATTTCTTCAACGTAGCCAACGACAAACTTCGGCTTGCCATCGTAAACAATTTCTTGGTCAAACCCGGCCTTTTGCACTGCCTGGTTTAAGGTTGCCACTTGGTCCGCTGACAAGTGGACCTGGCCATTAGCTGAACATAATTCAGGAATTAGCTGTGAGGCGTTCATAAAGTTGTAGCCCAATAATTGTCCATCCCCGGACAGAATCTGGGCAACGTTTTCCTTAACTGTTACCCGTTGATTTTCGCCATCGGCAGCAACGATCACCACAAGAACGTCGCCCATGGCTTTTGCATTGTAGCTTGCAATTAACATGGCATTATTTCCTTTCCATTCAAAGTACCCTTAATAGCATACCATGTTAGATTATTTTGTGAAGTTGGTCAGGAACTTTTCCACTTCTTCCTTCGTTTTACGGTCCTTGTTGACAAAACGGCCCTGCTCTTTACCGTCCTGGTACACGACAAAACTGGGGATGCCAAAGATATCTAATTCCCGTGCGAGGTCCATGTTTTCATCCCGGTCAATGGCCAGAAAAGTCATTTGCGGAAAATCTTCCTCAATTGCAGGCATAAACGGTTTAATGAACCGGCAGTCCGGACACCAATCCGCACTGAAGAAGAGGACATATTGCCCCGTGACCATTTTTTGTTCCAGTTGCGACAGCGTTGTTTTCCCTACTTTTTCCATTTTAACGATTTCTCCTTTAACTTATTTTTAGTAAGCTTAGCGCGATTATCCCTAATTGTCCACTCCCACGCAGCGCCCACGATGGATTAATTGCCTTTGCCTTGTTATATGATAAAATAACTGTATTAACTTACGCGGAAGAAGGAGCTCAATGAATAATTCTCTAATTTCACCATGGAAAGTCTCAGCGACGCTGGGGTTGTCTAGCATTGCCGGGTTCGTCCTTGGTCAGCTAATTGGCAACCGCAAGCAGTCAGCCACCCGCATCTTAAAGATGATCCGGGATGACTTTAAAAAAGAAGGTCCGGTTATCGGTAGTTGGATTGACTCACAAGCAGATCCCTACCAGCGTTACGCCGTCAAAGCAGACGTTTACCATGGTGGTGTTACTCGTTTAGAGGACAGCATCCCCGTTAATTACCAGTTTATCGCTGATGCTCGTACCGGTTCGTTAATTGAATTAAAACGTGAAAACTAAACATAACGAATAAGGCCACGAGGAATGAAGTGCCCTACAATTGTTAGACAAAATTGTCTAATGATTGTGGGGTATTTTTTATGACCAAATATAGCTCAGCAC
>NZ_CAKPXS010000028.1 GCF_934202235.1 uncultured Limosilactobacillus sp. | reverse complement strand
GTGGTTACCGGTTGAAAAAAGACCCGGCTGGTCAGGTTAAAATTCATACCTGGCGGACTGGCAAACACACCAAGGGGCGCTTTCGCCAACCGGGTCAGCTGATGATGACTGAAAATAAGATGATGGTCGTGATTTTAAAAGAACTGCCACTAGCATTTAAGGACCGTCACCAGGTAACGCCCCTGCAACGCTTTTTGACGGCAGAAGTTGACCAGGCGGTACTCGACGAAGGATTAGCAATTTTAGGTCAGGAATAATAAGGAGGGAAAACAATGGCGTTAACCTATCAGCAATTGCTAGTGGCTGTTCCGGCGGTCATTAGGGCGGGGAACGTTCCGAACATTGTTGGCGATGCCGGCCTGGGGAAAACGGCCCTGGTGACTGATGTTGCCTGTCAAATGGGGGCGGTGATGTACACGACGGTTGTTAGCCTGGTGGAAAAGGGAGACCTGGCCATTCCAGTCCCGCCACTGACTAGTGATTCGTTTGTCGATACCCGGCAGTATGGCCGTCTTGCAAATGTTCAGTATGGTTATGCGGACACCCTTCTCCGAATTATCCGGCAAGCGGAAGCAGAACCGAACCGACCGATTATTTGGCTGCTTGATGAATTTAACCGGGGGACCCAGGCTGTTCAAAGCGAGCTCATGAACCTCGTTCTCCAACGCCGGGTAAACTCGCTTCAGTTGCCCGGATCAGTCCACCTGGTGATTGCGGAAAATCCCGACAGTACAATGGAAGAATTTGCTGATAGTGACTACGCGGTAGCACCGGGGGATGCTGCGATCAAGGACCGGACAGTTCGTTTGGTAATGCGGCCCTCACTTACCGACTGGCTAACCTGGGCTGCGGGGAGTGAAAGCCATCCGCAGATTGAGCCACTGGTGCAGCAGTACCTCCGCGCTCATCCGCAACAACTGGCACCCCAAGAACATGGGGATGACCTCTACCCGACGCCCCGGTCCTGGGAACGGGTGTCACGTAACCTGACGGAACTGCTAAAGTTGCCGGCTGACCAGTGGCGGCAACTAGCCGTTGATGTTTTTAGCGGCGACCTTGGTCCGTCGGTGGGGGTCGAATTTGCTGAATATGTTAAACAACAGGGGCAAGAACTGACGGTAGATGTGCTCCTTTCACCAACGGGTCACCAGCAATTTGCTAATGCTACGGAGTTTGGCAAACTGGCGGTGTTAAAGTTGTGGGTTGGGCACAATGATCATGATGGTTGGAAAATTGCTGACCACGCGGCCCTATTCCTAGACTATGCTCGCCAATTAAGCCCTGATGGGCAATTTAGCCTGGCGACAGCGGTTGGTGAAAGCTCACAGCAGGTGGCAGAAGAATTAGTTGCTAGTGACAAGGAGGACGCGGCACAACTAGTGGATTGGTTGGCACACGTTGCGACGCGGGCTGACCGCGGGGATGAATAATCATGGCTGACCAGTTAACCCAGTTATTCAAGCAGCTCGCAGCAAGCAAAAATGCTGAACAACGGCAACGCTTGGCTGCCCAGTACGTTGCCGCGGGGGTGGTGGCCATTCTAAAGCAGCGGCGGCTCGTGGGCGAAGTGCTCCTGGCATTACCCAAGAAGGTAGCGGTTAATTCTCCCGGGACATTTGCTCTTGCCTGGAAAGATAGCAACCTGCTTTTGCTGGTACAGCCGGCAGCGCTGATGATGGTCGACCCTGACCAATTGATCAGCTTGCTTAACCATGAAGCGATGCACGTGATTTGGCGACACCCCTTGCGTTATTCGACGGTGGCTGACCAGGCTAACGTCAAAGCTGCTTGTGATATTGCCGTCAACCAGTACCTTTCACAGCCCCCGGCGGGAACGGCAACGTTGACCGATTTACGTCAGCTGATCCGGCAACCGGTGAAAAGTGGCCAGGATTCGGCTGATTATCTGCGGATCATTCGCCAAAACCATGTCGATTTTAACGGGAAGTTGAAAAATCCTGGTCAACCGCTCAGTGGCAACAGACCACAGAAAAGACAATCTCGCCCCCGTCCAGGAAAGCCCAAAGTACCAGGTGACAGCCATCGTGGCTGGCTGGTTGAAGGGGAAGAGGCGGGGCGCTTCCGGCTGCAGAAAACCGCCCGCTTACAGCGGTTGCTGACCAGCGCCTGGCAAAAGACACCAGCCAAGCAACGGGGGTTGGTGCCTGGAATGATCGAACGACAGCTAAGGAGTGACCGCCACCGTTCCCGGCCACGTTGGGTTCGCCAACTGAGCCTCTGGTTGGGGACAGTGCCTCATGGGACCGCTGCTTCGCGCGCCCGCTTTAACCGCAGGCAGCCTTACCGGATGGAACTACCAGGGAGAATTACCCGCTACGTCACCCGTTTATTAGTCTTTGTTGACAACTCAGGGTCAATGGGCGATGACGAGATCGCGCACTTGTTAGACCAGGTGAACTTCATTGCCCAGTCCCGTTCGATCGCGGTCACCATCTTACCGTTTGACGCGGCTGTCCACCCTGAAGGGCGGCAGGAGTTATCCGGTGGGCACCAGGTTGACTACCGGCGGAGCGGTGGTGGCGGAACGAGTTTTCAATCAGTCTTTGACTACCTCAGTCGCCAGCGAGTAAGCAAGGAATCGTTGATTTTAATTATGACTGATGGCTGGGGCGAGCAGGTCGTTCACGACAACGGCTATCGTCGGCTGATCTGGTTGCTGACAACGAAACAAAATGAGTTGTCGGTTACCCATCCGACTGGCCGGGTTATCGTAATAGGAGGAGAGCCAAATTGGTCAAACTAACGGCACCACAACTGCGCATGATTTTAACGAATAGTCAGCAGTATCAGCGGGCGGTTAACTTATTGAAGGAGCACTGGGAAGTCCGGGATAACCAGTTGAAGTACGACCTGGTTGAACCCCGAGATGTCAGCTGGGCACGACTGCTGCAAGAACAACAACTAGTTAACGGTAAGTGCGACTTTAGTGATTATCGTGCAGTCAGTCAGCTAGTTAACTGTCACCCGGAATGGTTTTCGTCAGCAGGGAGAGCAGCGCTATTGGCACCATTTCAATAAGCTGATTTCGCTTTTAGCGGGCGAATGGTATGATGGTAAAGGAATGTTCTTTTGATCGAAAAAATTTTTTGGTATACCCCAAACGGAGGATTGTTATGAATGCAGAGCAGCTCAACTGTTAAGTTAAAATGGGTCCTGCTAGCGAACTTAGCTAACAGTACCGGTGCGGCAATATTGTGGCCGCTGACCACAATGTACGTTCACAATTATCTTCACCAAACGCTAACGATTGCCGGGATCGTCATGTTTTTTATGTCATGCACGATGATTCTTGGCAACTACCTAGGAGGTTGGTTGTTCGATAATTGGAAACCTCATGATATTTCAATTATCGGGGCCGCGGTCGCACTAATTGCAGTCCTCTTAATGATTTTCTTTCATGGCTGGCCAATGTTTGCGATTCTGATTTCATTCGTCAGTTTTGGGGATGGTGTCTGTGCGACACTGATTAATTCGTATAGTTCTGGAGTTAACGGTTATAGTCAACGCTACGTTTTTAATATTGTCTACATGGCCTTTAACGTCGGAACGGTAGTGGGGACGCTACTAGTGGGGGTCTTGTTCCCACTAGGAATTCGCCTCGTCTTAATGGCAACGTCCGTTTGTTATATCGTGCTGACGGCTGTCGTCGTCTTTCACTTTAACGTTAACTTTGCCAAGGTGAAGGCCAACTTCAAGAAACGCAAGGTAAAAAAGCAGCATGGCAAGACACACCGGTTGAAGGTTGGTCTGGTACGGCTGATTTGTATTAACCTGGTGACTATTTACATGAGTTATGCCCTTTGGGAATCGATTATGTCGGTTCACATCACCAATATGCACATCCCGTTCTTTTACTACAGTATGTTGTGGACGCTCAATGGCCTGCTGGTTATTTGCGGCCAGCCGATTGTTGCTAAATTGGCACCGTACATTAAGCTCAGTACCCAGGTCATCACCGGCCTGGCGGTTTTTGCACTCTCATTCCTTCTGCTGATTAACGCCCACACGTTGGCAGCCTTTACCTTGTCGATGGTCGTGTTGACACTAGGTGACTTAACTAGTTTACCGGGCGTGCCAGCGTGGGTGTCGACGCTCACCAGTCTGGATGAAGCCGGCCACTACCAAGGGTTAGTTAGCATGACCGTTTCTATCGGGCGCGCAATCGGGCCACTCTTTGGTGGTTTTATGATTGAAGCTTATAGCTACAACGGCCTGTTTATTGTTTCGTTTATTTTGATGATGCTGACGCTGCTGCTAATTATCGGTCAGATGGTTCGTATCAAAAAAGTGACCGAAGAGAACTAACAACTGAAAATGTATAAAACCCCGTAAGTTCTTCCAAGTTTACGGGGTTTTTATTCACTCTTTTTCGATCTTTGTGCAGTAATTCTCATAAATGGAATAGGCGAAAAATGGGGGATGAAACCACCTATACCAAGGCCACTGAGCAAAAAATAGGCTGGACAAAATATGTGGATAATTATGTGATTTTGATGAAAAAGAGCAAAAAAGCCGTGATTTACGAAAAAAAGTGACTAAGAAAGTGTTTTCAAAAAGGGGGTTGAAATATCCAAGCCAATGAGTGATAATGAAATTGTTCCAAGTTACTAGTTTTTGCTGGTATATTTATTTTATTGGAGGCATTATTCAATGGACAACAAGCTGAAGATTGCGTCAACTGAAGAAGCTTCGCAGTTTTTCGACACTGATCGTGAAGTCGTATCAGCTACTGATACTGACTTCGTTGATGTTGCCGCTGTCGTTGTAAACGAAGACGACACGGACATCGTTGATGCTGTTGAAGCAACTAAGTTTGACATTCCAGTATTCGTTATTTCAAAGGACGCTACGAAGGTATCGCCTGACATGATGGCCAAGATTTACCACATTCTTGACCTGAACAACAGTTACGACCACCGTCTTTACGACCGTGAAATTGAACACGCTGCTGCACAGTACGAAGATGGTATCCTGCCACCGTTCTTCAAGGAATTGAAGGCATACGTTGAACGTGGGAACATTCAATTCGACTGTCCAGGACACCAAGGTGGGCAATACTTCCGTAAGGACCCTGCTGGTAACGTCTTCTACAAGTTCTACGGCGAAAACGTCTTCCGTTCAGATATCTGTAACGCCGACGTTGACCTCGGTGACTTGCTGATTCACGAAGGTCCAGCAATGGAAGCTGAAAAGGCTGCCGCTGAAGTTTACAACTCAGACAAGTGCTACTTTGTTATGAACGGTTCATCCACTTCAAACAACATTGCACTTTCTGCTGCTGTTGCACCAGGCGACCTGGTTCTGTTCGACCGTAACAACCACAAGTCTGTTTACAACCAGGCACTGGTAATTTCTGGTGGTCGTCCAGTTTACATGCAAGACTCACGTGACCCATACGGGTTCATTGGTGGGATCTACGACAGTGACTTCGACGAAGACTTCCTTCGTAAGCAAGCTGCTAAGGTTGACCCTGAAAAGGCAAAGCAAAAGCACCCATTCCGGATCGCCGTTGTTCAATTAGGTACTTACGATGGTACTATTGCTAACGCTCACCGGATTATTAAGAAGATTGGTCACCTTTGTGACTACATCGAATTCGACTCTGCATGGGTTGGTTACGAACAATTCATTCCATTCATGAATGACTGCTCGCCACTGAACATGGAACTCGGTCCAGATGATCCAGGTATCCTGGTTGTTCAGTCAACTCACAAGCAGCAAGCCGGCTTCTCCCAGTGTTCACAGATCCAAAAGAAGGACCACCACATCAAGGGTCAGAAGCGTTACATCAGTGACGACCAGTTCAACAACGCTTACCTGAAGTACAGTTCTACTTCACCGTTCTACCCACTGTTCGCTGCTCTGGACATCAACGCTCACATGCAGGGTACTCCTGCCGGCAAGCGGATGTGGATGGACACTCTGCGGACTACTGTTAACGCACGTAAGCGCCTGCTGAACAACGCAACTTACATTCGTCCGTTCGTTCCACCGGTAGTTGACGGTAAGAAGTGGCAAGACATTGACACTGAAGAAATCATCAACAACCGTAAGTACTGGGCATTCGACCCTAACGAAAAGTGGCACGGATTTGATGGCTACGGCAAGGATCAATACTTCGTTGACCCGAACAAGTTCCTGCTGACTACTTCTGGTATCGATGCATCAACTGGTGAATATACTGACTTTGGTATTCCAGCTACTATCCTGGCAAACTACCTGCGTGAACACGGTATCATCCCAGAAAAGAACGACTTGAACTCAATTCTGTTCTTGATGACGCCAGCTGAAACTGACGCTAAGATGAACAACCTGGTAACCATGATCCTTAACTTCGAACGTCTTGTTAAGGAAGATGCTCCACTGTCAGTCGTACTTCCACGTCTGTACAAGCAGAACATTGACCGTTACCGTGGTTACACTGTAAAGCAACTTTGCCTTGAAATGCACGAGTTCTACAAGAAGTACAACACTAAGGAATACCAGAAGCACCTGTTCCTGCGTGACTACTTCCCAGAACAGACTTGTGATGCACAGGCTGCTGACGTTGAAATGCTGCACAACAACACTCAACTGGTAAAGCTTTCAGATGCTAAGGACCACACCGCAGTTGAAGGTGCTCTTCCATACCCTCCTGGTATCTTCTGTATCGCACCAGGTGAAAAGTGGAGTGACACTGCTGTTAAATACTTCTCCATCCTTGAAGAAGGTATTAACCTGTTCCCTGGCTTCGCACCTGAAATTCAGGGTGTATACTTCCGTCAGGAAGATGGCAAGACTGTTGCTTACTGCCAAGTATTCGATGACGAAACTGAAGCAAAGTACGCTAACAAGTAATCTTGTCGCTTAAGTTTTGAAGAGCGTGGTGAACACCGTTCACCACGCTCTTTTTCTTCTCAAACATAAACCAGATTTAGTTTATAATAGAGAAGTAAATTAATATTGTGAAAGGGATTTTAGAGAATGAAATTATGGCAATCAATGCGCATTCAGACGATGCGTCAAGACGACGATGTAATGGTCGCTGTTGCGGGGATCGATACCGGGCTGTCCGTTAACGCCCTCCACGAACTGGTACCTTTTGCCAAGTACCATGATGGAGACGAATTAAAAGCTGCTACTAAGGATGATGGCATGAAGGAGGCTGTTAAGCAGTACCTGGCCGACCACCCTGACTACCAGCATGAAGAAGAGGATATGGTCAATGGGCTAAAGATTATCAGTTCCCTGGCGGATTTGGAAGTTTACGCCATCGATAAAGGCAAGGATGATTATGCCTACATCTCATTCTGGGTTTACCTGATGGGGCACTTCACTGTTACCCGCCACTTTGATGATGGCTTCTACTACGCCATGATCAAGGAAGACCGGCAGGTACTGATCCCATTGTCACCACGCGCAATCACCGAACAAAATGGTGTTTTGATTCGTGACCCGCAACAATTGCAAGTAGAAATCCAGCAACGCTACCTGCAAGGCTTTAAGCTGTATGCTATCGGGATGGTCCGCTACGAAGAGTTCCAAGTCCTTAACCAGTTGTCATACTCTCCTGACGGCAAGATTTCCTTAAACAACCAGCAGCGTCCGTTCTAGCATTCTTGCGAAACCGAAACGCGAAGTGACCAGCACCCCCAGGGTTGAATTGCCAGCTCTGGGGGTGCTCGTCGAAGGGGGAGAATATTTATTTTTAAACGACGCTTAACGTTGCCGCGAGTCTTGATTATGGCCTTTTTAATCAATACTAAGTATTCGATCGTCTGGCCAGTCAGTACGCTTTATATGCACCAGGAATTTCATGCCTCGTTAACGGCGATTGGCTTTATCCTGATGTGTTATTCACTGCTCAACGCCATCGGCAGTGCGATTGCCGGGCAGCTGTTCGACCAAATTGACCCGTTTATCGTTTTGATGATTGGTGTCTGGGGGATCTTATTTGTTTCCTTTATTGGGTTGCTAGCCCCTGGTTTGCTCGGTTACGTGGTTTTCTTACTGCCATATGGTTTTATTCACGGGTGGGCATTGACGGTCATGTACGCGTTGGTTTCTTACATGGATATCGGCAAGGAATCGCGGCACGACTTTAACTTACTCTACCTCGCCGTCAACATCGGCCTGGTTGTCGGCACTGGGACCATCAGCTTCCTTTATAACGGGAAGGGTATTCACCGTTTGATGGTTGTTATCCTGATCCTTGCGATCATTGTGGTGGCGGTCGCGACACTGGCGATGCCGACCGTCTACCCACGGAAAAAACCGGTGGTTTCTCAGCAGCCGAGCAAGCAAGATGACGAACAGACAACACCGCAGACGGCCTTTAATACCGGCTTAATCCTGCGGGTCTTCGTTACTTTGCTCTTTATGTGGATTTGCTACTCACAGTGGATGTCGAACCTGTCCGTTTACTTCTTGAACCTCGGCTTTAGCACGTCGTTTTACAGCCGTTTGTGGGTCGTTAACGGAATCGGCATTATTTTGATCCAGTTGTTGATCCTGAAAAAGAAGATCTTCTCGTCGGCGCTTCGCCAGTCACAATGGGGACTGAGTTTCCTTTTCTGCTCCTTTGTCGTCATGATTGTTGCCAAGACGGAAATCCCAATCGTCTTGGCGATGATTTTGCTGACTATCGGGGAGGCACTCTACGTTCCTGCTTCACCGGCGGTTGTCGATGAGAACACCCCGACAAAAATTAAGGGTCGCAACCAGGGGTTGGTCAACGTCTTTTCTTCACTGGGGAAGGCGCTGGGGCCCTTTGTTGGTGGCCTGGCAATTGACCACCTGGGTTACCGGAATGTCTTTATTATTGCGGCGGTGATCCTTCTCTTTACTCGTCTCTTGTTATATGGACGGAAAAAGTCTCACCAGTCGGCAAGCAAATAGTTACGACACGAGGTCTACGGTTAAGTCCGCGGCCTCGTTTTTTCTTGTGGCGTTAAAACAGTCAAATGAGGGAAAAACCGGTATACTAGATAGGAGACGAAAAGTGCGAAAGGAGTTTCATGATGGCGATTAACCAGAAGATGATCAAGGACGACCTTTACGAAGCAGTTAACGGGGAATGGGTTAAGCAGGCAACGATTCCTGACGACAAACCAGCAACCGGCGGCTTCCAGAACCTGGACGATAAGGTAGAAAAACAACTGACGGCAGACCTAAATGACTTTGTTGCCGGCAAGCAGCAGGATCAGATGCCAACAGAAAACCGCTTCGCAGAAATGCTGAAATTGTATCAGTTAGCGGGGGACTTTGCTCGACGGGAAAAGGAGGGCATCCAGCCACTGCTTGATGGCCTTAAACCGGTTCAGGACCTGCAATCCTACGCTGACTACCAGGATCACTGGCTTGAATTTACCAAAAATGGCATTTCATCACCGGTGCTCTTTGATATTGATGCCGACATGAAAAACGCAACGGTGAACGCCCTCTTTGCCGGTGCACCAGGACTGATCTTACCGGATAAATCTTACTATGACCCGGAAAACCAGCAGGGGCCCAAGCTGATGGCGCTGTGGAAGAAAAACGTTGGTGAAGTTTTGCCAAAATTTGGTTTTTCTACTGCCGAGACACAACAATTAATTGACCAGACGGTGGCCTTTGACCAATTGCTGGTTCCTCACGTGAAGAGTGCTGAAGAAGCGGCCGACTATAGCAAGATGTACAACCCGCAGGAGATGGACGAATTCGCTGGTCATACCAAGCAGCTAGATCTGGCAAAAATCGTTGAAGGACTGATTGGTACCCGGCCAGATAAGGTGATCGTCACCGAACCAAAGTATCTGGCAGCCTTAGATGATATTTTGATGGGGCACTTCGACCTCTTCAAGTCGTGGTTAATTGTTAACTATATCCGTTCTAATGCCGGCTTGCTGACTGATGAATTACGAGAGCTCAACGGTCGTTATGGCCGGGCCGTTTCCGGACAAAAGAAGCCGGTGAACCAGCAAAAGTATGCCTTCCGGATGGCCCGTGGCGTCTTCAGCCAGGTGCTGGGGGTTTACTATGGCCGCCGTTACTTTGGTCAAGCCGCTAAAGCCGACGTTGAACGGATGGTTCATTCAATGGTCGACGTCTACAAGCAGCGGTTGCAAAATAATGACTGGCTGAGCCCGAAGACGCGCAAGCAGGCCATTGTGAAGCTGAATGAGCTGGGAATCCAGGTGGGCTTTCCTGATAAAGTCCCGGCGGTATATGATAAGCTGCACGTTGACTTAAGCCAGTCATTGATGACCAACATCAATAATCTTAGCCAGGTCTTTTTGGAAGACCAGTTTAGCAAATGGGGCAAAAAGGTTGACCGTACCCGTTGGGAAATGAGCGCAGCAACGGTCAACGCCTACTACCACCCCTTTAAAAACATCATTGTCTTCCCAGCCGCGGTCCTTCAAGCGCCGTTTTATTCGACGAAGCAGTCGTCTAGCGAGAACTTCGGGGGAATTGGGGCCGTCATTGCCCACGAAATTTCCCACGCCTTTGATAACAACGGTTCCTTATTCGACGAAAAGGGGAATTTGAACAACTGGTGGACTGATGAAGACCGGGCCCACTTCAAGCAGCTAGCCCAGAAAATGATTGATGAATTTGATGGCCTGCCGTTTGCCGGGCAGAAGGTCAATGGTAAGCTGACTGTTTCCGAAAACATTGCTGATGGCGGGGGACTCAGTTGTGCTTTGTCAGCGGCGAAGAAGGAATCTGACGCCGACTTGAAGGCCTTCTTCATCAACTGGGCACGCATCTGGCGGATGAAGGCGACAACCCAGTACATGCAACTACTGTTGAGTGTTGACGTGCACGCGCCTAACAAGTTGCGGGCCAATGTTCAGGTCAAGAACCTGGCTGACTTCTATACGACGTTCAACGTCCAAGAAGGCGATGGGATGTACCTGCCAGTGGAGAAGCGAGTTAATATTTGGTAACGAACAATCACAGGCCCGTTAATTTTGGACCTGTGATTTTTGACAATGCATGGATGAAGGGATCAGCATGACAGAACTCAAAGTAGTTGAAGCAGACATCACAAAGCTGACTGTTGATGCGATCGTCAACGCGGCTAATGACCGCCTTGCTGGTGGCGGCGGTGTTGACGGGGCCATCCACCGGGCCGCGGGGCCCCAGCTGAATGAGGCTTGTCAGCAACTTGGCGGTTGCCCGACGGGTGAGGCGAAGACGACGCCGGGATTTCACCTGCCAGCCAAGTGGATTATCCATACCCCGGGTCCCATCTGGCGTGGTGGGCGGTCCAACGAAGCCCAGCTGCTCGCCAACAGCTACCGTCATAGCCTGCAGGAAGCAGTGGCCCATTGCTGTCAGACGGTCGCTTTTTCATCAATTAGTACCGGAGTGTATGGCTTTCCGCTCAAGAAAGCCGCACCGATTGCGGTACAAACGGTCCGGCAATTTACGAAAAAAGACTCCCGCTTAACGGAAGTCCTCTTCGTTGCTTTTGATTCGCAGACCGCGGCAGTTTACCGTCAGGCCCTGCAACAAGGCTAATTATTTTGAACGCTGATGATCTTGACCTGGTAATTACCAGCCGGGGCTGCCACGTTAACGGTGACCCCTGCTGACTGGTGCATCAGGGCTTTCCCGAGGGGCGAGTCAAACGACAGCAATTGCCGGCTGATGTCGGCCTGCTGTTTGCCGACGAGCTGGTAGCTCACTTGTAAGTGGTCGTCGGTAAACTCCAGGGTCACCGTCGAACCCAGGCTAATTTTACCGTTGTCTGCTGGCGTGACGATTTTGGCATAGGTCAGCAGCTTGTTGAGGTAACGGAGCCGGCTTTCCAGGTGACGCAGCTCCCGCTTAGCGGTACTATATTCGGTATTTTCCGACAGGTCACCAAGGGCCCGCGCGGCTTTTAATTGGGCGATTTTGGCGGGCCGCTGGTCCTGGAGAGCAGCGATCTGCTGCTGGATTTCCTGGTAACCCTGCGGGGTCATCTGCTGCCAATAGATTTTGTTCATTAATAAAACGCTCCTTACTGACTTCAGCATAAGGGTCAGGAGAAGAACCGTCAAGAACGGAGAAAGGAAAGGATAAATGAGTGTAGAAATTCCGGCTAACATGGAAGAAGTGGCGATGAAAATTGCCGCGGCAAAGGTGCATGGCCAAGACTTAGCCGTCGACGACGTGATTAGAGACGCAGTCCGTGACACAATGCAAGCAATGATGGATGAAGCCTTGGAAGGCCACTACGATGACGTCAGCTGGTCCGGGAACGAGCTAGTAGTAACTGACTTTACTGGTAAACAGGTGGGAACCGTTGCCCCAGCGGCAGACAACTTTATCAGTGACTTTCGGGAGAACGCTGACCAGCTATCATTAAAGTTAGAAAAAGCAGCCGCTAAGATTGT
This sequence comes from uncultured Limosilactobacillus sp., assembly GCF_934202235.1. GTDB lineage: Bacteria > Bacillota > Bacilli > Lactobacillales > Lactobacillaceae > Limosilactobacillus. Next base: position 10,555 of record NZ_CAKPXS010000028.1, on the reverse strand, counting down.
TGGTGGCCGTTAAACAAACAGTAAGGCGGATCTGGAATGGCAGGTCCGTCTTTTTTAACGCAAAAAATCCCGCAAACTGTTAGCTGGCAGCTTGCGGGAAAACGATTATTTAGTGATTAGCAACGAAACTCTTTATGCGCTTGGCGGCTTCCTTGATGGTTTCCATTGAAGCAGCGTAGGAGAAGCGAACGTAGCCCTTGCCGCCTTCGCCGAAGTAGGAACCTGGCACACAACCAACCTTGCCTTCCTTGGCTAAGCGAGTGGCGAAGGTGAGGTCATCGTCACCAAAGGCTGCGGGAATCTTGGCGAAGAGGTAGAAAGCCCCGTCTGGTGAAACTGGCGGCATGCCAATTTCATTCAGCTCCTTATTCAGGTAGTCACGGCGTTCAAGGTAGACCTTGCTAGATTCAACCGGGTCCATTTCACCATTGTTCAGAGCTTCAGCACCGGCGGCCTGGGCACTGTCATTAACGGCGGTAACCATCAGCGAGTGCATCTTGTTAATCTGGGCTGCCAGGTCAGCTGGTGCACAGAGGTAGCCCAGCCGGTAACCGGTCATAGCGTGAGACTTGGAAAGTCCGCTGATCAGTACTGTCCGGTCCTGGATGGCGTTAGCAATGGAGAAGTGCTTGCCATTATATACCAGGTCACTGTAGATTTCATCGGCGATACAAAAGAGGTTGTGCTCTTCGATGACCTTGGCCAAGCCACGAAGAACTTCTTCGGGGTATTCCCGACCAGTTGGGTTATTCGGGTAGTTCAACAGGATGGCCTTAACGCTGGTTCCGTGTTCTTCCAGAACTTGTTCCAGGTGTTCCGGTGTCAAAACAAAGTTGTCGGCAGAGGTGTCGACTTGGAGCGGTTCGGCACCAGCCAGCTCAGCTAACGGAAAGTACAGAGACCATTCTGGTGTCGGGATAATAATCTTGTCACCCGGCTTGAGGATGGAGAAGAAGGTGGCAGAAATGGCCTCGGTGGCCCCGATAGTAGCGACCACTTCACTGTGCGGGTCGTAGTTGAGACCGCGGGTGCGGTGAATATAGTTCACAACGGCCTGGCGGAATTCTTCCGTCCCGTTTTGGGGAGCATAGTGCGAATCGTTGTTGGTAATACTGTGGTTAGCAGCGTCCTTGACGTGTTCCGGCGTATTGAGGTCCGGTTCACCAATCGTTAGCTTGACTACTCCGGGGATACTAGAGACCATTGCATCAAACGAACGAACACCCGAAGCGCTTACCGCGAGTAAACGGGGATTAATCTGCCCCTTTAAACTTGACGCCAGTTCCATAAGAACTCCTCCTTCAATCTTTAACTGAGTTTTTGATGAATAATTATTAAGACTAGTTTAGCCATTTCCTCACCAATCGTCAAGAACGATCAAGAGTCACTTATCGAGGATTGTTCGCTCTCTGACAAACTTCAAGCCACTTTCGGTATCAGCTGAGTAGAAAATAGGTTACAATAATATTAACGAACTTAATGAGAAAATAATTAGGAAAGGTCGACCAGCGATGGGAGAAAATAGACGAACAATTCAAACTGATTCATTGTACATTGCGCCAAGCCGCAAAGTGGCATTGCTCAACTTCAGTCAACGCTACTACACCAATATGTACGAGATGATTAACAGCGATGAACTAAAGACAATGGTGCGGATTTACCTGAATTCGTTGCACAATAGCGAGCGCAATGACTCGTTTGAAGATCAAACCGCCGACGATTACGTCAGTGTCATTAAAAAAATCCTGGTTGACGATATTTCGGCCTATGACCACTACAGTCGCGAGGAAATCCTTGACAGTATTGAAAACTTCTATACCTATTACCGGTCATACCTGCGGGTGTCGGTGATGGACTATCGCCAAAACAAGATTATCGGTGCCAAGTTCCGCGAAGTCGATAATTTCTTCAACGACCAAATCCGGGTTCTTTACCGGACGATTGAAGAGAAGTTGCAGGGCTTTCCCAACAAGGTCTACCGGCAGCTAGACTCCGGGACCAATGCGGCCATGCTAATTGACCACCACCAGTGGAAGATACCGGCTGGCTACGAATCCTTAAAGGACGTGCCGTTTATCGACCGGGTCATGTTGCGTCCGCCGTTGATGATGCACACGAAGAGCAACAAGCGGGAAGGGGTTTTCTCGGCCGTTGAATATAACCCGGTGGACAAGTTTGCTGACCAGGACGGGGAGTGGCTCTGTTACCCAGCAAAGATTGGTGAGAGCCTTGCTTTCATTTACTTTGATGTCGACTACCTGGTCAACGGGCTGGCCCTTTCCAACCTTTTCCAGTTAGCCAGTGCCAAGGAAATTCGTGACCAGAAACCAGATGAAATTATCCTCTTCGGCTTGACACCAACTAAGGGAGACGTCAGTCATTACCACCACGATGCTGACAATGATATCTGGGTCGCTGAGGTGCCATACAACGATAAGACGACCTACTTTGGCTACATGAAGAAGATGTGCCTGACAGTTCATAACCTTCACCAGATTTACCGGAATTCGCTGCCGATTCACGGGTCGATGGTTAAGATTACTTTTGCTAACGGCAAGCAACGTAATGTTGTCTTCTTCGGGGACTCCGGTGCCGGGAAGTCCGAATCACTGGAAGCCCTCCAGGAAGTCGCTGACGACCAGATTACCAACTTGGAAACAATCTTCGACGACATGGGGAGCTTTACCATTGATGACCGGGTAAAGAACGGCATCAGTGCACAGGGAACCGAAATTGGTGCCTTTGTCCGCTTGGATGACCTTAGTTCCGCCGTGGCCTTCGATAACATGGACCGGGGTGTTTACCTCAACCCTGAGCGCAAGAATGCCCGGGTAATTATCCCGGCGGACAGTTGGGACCATGTTGTCCAGCACCACCACGTGGATATGTGGGTTTACGCCAACAACTATGACAAGGAAATCGGTTTACATCGCTTTAACGATGTTGATGAAGCCAAGAAGACCTTCGTTGCCGGCAAACGGATGGCGCTGGGGACGACCGATGAAGTGGGCTTCAGTACGACCTTCTTTGCTAACCCGTTTGGCCCCGTTCAGGAAGAAGAGCGGACCAAGCCGATTATTGACCAGGTCTTTAAGACCCTCTTTGACCATGACGTCTACGTTGGCGAAGTTTACACTCACCTGGGCAACGATAAGTCGAAGGACGCGCTTCATGAATCTGCCAAGGAGCTGCTTCACGTACTGCTAACTGATGACTAAACTGATTACTAATTAAAGATAGAAAGCATGACCAGGGGCTTGTTCTCTGGCCATGCTTTTTTGGTAACAAAAAAACTGCTCGCCTCATCGACAAGCAGGTGTGATTCGTTTTACAATCGGTTCTTAACGTTGTACGGCTTAGATGCCTGGTGGCTCGCTGGCAGCTCGTCCTTCGCGTAGAAGATGGCATATTCTTCATCGTCAGGACCCTTTGCGATCACAAGGTCGTCGGCATGGCGTTCGCGTTTAAAAATCTGCCCCTTGCGGACAGCTTCGTTGTAATCGTGGATGTTAGCGATTGAGTCGCCGGGATTAAAGAAAATACGTGTTTCCATCCTTCACATCTCCATTCGGTTGATTAATCCTACTTATATTATAGCACGGGGAGGGTTTAGGCGAGGTAATGGTGACGCAGAGTAGCAACGTCGTCATTGGATAAGCCAAGGAACTTGTGGATGAAGGATTGCATGCCCCCGTATTGCTGGTTGATCAGCCGGGTAGCGGTATCGAGGTACTGGGGCAGGGCAGCCGACATATGGCGGACGTTGTAGGCGACAACTTCGTTTCCTCCGGCAGCCTTGACCTGGGCGAGTCGCATCCGGACACGGGCGGCGGAGTAAACGTTGGTCCAGAGGTAGTCCTCACGAGCATCCTCGGCAGAGACACCGAGCACCCGCAGGAGGAAGTAGGCGGCCATCCCTGTCCGGTCCTTGCCGGCGGTGCAGTGGAAGATGGTTGCTTCACCGTCACCGGCTGCTAATAATTGGTGGAAAAATTCACGGTAGGCAGTTTTCGCTGAAACGATCGACACCATATCGTGGTAGGCCGTTAGCATCCAGTTGATTCCTGCCTGGTAGTCCACTGCCAAGCGTTTCATTGGTTTGGCAGTGGAGAGGCTGGCACCGGTTTCGTCTTCCTTAAAGACTGGCAGGTGGTAGTAGACCGCCGATTCAGGCACCCGGTCTGGTAAGCGGTCGACTTCTGCGTTGTCCCGAAAGTCAATAATCCGGGTGACGTGACGCTCGTTCAACAGTTGGAGGTCTTCACGATCGAGGTTGTGGAGCAAAGCCGTTCGAAAGAGGCGACCTGCCTTAACGTGGTGGCCGTCAGCAGTGGGGTAGCCACCAAGATCACGGCTGTTATAAGCGTGATGGAGCCCGATTAGTTGTGGTTTCATGGATAATTCCTCCCGTTTGAAATTACTTGTCTTCTTCCGAATTTTTCAGAATGACACCGCGGTGGTCAACGCTAGTACTGAAGACAATCTGGGTACTGGTCTTACCAAAGCGGCTTTGGATAATATTGATGAAATTGTCGAGGTCGGCAGTAGTGGGAAAGACGACTTCCATCACTTCCGAGTAGTCACCAGTAACGCAATTGCATTCAATGACGTTGGGAATGCCCTGAATGTACGGGTAGAACTCCTTTTTTTGCCGGGGTTCCAGTTGTAATTGAATGAAGGCTTTGACGTGGTAGTCGAGTTTTTCCATGTTAACGACGGTGTGATAACCAGTAATGACGCCATTTTTCTCCAACTTGTTAATCCTGGCGGCAATCGCGGGTGAGGAAATGTAGCAAGCCTGCGACATTTGTTTCAGCGAAACCCGGGCGTTTTCCTGCAACATGTTAATAATCTGACGGTCAATCTTGTCCATTGCTTACAACAGCTCCTCTTGACTTAATAATCTTAAGTTTACTTTTCTCAAATTGTAGGTTGCCGGCCGGTAATTGTCAATAAGGGGACTCCTTGCTATTAAAAAAGTATGAAAAACAGTGAAAATGTTTTTTTCATTTCCTAATGGGAGTACAATGTTCAGTAAAGATAGTTATTCAATGAGCATATGTCGTACATAGCAAGTACACAATGAACAATGAACGGAGGTTACGATGATGAGCCAAGAATACAAAAACATTCTGGTTCCCGTTGACGGATCTAAGCAGGCAGAGCTGGCTTTGAAGAAGGCCATTTCGACTGCTAAGCGGAACGGGGCTCACGTTGACATTTTGAATGTGGTCGACACCCGTGCAATGTCTTACAACTTTGCGGGGATGTCCGATGGCAGCATCGCTTACCAACTGGTGGACCGGTCAGAAGACTACCTTGACGACCTCTTGACTGATGCACAAGAAAATGAGCACTTTAACAATATCGATATTCACGTCCGGTTAGGTAATCCCAAGACGGTGATTTCCTTTGATTTCCCACGCGACCACAAGAATGACCTGATTATGATTGGGGCTAGTGGGCTGTCAAAGATGCAACGGGCGGTAGTTGGTTCCGTTACGGCCTTCGTTAACCGTAATTCACGGGTTGACGTGATGGTTGTTCGAACTGACGTTAATAATGAATTGCCAACTGCAGAAGCAGCGGCAAAGTAAAGCTGATCAAAAAGAAAGGCTCTCTGGCATTTTTTGCCAGGGAGTCTTTTTGTCTACCACAATCCCAAAACGTTTAACTTAGAGTGATGTCTGTTGGTGTGTCTGAGTGAATTGGCGTTAGTGGTTGAGTGAAAGGTAGGTGTTGACGACGTTTTCGACGGTAAAGCCGTAGTTAGCAACGATGGTTGGACCATCGCCACTCTGACCAAAACGGTCAACGCTAATGATCTTGCCGCCAGTACCCACATACTGGTGCCAAACAAAACCGGTCCCCATTTCGAGGGCCACCCGCTTGGCAACCGTTGGTGGCAAGACTTTATCGCGGTAGTCGCTTGGTTGGCGGTTAAAGAGTTCCAGACACGGCATGGAAACCACCGCGACATCATGGTTCATTTGCCGCAGGAGTTGCTGTGCCTGGAGAGCTAAGGAGACTTCTGAACCGGAGGCGATCAATAGTCCTTCGGCCCTTTTTTGGGCCGCCGAGATAACATAGCCGCCACGAGCAACCTTTTCCTGACTATTTTCCGCTTCGGACAGGACGGGAAGCTTCTGCCGGCTAGTAATCAGTACAGCTGGCTGGTCTGTGATCTGACCGATTGTCTGCCAAGCGGCCAGGGTTTCGTTGGCATCCGCTGGCCGGAAGACGTTGACGCCCGGGATAGCACGTAACCCAGTAATTTGTTCTACCGGCTCGTGAGTCGGTCCGTCTTCGCCAACGGCAATCGAATCGTGGGAGAAGACGTAAGTGGTCGGCACCTTCATGATGGCGGATAAGCGGATTGCGGCCTTGAGGTAGTCACTGAAGACCAGGAAAGTTGAAACAAAGGTCCGTGAACCGCCGTGAAGGGTAATGCCATTAGCTGCTGCTGCCATCGCGAATTCGCGGATACCGTAGTGGATATTACGTCCGCGGCGGTGGTTGGCAGAAAAGTCGCCGCAGCCGGGAAGGTAAGTCTTATTGGAAGCTGTGAGGTCAGCCGCCCCGCCCCAGAAGTTGGTATTGGCAGCGGCGAGGCCCTGCATGACGGTTGCGCTGGCATTTCGCGTCGCAATCATCGCGCCGGGCGTAAATTTGGTCGCTCCTGCCGGAAGGTGCAGTTGCTTATCTTGTAAGCTAGCAGCTAGCTCAGGGAATTGTTTCTGGTAGTGGAGAAACAGCTTTTGCCAGTCATGATAGGCGGAGATCTTCTGATTGATGAAGTAGTCGTAGTGGTTATAGACGTCTTCTTCAACCTGAAAAGGTGCTAACTGCCAGTTTAGACTCTTCTTTAGCTCCGCCATATTAGCGGGTCCTAGGGGTGTGCCATGCACCTTATTCGTCCCGGCGAGTGGAGTCCCCTCGCCAATGATTGTTTTAACTTCAATGATTGCCGGTTTAGCTGAACGCTGGCCGTGGGCAATCGCTGTCTTGAGTGCTTCCAGGTCATTACCGTTATTGACCAGCTGGTAGTCCCAGCCAGCTGCCCGGAAACGTTGGGCGATATTTTCACTGGAGCTATCACTGAGTGGACCGTCAAGCGAGACGTCGTTGGAGTCATAAAGGACGATCAGCTTGTTCAAGCCGAGGTGACCGGCTAAGTTGATCGCCTCCTGGCTGAGCCCTTCTTCCAGGTCGCCGTCGCCGACCAACGCGTAGGTGAAGTGGTCGATGATTGAAAAGTGGGGCCGGTTATATTCGGCAGCCAGGTGTGTTTCGGCCATTGCCATTCCCACGGCCATCCCCAGTCCCTGGGAAAGTGGGCCGGTCGTGGCGTCGACCCCTGGCGTGTGGCCATATTCCGGATGGCCCGGTGTCTTGGAATCCAGCTGACGGAAAGCCTTCAGGTCGTCAATTGTCAGGTCAAAGCCGTTCATGTACAACAGGGCGTAAAGGAGTGCCGAGCCGTGGCCGGCGGAGAGAACGAAGCGGTCGCGATTTAGCCACAGCGGCTTCCGAGGATTGAAAGACAGGAAATATTCCCAGAGGCTGTAAACAATGGGGGCCGCCCCAAGGACGATCCCGGGGTGGCCACTGTGAGCTTGTTCAATCATTTCCACGCCCAACATTTTCAGAGTATTGACTGACCGTTGGCTAATAGACTGCTTGGCCAGCTGAGTCGTGTCGAGCTTGGTCATTAACTACTGGACCTCCCTAGGCATGAACCATGCTGTCATCCAGGATGCTGAAGCCGAGTGCGGCGATATCTTTGTTGAAGCCCTTAACGGTGTTAACGGAAATTTCCATCGGGGAGAGACCACGCTTAGCATTGAACTTTTCCAGGATTGCCGGTGGAACGGTAATGATATCACAGCCCAGTGCCTGTGCTTCAAAGATATTGCCAACTTCACGGGTGGAAGCCCACAAGAGTTCAGCCTTTGGCAGCTGGTGAGTGATCTTAGCGCTGTCTACCACGAAGTCATGCCATTCGTTCCCGGCATCGGCTACCCGGCCGACGAAGAGGGAAATAATCGATGGTGTTTCTGGATCGAGGGCGTTAACGGCTGCTTGGACTTCGGCAGTGGTGGTAATGGCCGTGACGTTAACCTTGATTCCTTCTGAAGACAACTGGTGGATCAACTCGCTGTTAATTTCACCCTGGTCGTTAATTACCGGGATCTTGACGTATACTTGGTCACCCAGTGATGACAGGACCCGCGCTTCCTGTGCCATTGTCTTGTGATCCATGCTGAAGACTTCAAAGGAGATGCTGTAGTCAGGGAATTCGTTAACGACCTTGGTAGCAAATTCCATGTAGTTAGTAATTCCCGCCCGCTTCATCAGGGAAGGGTTGGTGGTAAAGCCCTTCAGATAGTCCATTTGAGACATCCGGCGCATATCTTCAATAATGGCACCGTCAGAGTAAACTTTAATATTTAATGGTTGCATAATGATATCCTCCAAAGTGGTTCACAAAGTCTGGATGACCAGACCAATTTCTAATTCGTTTTGACGATGCCAATGATGCCTGACTTGTGACCGAAAGTCAACACTTATTTTGGAAAAGGTTAATATCAAAATAAAAACTAGACCAATTTAGCAAATGGACTAGTCAACTTGTGCAATCGTTGCTATCATCGGCGATGCAACGGTTTAACGTTAATTATCCCAATTCATTCGAGTACATTAATTAAACAATTGGTCTAGGTTAAGAAAAGATAAAGTGAAGACAGATATGAATATGTGAACATATATACCATTAACTAAACCGCTACCAAGAAGTGAGCAAAAAAAGACGGCTGAAGTAATTCAGCCGTCTTTTTAGCGTTAATGAGGAATAAATTATTGTTCTTCGTACCAGCTGTAGTGGAAGTTACCTGGGCGGTCAACACGTTCATACGTGTGGGCACCGAAGTAGTCACGCTGTGCTTGCAACAGGTTTGCTGGCAGCACTTCAGCACGGTAGGAGTCGTAGTAGTTGATGGCAGCTGCCAGGGCAGGTGCAGGAATCCCCGCCTTGACTGCCAGGGCAACAACATCCCGGATAGCCTTTTGATACTTCTTGGCGATGTCCTTGAAGTAGTCATCAAGCAGCAGGTTCTTGATTGCTGGGTCTTTTTCAAAGGCGTCGGTAATCTTTTGCAGGAATTGTGCACGAATAATGCAACCTTCACGCCAAATCTGAGCCAGTTCACCGTATTGCAGGTTCCAGTCATAGCGTTCGGAGTCGATCCGCATTTGTTCGAACCCTTGAGCGTATGACATCACCTTACCGAAGTAGAGGGCCTGACGAATCTTTTCAATCCATTCATCTTTGTTGTCAATAACGGCCTTTTCTACGTCAGCAGGAAGAACCTTGCTTGCGGCAACCCGTTCCTTCTTCATCATTGAGATGTAACGAGCGTAAACGGCTTCGGTAATAACTGATTGTGGTGCACCGCCGTCGAGGGCAGTTTCAGAAGACCACTTACCAGTACCCTTGTTAGCACCACGGTCAAGGATCATGTCAACGATCGGCTTGTTCTTGTCTTCGCCGAGGTCGTCCTTGCGAGTGAGGATGTCAGCGGTGATGTTGATCAGGTAACTGTCGAGTTCACCCTTGTCCCATTCCTTGAAGATCTTAGCCATGTCGTCAACGCTCATGCCAAGGACATTGCGCATGATGTTGTAGCTTTCGTCGATCAGCTCTTCGTCACCGTATTCGATGCCGTTGTGAACCATCTTGACATAGTGGCCGGCACCGTTAGGCCCAATGTAGGCAACACATGGCTTGCCATCTTCGGCCTTGGCGGCGATCTGGGTCAGGATTGGGGCAACCAGGTCGTAAGCTTCCTTCTGGCCACCAGGCATCAGGGATGGGCCATGGAGGGCGCCCAGTTCACCACCGGAAACACCCATGCCGATGAAGTTGATGCCGGACTTGTCCAGCTTAGCATTCCGTGCCATCGTGTCGTGGAAGTTAGTGTTCCCACCGTCGATCAGCACGTCACCCTTGTCAAGCAGTGGCAGCAGTTCATCGATTACTGCATCGGTTGGGGCACCAGCCTTCACCATCAGCAGAATACGGCGAGGAGTTTCCAGGCTGTTAACGAAGTCTTCAATGGTGTAGCTCGGGATCAGCTTCTTGTCGCTGTGGTCCTTCATCATTTCGTCAGTCCGGTTGCGGTGACGGTTGTAAACACCCACAGTGAACCCGCGGCTTTCAATGTTTAAAGCCAGGTTCTTTCCCATGACAGCTAAACCAACAACACCAATTTGTGCTTTTTGATCAGACATCAAATTCACGCTCCTTATGTTCTTTAACAATGTACAACCAGATTATAACAAATTTACCAGGTAACGACACAATAATTTGAGAAAAGATGCACAAACTAGCAAATTTTTTTGTTTAGGGGAATGAATTATGGTTGATGCAGTTGAAATCACCCTAACTATGAGGATAGCGCAAACAATCACAAAAATGGTAAATAAAACATACTAACCTGTAGATGGATTGTAGTTCGACGGAACTACAATTCGTCTTTTTCATTTATTATGGAGA
>NZ_CAKPXS010000027.1 GCF_934202235.1 uncultured Limosilactobacillus sp. | reverse complement strand
TGTCCCATGCACCGATGCGGGCTTTTAACCACCAGCACGGAATTGTGACCCAGGCTTGGTCACCCCTGGCCCGGGGGCGGATGATGGATAACCCTGTCTTGAAAGAGATTGCTGCCAAGCATGGTGTTTCGGTGGCCCAGGTCATTCTCCGCTGGCACCTGCAAGTTGGCAACTCCTTTATTCCGAAGTCAGTTCATGCTTCCCGAATTAAGGAAAATACCACGATTTTTGGGTTTGAGCTGAGCGCCGACGAAATGCGGGCGATTGCCAGTCTTGATAAGAATAAACGGGTTAGCATGGAACCGGAGCTGGTTTACGAGAATAATGCCCAGTATCCGCACTAGGTACAAGGTGCCAAAAGGAGGCATGAGCAATGGAATTAACGGAAGCAATCTGGACGCGACAGTCGGTCCGTGATTATACTGAACAGCCGGTTTCCAGGGATAAATTATCCACCATTGTTCACGCTGGCCAGGCCGGTGCAGCGGGGCGGGGCAATTACGGAGTTTATCACTTTACCGTCATTAGCAATCCTCAGGTTACTGCCCAGTTAGCGAACACTTATCATGCACCGGCAGTAATTGTTATTTCGGTTCGTCGTGACCAACTTCGCGCATCGAAGTACCTTAGCGCCGGAACAATGGTTGAGAATATGGCCCTGGCGGCCGAAAACATGGGCGTTGGTGCTTGTATGAACATGGCAGCATTGCCGTCGCTGCCTGCAGGGATCTTACCGGCAAACCAGACACCGTTGATCTGCTTAACTCTGGGACACACCAAGCAGCCATTGCGACGACGTCAGCTTCCACAAGACCGCGTTCCAACCGATTATGTGGATTAACGACATTGAGCTGAATTTAGTCACGAATACTAGCAGCCAACACGGGATGGGCGTCCTGTGTTGGCTTTTTTGTAAAAGGTATTGAAATCCTTTTCTAATCAAGTAACGTTGGCTGATTGGCTATTATGGTACTAGCCGTTAGCGGGACATGGATGAAAATGGTAGATTATCTGCGTTAGCAGCTGCCAGCGAGCAAATTGGCTATTGACGGAAAGTGAGAGCCTTGCTAGAATTAACTAATCAAATTTTAATCTTGGCAGGGAGAGTGATTGCCGATGAGTCTATGGAAAATAATGACACGAAAAGAGGACCCCAGCGTTTACGAGGATAAGGATAGTCACCTGGTGCGGTCGCTGCGCGTTCGTGACTTTTTGGGGCTCGGTGTCGGGACCATTGTTTCTGCTTCAATTTTCACGATGCCAGGGGAAGTCGCTGCCCTGCATACTGGCCCGGCGGTGGCTATTTCTTATCTGATTGCTGCCGTCGTGGCGGGGTTGGTGGCCTTTGCCTATGCTGAAATGGCAGCCGCCATGCCGTTTGCTGGTTCCGCGTATTCATGGATTAACGTAATTTTTGGTGAGTTTTTCGGCTGGATTGCTGGCTGGGCACTCTTGGCGGAATACTTTATCGCCCTGGCCTTTGTGGGTTCCGGGCTTTCCGCTAACTTTCGGGCATTAATCGCGCCACTTGGGTGGCAACTGCCGAGTTCGCTGTCTAATGCTTTCGGCACTGAAGGGGGAATCATCGACCTGGTTGCCGTCGTGGTCTTGCTGGTTGTTTCGTTTCTGATTAGCCGTGGGGTCTCTGACGCTGCCCGGGTCGAAAATGTTTTGGTGATTCTCAAGGTTGCCGCCATTTTACTGTTTATCATTGTGAGTCTCAGCGCAATTAAGACCAAAAACCTTGTTCCATTTATTCCGAAGTACCGGGCCACTGCTAACGGTGCCTTTGGGGGCTGGCAGGGGATTTATGCCGGCGTTTCCATGTTATTCTTGGCCTACATCGGCTTTGATTCCATCGCTGCCAACTCGGGTGAAGCGATTAACCCCCAGAAGACGATGCCACGGGGAATCATGGGATCACTAATCATTGCGGTCGTCCTCTTTGTTGTTACTTCGGTTGTCCTTGTTGGTGTTGTGCCATATCAGAAGTACGTTAACAGTGCTGAACCAGTCGGCCTGGCCTTGCGGACTGCCGGGCATCCGCTGGTGGCCACCGTTGTTCAAACAGTAGCGGTGGTTGGGATGTTAACGGCGCTGATTGGGATGATGATGGCCGGTTCACGACTGATCTACTCCTTTGGCCGGGACGGGATGTTACCAAAGTTTTTGGGTAAGCTTGATAATAAACAACGGCCGAATAACGCATTGTTGGTCTTAACAATTGTGACACTGGTCATCAGTGCACTCTTCCCGTTTGCATTCTTATCACAGTTGGTTTCTGCCGGGACGTTGATTGCGTTTATGTTCGTTTGTCTAGCAATTTACCCACTCCGGAAACGGGAAGGGCACGACATTGCTGATCCTGCCTTTAAGATGCCGTTCTTCCCTATTTTGCCGGCGCTGGGCTTTTTCGCCTCACTAGTAGTGTTCCTGGGATTGGATGCGCAGGCCAAGATTTATGCCGGTGCATGGTTCGTGATTGGGATTCTCCTGTACTTTACTTACGGGATGAGGCATTCTGTGATGAGCAAAAAACATTGAAAGTAGTTGTTTGCATTGGACCGCGCTGTTTGACCGTCTTCGGTCAGCAGGGCGGTTTTTTGTTTGCTAACGTGATAGAATAAGCGCAAAAGGAGAGGGTAAAATGAAACTTGAGGTCACTCCAGCGGCGGCTGCAGCCATCCGTGACAGGCTGAAACTAAACCAAGGGAGTTCGACAGTCGTGCGCTTTCAACTAGTTCGTCCACATGACGGGAATATTGATCATGTTCAAGTGGAGCCTACAGTGGTTAAACAGGCGGGCCAGCCCATTGCAAAGGTGACAGTTGATGGGATTGATTTTTACGTCGATTTTGCAGATGAGTGGTATTTTTCAGGGAAAAAGCTACTAGTTGATCTCCATGAAGGGCAGTTAACGTACCACTACAGCCGGTTAGTTCAAACCGTCGTGGCCCCACCGGCAGAACAGCCGTCGCCAGTTAGTGACGCAACGACATCTGCCTCGCGTCATTTTGAAGAGCTCTGGGATTGATAACCATGGCTCGACAAAAATTAACTTGGCGAAAAAGATTGCAGCGGGTACTGATGTCGTATCTCGCAATTTTTGCGGGTGAGGAACACTTCATCAATAGTCACCGCGGCAAGAGCAGCATGATTAAGGAACAAAACCGTTATGGCAAGGTTAAAAAGTAGGGTGGTTAAAGTCCTGCTTTTTTAATTTGGCCTGGTATAATGAATCAGTAAAAATGTCGGTGAGACGACACATCAATTGCGGGAGGCTTTACAGGATGAGTAAGCTGGAAATAAAGAACTTACACGTAGCGGTAACCGATGAGGAAAACAAACAGCGTCAGGAAATCCTCCACGGGGTGAATTTGACGATGAAGACCGGTGAAATTCACGCGATTATGGGACCCAACGGGACTGGGAAGTCGACACTTTCACAAACCATTATGGGAAATCCGAGTTACCAGGTAACTGCTGGCGAAATCTTTCTCGATGGAAAAAGTATCCTCAACTTACCAGTTGACGAGCGGGCCCGCGCCGGCCTATTTTTAGCGATGCAGTACCCCGCGGAAATCCAGGGAGTGACGAACGCTGAATTTCTGCGGGCAGCAATGAATGCGCGCCGGCCAAAGGATGACCAGCTATCAGTAATGGCTTTTATTAAGGAACTGGAAAAGAACCTGCACTTGTTGGATATGAGCGATGAGATGACGGAACGCTACCTTAATGAAGGCTTTTCCGGCGGCGAGAAGAAGCGAAACGAGATTCTCCAGTTATTGATGATTAAGCCGACTTTCGCGATTCTCGATGAAATCGATTCTGGCTTAGACATTGATGCGTTGAAGGTCGTTGCTCGGGGTGTGAACTCAATGCGTGGGCCTCAATTTGGTTCACTGATCATTACTCACTATCAGCGGTTGTTGAACTACATTGTTCCCGACGTGGTTCACGTCATGATGGGCGGAAAAGTAGTAGCAACTGGTGGGCCTGACCTGGCCAAACGCCTCGAAAAAGAAGGTTACGCCGGACTACGTGATGAGCTGGGACTGAAAATTAAGCTGACTGACGAAAACTAGGGGGAGAAGGATGATGACCTTCAATTTTGAGCAAACCCAACAACAAGTGAAAGCCGTGGCGAGTCGGTGGGGTGAACCAACCAGTTTTACGGCGCGCCGCCTGAGCGCACTCCAGCTTTACCCAAAGTTGGCAATGCCAAGGATGCAGGAATTTTCATATGATGGCTGGCCGCTTTTACCAACGGATGACCGGTTAAAGTTGATTGATGCCGTCCCCTCAGCGAAAGCGGTGACGGCAGCTCAGGAAAATGACGGTGACGACATCAGTCTCCACAGCTTTGCCCAGGGAAAGCTAGTTATCAACAAACAGGTACCAGCAGGTGTTATTTGTGAGCCGTTTTTCCGGGCATTGCATAATCACTATCAAGTCGTTGATCAATACTTCATGTCCGTTATTTCGGCTGAGCAAGATAAGCTAACTGCTTATCACCAAGCGATGTTAAACAGTGGCACTGTGATTGAGGTTGGCGCGGGAGTGTCTGTTAAGCAACCGTTAGAAATCCACCAGGTGCAGGATGCGACCAGGCCTAACCAGCCATTGGTCAACCACCTATTAATCGTCGCTCACCCGCAGTCAGTGGTTCACGTCGTGCAACACCTCTCGTCGGTGGGAAAGGCCGCTAACCTTGCAAACTTGATGGTGGAAATTGTGGCTGAGCCCGGAAGCGAGGTTCATTTGGCAGTGCTGGATGAAACTGGCACGAATATTACTACTTACCTCAACCGGCGGGCTCACCTGGCAGCAGATGCCAATGTTGAATGGGCAGTGGGGATGATGAATGGCGGCAATGTTCTTGGCGATATTGATGCCGAACTGATCGGCGAGGGCAGTAAAGCAGACTCGAAACTGATTGCGGTGACGGGTGGGGACCAGCACGTGGGTCTCAACAACCGGGTAACTAACCGCGGCCCGCACTCGACCGGCTTAATTAACCAGCGAGGCGTTGTTTTGGACAGCTCTGAGCTGATCTTTAACGGGATTGGCCAGATCGTGCACGATGCTCACGGGTCCAATGCGGAGCAGCAAAACCGCTTATTAATGATGTCGCCAACTGCACGCGGCGATGCCAACCCGATCCTGTTGATTGACGAAAACGATGTCAATGCCGGTCATGCCGCAAGTGTCGGTCAGGTTGATGCTCACCAACTGTACTACTTGCTTAGCCGGGGCATCCCGGAACACCAGGCCAAGCGAATGGTTATTCGGGGGTTCTTGAGTGCGGTCTTGACGGCATTGCCGAACCGCCGGTTGGAAGATAAAATGATCACGATTCTGGAAAGGAAGTTGCTGCATGACTGAGTGGGATGACGTTCGTCAAGACTTTCCAATTCTCAAACAACGGGTCAACGGGGAACGCCTCGCCTACCTTGATAATGCCGCGACGACGCAGCGGCCGACCCCTGTTCTCAAGGATTTGATGAATTTTTATCAGCATGACAACGCCAATGTCCACCGGGGAGTCCACACCCTCGCGGTGCGGGCAACGAACGAGTACGAAAATGCCCGGCAGACGGTCCAGCATTTTATTAATGCTGCCGATGAGCGCGAAATTATCTTTACCCGGGGTGCAACTGAGGGGTTGAACCTCGTTGCGGCGACTTACAGCCGTCAGCATATCCATGAAGGCGACGAGATCGTCGTTTCGATTGCCGAGCACCACAGCAACCTTGTCCCCTGGCAGCAATTAGCAATCGCTACTGGTGCCTGTCTCAAGTATATCGACTTAACAACGACGGGGGAGTTAGACCTGGCTGCTGCTGAAAAGCAAATTACCGACCGGACCAAAATTGTTGCTGTAACTCACGCTAGTAACGTCCTGGGGACCATCACGCCGCTTCAACAACTAGCGGCACTTGCTCACCAGCACGGAGCGGTCATTGTCGCTGACGGTGCTCAGGCAGTGCCTCACTTCGCCGTCGATGTCCAACAACTAGGCGTAGACTTTTATGCTTTTTCTGGTCACAAGATGCTGAGCGGCATGGGCATTGGCGTCTTGTATGGGCGGTATGATCTTTTGGCAGCCATGCCACCATACCAGTTTGGTGGCGAAATGATTAGTAGTGTTCAACGGCAGTCGACAACTTTTGCTGAACCGCCGTATAAGTTTGAAGCGGGAACGCCCAACGTTGCGGGTGCCATTTCATTGGCCAGCGCGATCCATTATCTGCAAGGATTAGGGATGGCGGAGGTAGAACGTCATGAACGTGAATTAGTAGCCACCGCCTTACCGCGATTGTTGGCTGAAGATCACGTCACAGTGTACGGCCCGCATGATCCCGCAAAACATACGGGGGTGATTGCCTTTAATATTACTGGGCTTCACCCGCATGATGTTGCGACTGCTCTTGATATGGAAGGGGTTGCCGTGCGGGCAGGGCACCACTGTGCGCAACCGTTGATGGACTACCTAGGGGTCACGGCGACTGCCCGCGCTAGTTTTTATTTTTATAATAACCAGCAAGACGTTGACCAGTTAATTCACGCAATCAGAGAAACGAAGGAGTTCTTTCACGTTGGGTCTATCTAAGTTAAACCAACTTTACCGGGCAGTGATTCTTGATGCGGCTGCCCACCCCCACCACAAGGGCAAAATTACGATGCCGACTAATCAGCAAACGCTTCATAATCCAACTTGTGGCGATACTGTCAACCTGGAGCTGCGAGTTGCTGGCGGCCGGATTGCGCAAATCGGTTTTACCGGTGATGGCTGTACAATCAGCCAGGCTTCGGCAAGCATGATGGCTGATGCTGTTGCCGGTAAAACGACTGAAGAAGCGCTGGCGATGGCGAAGATTTTTTCGGACGAAGCTATTGGCAAACAACACCGACCGGCTGAACTGGCCAAACTCGGTGACGCCCAAGCGTTGACCAGTATTATGCAGTTTCCGGCGCGAATTAAGTGTGCAACCTTATCGTGGTGGGCGTTAACTCGTGCTCTTGAGCAGGATAACCAGGAGAGAGGAGATACCGATGATCGACAAAGCAAGTGATATTCTCAAAGACAAAGATTACCAGTATGGTTTTCACGATAATGTGAAGCCCACTTATTCGACTGGTCGTGGTTTGACAGAAGAAGTTGTTCGCCAAATCTCTGCAGAAAAGGGCGAACCCCAGTGGATGCTTGATTTTCGGTTGAAATCTTACCGCCTTTACTGTCAGATGCCGATGCCCAACTTTGGTCCTGATCTGTCATCTTTGGACCTCGACAATATGCTGTATTACCAGAAAATGACTGACCGGAAGTACCAGGACTGGGATGACGTGCCTGCGGACTTAAAGCGGACGTTTGACCGGTTGGGGGTTCCCGAAGCTGAACGAAAGTACCTGGCGGGTTCTTCGGCACAGTACGAGTCAGAAGTTGTCTACCATAACATGAAAAAGCAGTTTGACCAACTGGGGATTATCTTCACCGATACCGACACGGCACTCAAAGAACACCCAGCACTTTTTAAGAAATGGTTTGGCAAGCTAGTTCATCCTGATGATAACAAGTTTGCGGCCCTGAACGGTGCTGTTTGGTCGGGTGGCTCATTTATCTATGTTCCCAAGGGTGTTCACTGCAAGACCCCCATCCAGTCTTATTTCCGCCTGAATGCGGAAAACTCCGGTCAGTTTGAACGGACGCTGATTATTGTTGATGAAGGGGCGAGTGTTGACTACGTGGAGGGCTGTACCGCTCCTAATTATTCGAGCGATTCGCTGCACGCCGCGGTGGTGGAAGTGAATGTACAAAGGGATGCCTATTGCCGCTACACGACTATTCAGAACTGGTCGGATAACGTGTACAGCTTGGAAACTAAGCGGGCTGCCGCCCAGGAAAATGCAACGATGGAGTGGATCGACGGTAACTTGGGGTCGAAGGTGACGATGAAGTATCCGAGTGTGTACTTGGATGGTAAGGGTGCCCGCGGGACGATGTTATCGATCGCGGTTGCCGCTAACGGTATTCATCAGGATTCTGGGGCGCGGATGATTCACAACGCACCGCAGACTTCGAGTTCGATCGTTTCGAAGTCGATTGCCAAAAGTGGTGGGTCGACTGACTACCGGGGACAGGTCCGCTTTACCAAAAAAGCTGATGGGTCTAAGGCACACGTTGAATGCGATACTATTATTATGGATGACCAGTCGAGTTCAGACACGATCCCGTACAATGAAGTCGATAATGCTAACGTGGCGATGGAACACGAAGCACGGGTGTCTAAGATTTCGGAAGAAAAGCTTTACTACTTGATGAGCCGGGGATTATCTGAGGCCAAAGCAACCGAAATGATCATCATGGGTTTTGTTGAACCATTTACGAAGAAACTACCGATGGAATATGCGGTGGAACTGAACCGACTGATCAGTTTTGAGATGGAAGGATCCATTGGTTAATGGAGGAAACGATGAAGCAGCAAGAACAGCTAGTTAAAGAAGTGAAGGCAGCCTTGGGCGAGGTCATTGATCCCGAACTGGGCGTTGACCTGGTTAACCTCGGGCTAATTTACGGGATTGACGTGGATGAACAGGGAATGTGCACGGTGACAATGACACTGACTACCATGGGCTGCCCCATTGGCGACCTGCTTGACCGTTCAATCAGATTTGCGGTGAAGAGTGTTGACGGGATTACGGACTGCCAGATTCACCTGGTCTGGGAACCAGCCTGGACGGTTGAGCGGATGTCAAAATATGCTAAAATTGCACTGGGTATTCATATGTAAAAATTGGAACACAAAAAGACCAGCAAATTGTTGCCACTTGGCTAACAGTTCGCTGGTCCTTTGTTAATCAATGATGTTTTATTCGTCTCGCAAGCCGAAGAATCCTTGTAAGTAACGGGCCATCCCGTCGGCATTGTTATCCCAGGGAGTGACGTCATTAGCGACTTTTTTAACCTTGCTAATAGCGTTTTTCATCGCCACCCCGGTACCAGCAAACTTTAGCATTTCGCTATCATTGCTTTCGTCGCCAAAAGCGATGATCCGTTGCTGGTCAATCCCGTAAGCAGCAGCAATTTTCTTGACGCTTTTTTCCTTGTGGATTCCCCGGTGAATGAGCTCAATGATGTCGTAATTACCACCCCATACTCGTGGTTCTACTACCTGGCCATAGTGTTGTTCAACGTAAGCTTTGAGTTTGGGTAAGCTCTCATGGGTGTAGTGGACAGTGACACATATTGGGTCATGACGGAGCGTCTGGGGCGAGATAATTTGATTGGGTTCGAGGTGATCTGGTAAAAATTCTGGTAGCAAGGAAGTTGGCTTATTGGCCCAGACATGAGTTTTATCTTCGACACTCATTGTGTCAATTCCCAGTTCATCTTGATGAGCTAGGAGGTCAAAGACCAGTTCGCGCGGCACGGTGTCGCAGTATTCATCCTGCCAGTGGTGATAAGGGATATGGGTAATTGCACCATTAAGGTTGGCCATTGGACTGTGCAACTTTAATTGGTCGTAAAACTGGTGAGAAATCCGAAACGGCCGCCCGGTAATGATGCTGACAACATTTCCCAGGTGAGCTAACTTATCCAGAGTCCGTTGGGTTCGTAAACTGATTTTGGATTGGTCATTTAAAGTTGTTCCATCCAGGTCAATGGCGATTAGGTACTTACTCATATCTACACTTCCTTTTCTCCAATATTTCTATTTAACACTGTGTGAGGTTGAAAAGCAAGGTGGAACACTATTAACTATGTTAGAATAAGCGGAGAAAATTGTGGAGGGTTATCAATGAATTTGCCAGCAGCTTTTATCGAAAAATACCAGCGTCTAATGGGAGAGCGTGAGTCAGCTGCCTTTATCAAGGCCCTGACGGACAAATCCGCTGTCAGCGGCTTTCGCGTTAACCCGGGAAAGCCGGGGTTGCCAGAAGAAACCATTAGCAAAACCGGTAACCAGGCCGTTCCTGGCGTTAATAATGGTTATTATGGCCAAGTTGATGGTAAGTCATTAGACCACGTGACTGGTTGGGTATACAGTCAGGAGCCATCGGCAATGAACGTGGCAGTGGCGTTGGATCCGCAGCCGGGTGAAAAGGTGTTGGACTTATGTGCTGCTCCCGGTGGCAAGTCTACCCAAATTGTTGCCCTCATGCACAATGAAGGATTGCTGGTGGCTAACGAAATTTTTGCCAAGCGGGCTAAGGTGCTGGCGGAGAACCTGGAACGGTGGGGAGCAGTTAATGCGGTGGTCACCAACGAATCACCAGCGGAACTAGAAACACAGTTTCCTCGGTTCTTCGACCGGATCCTCGTTGATGCTCCTTGCTCGGGGGAGGGAATGTTCCGGAAAGATCCGGCGGGAATTCAATACTGGAACCCGGACTATCCTACCGAATGCGCTAATCGTCAGCGGCAGATCCTCAAGTCGGCATTGAAAATGCTAAAACCGGGAGGAACGCTGGTTTATTCCACCTGCACCTTTGCTCCTGAAGAAGACGAGCAGAACGCTGCCTGGTTGTTGAACCACTATGACTTAACCATCTGTCCCATTGCAAAAGCACCGGGGATGGACCATGGCCAGCCAGAATGGGCTGATGGCAATCCAGAGCTAGCCAAGGCAATTCGCCTCTTTCCTCATCACTACCATGGTGAAGGGCACTTTATTGCCAAGTTTACCCTGACTACTGAGATGTCTGAAATGTCTCAGAGTCAAGTACACCGGAAGAAGGCAAAGAACAAGCGCCGCCAACGTCGTGGTGACTGGACACCAAGCCGGCAAGAGCTAGGCGAATGGCAGCAATGGTCGCAGGCAGTAATGCCGTCCTTTGCTGTTTCACACTTCTTAAAGTTTGGCGACCAGTTGTATGCTTGTCCTTCCTCAATGAAGCCCTTAGCTGGTTTCCACGTCCTTCGTCCTGGTCTCCACCTGGGAACCCTGAAGAAAAAACGGTTTGAACCATCATTAGCGCTTGCCATGGCGCTTGCTGCAAAGGACCTGCCCGCTGTTCGTTGTTTAAGTATTTCGAAAGGGCAGTGGCGCAAATACGTCCATGGTGAGACATTGACAGTTGGTGCTGGTCATGAGAACGGCTGGTACCTGCTAGTTGCTAATGGTCATCCCTGTGGCTTTGGCAAGCTGGTGGGGACAACGGTCAAGAATTTTTACCCGAAGGGACTGCGCTTTTAAATTACTTCCGGTTTAATGCTGAACTTCTTTAACTGGTCCGGTCAACCAAAATAAATTTTGCAGACAAAAACAGAGGTCACTGAAGTGAGTCGCTTTCAGTGACCTCTGTTTTGTGGTTAGGTGGCCGTTTATCTCGTTAAATGGCGCTGACGAACATAACTTTCTAACTGCGGATTGAGGACAAACGGGGTGTTGGCCAGGTCCGCAAAGCGTTGGCAACCCGTTAGGAGCATCATGGCCGCAATATTTTGCCGCCAGCTAGTGATGAGTTGGTCCAAACCGTCTGGATTAGTCTGTAAGTGGTGAAGAAAGAAACCTGCAACACCGACTGCAGAAGCCCCGAGTGTACCGGCTTTAACGACATCAGCTGGCGATTGCACGCCACCGGAAGCGATAACCGTTGCCTGCTGGTGGTTAGTCGACCGTGCTTCCAGGAGCGATTCGACGGTTGACTGTCCCCAGTCGAATAAGGGTGACCAGTCACCTGACGCGCCAATTCGTTTGCCACGCAGGCTTTCGATAGCGGCGAAGTTGGTGCCGCCGCGACCGGACACGTTAATCCCGGCGACACCCGCGTCAGCCAGTAACTGGATCGTCTCTTTAGTCATGCCAAAGCCGACTTCCTTCACAATCACCGGAAAACGGGCGGCGAGTTTTTTGATATTAGTTAACCAGTGGTAATCTTGAGCTCCCTCTGGCATTACGACTTCCTGGGCACTATTAAGGTGGATTTCCAAGGCATTCGCTTTGACGAGGTCGATTGCGGCAGCAGCTTGGTCAACACTGGCGTTAGCACTGAGATTAGCGATGATGACCCCGTCAGGATTTTGCTGCCTGACTACCGCAAAGGTTGGCTTTGTGGCGGGGTCTTTGAAGATGATACTCATTGACCCAGTCGCCATGGCAAGGTGATGTTTAGCAGCCAGTGAGGCTAATTGCCCATTGATCACACCGCCCTTTTTACTACCGCCAGTCATTGCCTCAATATAAAAAGGGTAGTCGATTTGAAGGCCGTCAATCAGGGAAGTTGACAGGTCGACTTCGGCGAGTGATTGTTCCGGCAGTGCCTGGTGAAGGAGACGAACCCCGGCAAAGTCATTTGGCTGTCTTTGCTGGGCAGAATTGGTTATTTCGGCGTAACGGAGGTGTTCATCTTTTCGGCGCGAATCGGTCGACATCTGTTAATCCTCCTTACTATCCTGGTCAAAGAAGACGTGAAGCGCTAATGGCTGAATCCGGGCTGCTTGCCACCGCTTTTGTAACTGTTTAACGTCTTGGCGGTTGTCAATCAAGGCAATCCCACAGTCGCCGCCGCCAGCGCCAGATGTTTTTGCCGCCCCGCCAGCTTGTTCGGCAATGGTGCAGAGTTTCTGCAGGAGGGGCGTTTCGATGCTAACACCAGAAAGCTGACCTAAACGGGCCAGTAACTGCCGGTTTACCCGGATTTGTTGTTGAATCAAATCCAGCCGTTTAGTCCGAAAACCGTTAATCATCCGGGTGACGCATTGCTGGCTATCAGTAAGGAACTGTCGATATTCTTGTTGGTGAACAGCCTTAAAGAGGGAAATTTTGTCCACCAGCAGTGAAGTGGACGCCGGCTTACCCGTCCAGCCGATGAGTAGTCGTAACTGCTTGGGGGTTGGCAGGGGTTCGACCTCTAAGTCCGGCCAGGGCAGGTTAATCAGTGTTGTCAGATCCACTGCCTGCTGCTGTTCGGCTAGCCACTGACGATCAAAAGAATGGTAGGCAATCCAACCACCATAAACTGAGGCTGCCACGTCACCGAGTGACCCGTTTTTTTGGACGGTAAAGTGTGCAATGGCGGCGAGCTTAAATAGTTTTTCGTTGGTTACTGTGAGCTGGTAGAAACGGCAAAGAGCCTTAACAATCGCGACGGTGACTGCCGCGGAAGAGCCCAGACCGTATTTGCGACCATTATCGCTATCCAAATCACTATCAATGGTCAGGTCAAACATTTTCAGCTGACGGCCGCATGACCGGGTATAGGCTTCCGTCACTTCAATCGCCTGAATGATGTAGGAAAAAGGGTTATCACGCTGGTCAACGACCAATTGGTCGCCTTGTCGCCGCCAGGACAGTTCAATATCTTGGTACTGGCGGCTGATGATTCTCCCAGTCTGATGCTGTGCAGCCGTTAATTGGCAGGTGACAAACTGGTCTAAGGCAACCAAAATCGCCGGGTTGCCGTTTTCCACAACCGCGTATTCACCAGCGATATATAACTTTCCAGGTGCTTTTTCAGTAATCAAATGAATGAATCTCCTTGTTCAGCTAAAGTTGGGTGATGCTTACTCCCGGCCCCGGTTTGGCAACGATCAGCTTATCTTTGCCAAAAACAGGTGCCAGCTGGTCAATAATTTGCTGACGATCCTTACTATTATAAATCAGTTTCACGTTCGGGCCAGCATCCATCGTGTAGTAGCAGTGAAGACCGTTGGCATTTAGGGTGTCAACCAGCCTCATGGCCCTCATCGTTCCCTCTTCAAAATAAGTATAGCCGGGATCAGCTGACAAGGTGAGGGCGTGCATTCGCAGGGCGTTTTCCTGGGCCAATTGGCCAATGCGGTTAATGTCCTGGTTAGCAATGGCTGCCTTCATGTTAGTCATGTCACTTTCGACAATCGTACGCCATTCAGGATAAAAGGGCGAAGTCTCCACGCACAACTGCATCCCGGTTCTGCTGGAAACTTTTTTCTGGCTAGCGTCAATAACAATGGCTAACATTTCGAGGGGAAAGTCAACTTTTTCCATCAGCGGTTCGGCAAAGGAGGTTTGGTCATTAGTCCCGCGATGCCATTCAACTAGTCCGCCGTAAACAGAACGGGTGGCCGACCCTGAGCCACGACGTGCTAGCCGGCTGAGTTCGCGCCGACTAAGGTGACAGCCGGCTTCACGACTGGCAGCGGCCGCGAGGGCAGCAAAAGCCGAGGCAGAGGAAGCTAGGCCGGCGCTCGTCGGGACGTGGTTAGTGGACGCAACATTAAAACGGGTATCGGTACCGGCTAGTTGGCGAACGAGGTCCAAAAAAGCTGTCAGCCTGTTAGTATTCTTATCATCTACTGCTTGGCCGTTGATGGTAAAACGGTCGTGATTTAACCGCCGATCGGCAGTGACCGTTGTGTCGGTAAAAAAACGGTCCAGGGTGAGCGACAAACTATCCGTTTGCGGCAACATCAGTTGCGGGTCGCGTTTTCCCCAGTACTTGACCAGAGCAATATTAGTATGCGCGCGTGCCGTGGTGGGCATTTGGATCTTCCTTTCTTTGAACTAGCGAAGTGGTTGCAACCAGGTTTTACGGGCACCGGCACTGATGAGGGCGGCAGCGAGGTGGCGTGCTTGAGCACTAGTTTTGACGAGGGCAAACATACAACCGCCACGACCGCCGCCGGTGAGCTTAGCACCGAGGGCACCGTTGGCCATCGCAACTTCTACCAGCTGGTCTAGCTTTTGATCGCTGACTTGCAACCGCTGCAATTCGTGGTGGGCTGCTAAAAGAATTTTTCCTAGTTTTGCGACCTCATTTAACTGCAGGGCAGACTGCGCTTGCCGGGTGAGTAAGCCAAGTTGGTCAAGGCAAGCGTGGGTCTTGGTTGGTGACTCTTCCAATAAGTGGTGTACAGCGGTGACGGCTTCGCGGGTGGCTCCGGCAATTCCAGTATCCGCAATGACCATCGTCGCTTGCAAGTGCATGGGGATCGGCGTCCCCACCTTGCCACGAACAAACCACAGTGGTGAAGACGAAGCGGCAGTGGCGGCATCGAGTCCGCTGGGACTGCGGTGGGTAATTTCTTCTTCGACCGCTGCTAATCGTAAAAGTAATTGTCGGTCGAGTGGTTTTTGATAATAATCAAAAAAGGCCCGCACCAGGGCAATTGCCGTTGCAGCTGAAGAACCCATCCCCCGCTCAGCTGGTAAATCACTGTCGATGGTCAAATCCCAATAGTCGCGATTACCATCTAAGTGGTCGACCAGTGTTTGAATTAATTTGGCAACCCCGTGCATTTTGTCAGGTAACCCGTTTAAGTCACCATCAAAGTAGGAACTATGGATCAAGCGATGCCCGTCCGTCCGTGGCAAAATCGTTACCTTTTCAGCAACGTTGGGCAACGGGAGCGCAATTGCGGGTTGGCCATAAACAACACTGTGCTCGCCAATTAGAATGATTTTGGCGTGGCTCTTGCCAATTCCCTTTGACTTCATTGACGTCCCAGCCTTTCTGTAAGAACTAATCATATTATACTTTTCCAATAAATCATTCTCAAACCTAAACAGTTTACCACTTTTCGCATATTGATAGTATGATGGAAAAAGAAAGATGAAAGTACGGTGATAAAATGCCAAGAAAGAAGTTAAGGGGACCGATTTATTCGGTGGTTGACTTAGAGACCACCGGTACCAGTGTCAAAAACGGTGACCGCATCATCCAGATTGGCTGTGCCCTGGTTCAGGATGGGACAGTGGTTAACCACTTTGAGACCCTCGTTAATCCGCGGGCAAAAATTCCCCACCAAATTGAACAGCTGACCGGAATTAGCAACCGCGATGTGCAGTCCGCGCCCCTGTTTGAGGACATTGCTGGGACAGTCTTTAGCTTACTGACCGGGACGATTTTTGTGGCGCATAACGTCAACTTTGATTTTCCCTTTCTTAATCGCGAGTTAGAGCGCGCCGGCTACCCGTCACTAACAATTCAAGCAATTGATACGGTGACGCTGAGTCAAATTTTGCTCCCCACTGCCAAGAGCTACCGCTTGCGCGACCTAACGGCTTACCTCACTATCCAGCATAATCACCCGCATAGTGCTGCTTCAGATGCTGATGCAACTGCGCAATTATTAATTGACTTACTGAATAAGTTAAAGCAGTTACCGACGATTACCCTGCGGCAGTTGGTGTCAATGAAGCTAGAACTGCCACAGCAAACCGCCGATGTTTTTGCGACAGAGCTCGGGCGGCGCAAACGTTTTCCAGTAAAACTTGCTGATTCACTATATGTGACCCACGGGATGGTTCTGCGGCGGCCACGGCGGGCAAGTACTAATATTAGCGGGCGGCAGTTTAAGTACCCGTCGACCAAGAAGGCTAAGCAGCGGTTGTTCGGTAACCACTTAACGGTCCGACCAGCCCAGGCTAAAATGATGAATGCCATCTATAACCATTACCGCCAGGAAAAAGCAGAATACATGGTGGTGGAAGCCGGAACGGGGATAGGTAAGACCCTTGGCTACCTGTTGCCCCTCCTGTTTCATACGTATCCTGATCGCCGGCTAGTGGTTAGCACCGCGACCAATTTACTGCAGCAACAGATTGCCGAACAAACGATGCGGCAGTTAAACCAGATTCTGCCATTTGAAGCAACTAGTGTGGTGGTGAAGGGCAGTAGTCACTACCTTGATTTGACGCGGTTCGTTCATTCCCTGGGGGATGATAGTGATTCAAAGCTAGTTCAGTTGTTGAAGGCCAAAATATTGATTTGGCTATTGCAGACCACGAGTGGTGACCTCGACGAACTGAACTTGACGGTCCAAAGTTCACCTTACTTTGCCGAAATCCGTCACCAGGGAGTCAAAAGTCTAGATAAACAGGGTATCTATTACCAGGATGACTTTCTTGTTCGACAACAGGCCCGGCTGAAACACGCGAACGTGATTATTACCAACCACGCCTACTTGGCAGCTCATGCTGAGGAACTTGGCACCCAAAATGGGCAACCATTCCTCGTCGTTGACGAAGCCCAGCACCTGAGTGATAGCGTTCTGAAGATGGCCCGCCACACAATCAGCTTTCAAGCGCTGATGGCCAATATTAATACTTTGCGCGGCTTAGTGAATGCGGATAATGAGTTCTCGTTGTTTGAGACGTTTGCGTCTTTGCCGCTAGCAGATTACAACGTTGAGCTGTTAACGAGTGACCTGCAGCAGCTCGACGAGGCGATTGTTGATTTTCAACAAGCAATCTACCGTCGCTTCATCATTCAGTTTGACTCTAACAGTACAGAACGAATTATTGAGTCGCCAGTCGACAACAAGCAGCTTAGCCAGGTTCTTAACCCGTCATCACCACTAATGATGGGGTTGGAACAGGCGCTAGCTAGCACGCGGCTGCACTTTCGGGCACTAGAACACATCTTTGAATCACGCCGCGATAGTTGGCTAGCTAGTGATCGGGGTCTGATGAACCAGTTTAGTTCACATCTCGATAAGTTAGCAGACGCGGATGAGACGATTCATGACTTTTTGCGGCTTCTTGAGGAACGACAGTCAGCGGCGTTTTTTTGGTTAACTATCCAGCAGTCGCACGAGCGCAGCTCAATGAAGCTGAGCGGGGGCCTAATGGAGACCAACCACTTTCTCAGTGAGAAGGTTTATCCGTCATTTTCCCGACCGCTCTTTATCGGAGCAACGTTGTTTAATTCGAGTCGGTCACAGTACCTGTATCACCAATTAGACATTGACCGGCAACAGACCCAGGTTAAACGCTTTGCTTCTCCCTTTGACTATCAGCAGAACAGTGCTCTCTTGATTGCTAAGGATGCGCCTCAACCCGCCAGTCGTAACAATGGCCACTATATCAGCTACCTGAGTAGGACCATCCGCCAGCTGGCAGATTCAACGCAGTGTCAAACCATGGTCCTCTTTAATTCCTTACTAACCATTGAACAAGTGTACAGCCAGTTGCGAGGGACGGATTTGTTCAACCAGCGTGATATTCTGGCCCAGGGAATTACCGGCAGTAGAGAAAAGCTCCTTAAACAGTTTGCAACGGGAGAAAATGCGGTTTTGCTGGGGGCCTCTAGTTTTTGGGAGGGGATTGACCTGCCGCGAAATCTACTGCAGTTATTGATTATTACCCGGTTACCGTTTGACTCGCCTAACGATATTATTGTGCGGGCACAAAGTAATATGATCCAACAAGCTGGCAAGAATCCTTTTTACCAGTTGCAGCTACCAAAAGCGACTATCAAACTACGGCAGGGGGTCGGTCGGCTGCTGAGAACTCCTGATGACTACGGCGTTGCGGTCTGCTTAGATCCACGGTTATACCAGCGCCGGTACGGCAAGTCGATGCAGGCGGTCCTCCCGAAGGAGATGCCAAAGAAGGTCTTGCTGACTGACCAGGTAGTGAAGCAGACAAAAAATTTTTTAAATGACCACCGGCATTGCGCCAACGGTTAAGTATTTTGGTATAATAAAACGGATTATTTAATAAAGGGGTGACTGTGATGCAAAGTCGCCGCGAGATCCAGCAGCAAAATAGTGAAAACCGCTCGCTAAAGTTAATACGCAATTTGCTGTTGATCATCTTGCTGATCTTCTTGTTGGGGTGGGGCCTCTACGCTTTTGGCAACCACCCACGTGCTGCTGCTAAACGGCAGGCAACACAGATTGCTAAAAAGTATGCTGGCGTCAAGAAGACGAATGCTTTCTACATCTATAACCGTGAAAAAACGTACTACACGGTGGCCGGCGAGAATAACAAGAACCAGCAGGTGCTGGTGATTGTACCGCAAAAGGGCGGCAACGTCAGGATAGTTCAACAATCCAAGGGGATTACCAAGAACCAGGCGTTAACCAAGGTTTGGCAAAAGGAAAAACCTAAAAAGGTGTTGAAGGTGGCTCCGGGGGTGTTTAATAACCACGTTGTCTGGGAAGTTACTTATAAAAACGCCCAGGGCAACCTTTGCTATGATTTACTCAAGTTTAGTAATGGTCAGCTAGTTCAACAGATTAATAACTTGTGATAAAGTTGGTACAGAAGAATTAACGGAGGTAACAAAGTGAAGACAATTAAAATTAGTGATGCACCACAGCATGTGGGTGAAACAGTGAAAATTGGTGTTTGGCTAACTGACAAACGTTCTAGCGGTAAGATTTCGTTCCTGCAGCTTCGTGACGGAACGGGCTTCTTTCAGGGAATTATTCGCAAGAATGACGTTGATGAAGCAACGTTTGACCTGGCAAAACATGGTTTACACCAGGAAACCAGTTTTGTGGTCACTGGTGAAATTGCTGAAGATAAGCGGTCGAAGTTCGGCTACGAAATTCATATCAAAAACATTGAAGTTGTGGGCAAGAGCGAGGATTACCCGATTGGGAATAAGGACCACGGGATTGACTTCCTGCTTGACCACCGCCACCTCTGGTTGCGTTCCCGCAAGCCATGGGCGCTGATGCGGATCAGAAGCCAGGTTAAGTTGTCCACGATGGAATTCTTTGATAAACATGGCTTCACCCAGTTTGATGCGCCAATCCTGACTTCTTCGGCACCAGAAGGGACGACGGACCTCTTTGACGTCAAGTACTTCGATACTGACGCTTTCCTGTCTCAGTCTGGTCAGCTTTATGGTGAAGCCGGAGCAATGGCGTTGAGCCGGATCTACACGATGGGGCCAACTTTCCGGGCTGAAAAGTCGAAGACTCGTCGGCACATGACTGAGTTCTGGATGATCGAACCTGAAATGGCTTGGTGCCACGAAGAAGAAAGTGAAGAAATCCAGGAACAATACGTGGCTTACCTGATTCAAGACCTGATTGATAAATGTCCTACAGAATTGGAAATGGTTGGCCGGTCTGTCGACAGCCTCAAACCGTTCACCGAATTACCGTACCCGCGGGTAACCTACAAGAAGGCTATTGAGATGCTGCAAAAAGGAGGTCTCGACGTCCAATATGGTGACGACTTTGGTTCACCGGAAGAAACGTTCCTGGCTGACCAGTTTAACAAGCCGGTCTTCATTAAGAACTACCCACGAGAAATCAAGGCTTTCTACATGCCGACTGATCCGGAAGATGATCGCCAAGTAATCTGTGCTGACTTACTGGCACCAGAAGGTTATGGCGAAATCATTGGTGGTTCTGAACGTTCATACGATTACGAGTACATTACCAAGAAGCTGGAAGAAAATGGTCTCAACAAGGAAGACTACGGCTGGTACGACGACCTGCGCAAGTATGGTTCGGTTCCTCACTCCGGCTTCGGGATGGGACTGGAACGGTTCTTGGCTTGGGTTACGCTGCAGGACCACATTCGGCAAAACATTCCATTCCCACGGATGCTCAACCGGTTGCGCCCATAAGTTTGATTTGCAAAGGACGTGATGAATCACGTCCTTTTTATTGCGATTGAGGGGGGTTAGTATGCACGACATGGATTTTCTGGAATCCTTTGTCAAGGCTGGCGAGACGTCGGTCAGCAACCTGTTGCTACACCATTACCACGAGTATGGTTTGACGACAGGTCAGCTAGTGGTGTACCTGCAACTGAAATCAGACATTGACCGAGGGATCGGGATGCCGGATATTGCGGAGGTTGCTAAACGGCTCGGGACGACTAGTGATAAGGTCTACAGTCAGATTCAGCAAATGATGGCCAAGGGGATCTTGAAACAGGAAATGCGGACGGATGACCAGGGACAAGAGGAAGCTTATTATGATTTTTCACCACTGCTGGCACGGATGTCCGGCACTAAAGTGGAGGGAAAGCAACCAAACGATCAGCCAGTGGCTAGTCGTGAAGAATTGTATTCTACTATTGAAAGTGAATTCGGTCGGCCACTGAGTCCCCTTGAAATGGAAACCGTCGCTGACTGGGTCGACCAGGACAGCTATTCGCCAGAGATGATTGTTCTCGCGTTAAAAGAAGCGGTAATGAACGGTAAGTTGCGGTTAAAGTATGTCGATTCCATCCTATTAAATTGGCAACAAAATAACCTGAAGACCCCTGCCGACGTGACGGCCGAAAAGAAGCGGTTTAACGAGCAACGGGCTCACCGTGGTGGCCGTGCCAATACCGGCGACAGTAAACCAGCCCGGGAAAAGATTCCGATTTTTAAGCTGGGTGGACAAAAAAAGCATTAATGACGAAGACGGCGACCGTGGTCATGCGGTCGCCGTTATGTTTATCCGGTAAAGCTTACTTGAGTAGTTAGCGGTTGATGTCTATTACTTAATATTCAAAGCTCATAATCTTTCGCCGTTTTTGTATGTGGGGTGGTTTCGCAAAAACAGCCGGCCTGCTGGTGATGATCTGGGTTAACCACCGGCAATTTAACCTGGTTCAACTGGGTAATGATTGTTGGCTTGTACCTCGTCATCTGGGGGATTATCTGCTGGAACCTGGTCAATGATGTCAACCAGCTTAACCGGAAACTGCATGAAAGAAACCAAGGGAGTTGAAATTAGCCAATTCAGCTTTTACGGAATTGAAGGGGCGTTAAACTAGTCTTAGCTTTAAAGTACTTGCCAAATTGGCTAGCTTGACTAAAACCGACTTGATTGGCAACCACACTGATTGGCAGCTTTGTCTTTTTTAATAATTCGGCGGCTTTGGATAGCCGATATTCTAATAGGTAATTATAAGGCGAAGTTTGGAGAATGCTGTGAAAGCAACGATTGCACTCTGCTTTACTGATATTTGCGCTTTTGGCAAGTTCGGCTAAGGTAATCTTTTGCGAATAGTTTTTCTGAATATATTCTAGCATTGCTTTTACTCTGGTTTTAGCATTGGAGTCTTGCTTCTGTTGCGGAAGTGAGACTCTTTTTTGTATTTCTAAGAAGATGCTAACTAGTGCTGTTAGGACTTCATAAGGATACAAGTGACTTTGCCGATTGTTTTCAAATAATTGAGATAACTGATTTAACTTGTTGCAGACTGCTGCCCACTTACTTTCGAGTTTGAAATTAATCAGTTCTAAACTTTGGTTCAACGTTAATTCTTCAACGAGCCGCTGTGTTGGGCCGCCGAAGTAAAAGTCTAAGAAGTATGCTGGAAAAATGAATGAACGGTAATGCGAGTTAGTTCGGTGGTTTACCTGGTGAACAACGTTCTGGTTAATAAAGGCACCATTTCCGGCCACAATTTCTTCACTTTTTTCCAATGTTTTGATTTGGATTGTCCCGTTTAAAACGTAGATGAATTGAAGATCATTGTGCCAGTGCATCACGTTAAATCCAGGATTAATTGGCTTCGCATGCTGATTGACAACATCTAAGACCAGGTATGGAAAGTCTGAATTAGCGTTAATATTTTTAGAGTTAATGTATTTATTCATAAGTTCTTCTCTTGATAATACTTAAATAAATTTTGGGCATATTAGGATAATATATCCGCGAATATGAAGATATAATCATAATAACATAAGAAAGGAGCGCCAAGCATGCAATATACCACAAGCTACCAGTCGCCGTTTGGAAAGCTATTACTGGCAAGTGACCAGCAGGGGTTAACTGGATTATGGTTTGAAAACGATAAATATTATGCAGATTGTCTGGGACCGCAGAATACGCCAATGGAAACAGTGACCTTAAGGCGGACCAAACAGTGGTTAGATGAATACTTTGCGCAACGCCAGCCGTCGTTTGTGCCGTCCCTCCATCTAATGGGCACTAATTTTCAAAAAATAGTTTGGCAAATACTGCTGACCATCCCTTATGGTCAAGTGATGACATACCAAGAAATTGCTGATGCGGTCGCCGCTAAGCTTCATAAAAAGCATATGGCAGCGCAGGCGGTTGGCGGCGCCGTTGGCCGTAATCATATTGAAATTATTATCCCGTGTCACCGGGTGGTTGGCGCCAATGGGAGTCTCACTGGTTATGCTGCGGGATTATCAGTTAAGAAAAAATTATTACAGCTAGAAAAAATTGAAGTAAGAAACTTCAAAATTCCAAAGGAAAGCGAGGATTAGTTTGAAGGTATCAAAGTATATTTATAGTTTATCCTTGGGACACCTATTCGTAGATTTCAGTCAGGGAGCACTGGCAGCCTTATTGCCAACACTGATTGAACAACACCATTATAACTATGCCATTGCGGCAACCTTAGTTTTTGCGATGAATCTGGTATCTTCGATTGTTCAGCCCTTATTTGGCTTTCTTTCGGATAAGTACAATACCGGTTGGATTATTATCCTAGCCATTTTAATTACGGGGATTGGTTTTAGCTCCTTGGGGTATGTACCAACCTATGCACTATTGGTTGTGGGGTGCTTGGTTTGTGGGATTGGAATCGCAGCCTACCACCCGGATGCAGCTAAACTGGTTAATGGCCTTGCTGGATATAACCCTGGACAGGGGATGAGTATTTTTTCCTTTGGCGGGAATATCGGCTTTGCAATTGGACCAATTATGTTGACCTTGGTTGTTAATCATTTAGGTATTCAGGGAATTGGGATTTTCTTGATAGTTGCGATTATTATTACGTTAATTTTGCTGAAACTTTACCCAATCATGCATCGTCAATCGGTCGTTTTTTGGTCGAGTTCAAAAAAGGATCACAGTGCCAAAATAGCTTTACATGGTCACAATGATTGGTTGCATTTTTCGCTGCTTTCAATGGTGTTATTT
>NZ_CAKPXS010000026.1 GCF_934202235.1 uncultured Limosilactobacillus sp. | reverse complement strand
GAACACAGTAGTTAAGCTTCAGCGCGCCAAAAGTAGTTGGGGGATCGCTCCCTGCGAGGATAGGGCGTCGCCACGCGTTATTCCGGCATAGCTCAGTCGGTAGAGCACCTGACTGTTAATCAGGCTGTCGCCAGTTCGAGTCTGGCTGCCGGAGTTATTACGGAACAGATGTTGACGCCCGTCGACATCTGTTTCTGTGTTTATGCCGACATAGCTCAGTTGGTAGAGCAGCGCCTTCGTAAGGCGAAGGTCGGAGGTTCGAGTCCTCTTGTCGGCACTAATCAAATTCTAGTTTGTTAACAAACCTTAGTATATTAACCTTTTTGTTGTGATACTGAGGTTTGTTTTTTGTCCAGGTTGATGGGCCTGGTAAAAAGAAGTAGTTGCAGCTCCTCAGTCAATGCTATTTGTCCGCGTGAACAAGATAAAAGTGGTAGCAATTAGTGAGGTTCTGATAACTTTGAGTATGTGAATAAAGAATCATGGCCCTTTTCTCCCATTCAACAGGCATAGTTGCCTGTTCCATGGGAGTCTTTTTTACTTACAACGGTGTTTTGACGTGATTATGCAGCAAATATACACGATTATGGCTATGTTTATAATTCTAATAGTCCCATTAAATGTGTTTGAGAAAAAGAAAGAACTGTTTGAGCACCATTATGAAACGCTTCCTTATTATGGGCGATAAAAAATGAGAAAAATTCTTAAAAATCCCTGATTTTGCGAACAGAAGCGAGTATAATAGCACCTGATGTACTTATAAATATAAAGGAAGCGTACTTAATGGAAAATAAGCAAAATGAGAAGATTAAATTAGGTGCTTTTATCCTGATGATTTTCTCGTCTATCTTTGGGTTTAGTAACTCAATTACCGCCTTTTATCAGATGGGCTATGCCAGCATCATCTGGTACGTGGTAACGGCAATTCTTTTCTTCTTGCCATCAGCAATGATGTTTGCTGAATACGGGGCCACGTTCAAGGCGGCCAAAGGTGGGATCTTCTCCTGGTTACGGGGATCGATTGGTGAAAAGAACGCCTTCATCGGCACTTTTATCTGGTTAGCAGCGTGGGTCGTTTGGCTGGTGTCCTCCACCCAGTTCTTCTTTATTTCCGTGTCGACGGTCATCTATGGGGAAGACCGGACGCAGACCTGGCGTTTGTTCGGCCTGTCCGCTAACAAGACGCTTGGGATCATGGAAGTTATTTTTCTCGCTATTGTTACCTTAATGGCATCGCGAGGGATTAATAAGATCACTAAGGTTGCTTCAGTCGGTGGGATCTTCGTCTTTGGGATATCTGCGATGTTCATTCTGGCCAGCATTGTGGTACTGGTTGCTAATCATGGTCAATTGGCGACGCCACTGACTGGTTCGTCATTGATTCATTCGCCAAACAAGGCCTTTGTGTCACCGATAGCAATTGTTTCCTTCATCGTTTACGCCTTATTTGCCTACGGTGGGATGGAAACAATGGCGGGGGTTACTGACTCGCTGGATAAGCCCGCAAAAACATTCCCTCGCGGGATTATCATTTCAATGGTGATTATGACCACACTCTACATTATCTGTATCTTAATCAGTGGGATTGCTGCCAACTGGTACGGCGTTCTTGGTGGCAAGCATGTCAATGTTGGTAATTGTGAGTACGTTTTGATTAATAACCTGGGAATTCGGATGGGCCAAAGCTTTGGCATGAGCCATGGCGGTGCTCTTGCCATGGGACACCTCTTCTCCCGGTTCACGGCATTAAGTGACGTTCTTGGTGGCCTTGGTGCTGCCTTCGTTATGGTGTACTCGCCAATCAAGTCCTTTATCGAAGGTTGTGACCCTCGTCTGTTGCCAAAGAAGCTGACGAAGCTGAACGACGAAGAAATGCCAGCATTTGCAATGTGGGTTCAGATGATTATCGTTTCGCTGATCATCATCTTCATTTCCTTCGGTGGTAACGCGGCTAACCGTTTCTACACGATTTTGATGGACATGATGAACGTTTCGTCATCGGCACCATACCTCTTCCTGATTGGTGCTTTCCCGTTCTTCAAGCAAAAGAAGAATCTTGACCGGCCATTTATCTTTTACCGGACGCAAAAAAGTGCCACGATTACGACCATTGTGGTGTGGTTAGTTATCGCAATCGGGATTATCTTTACTTGTATCGAACCATGCCTGTCAGGCGACTACATGACTGCCTTTTGGACGGCATTCGGTCCGGTCTTCTTCGGAATCATTGCTTGGTGCTTCTACACTTATGAAGAACACCACCACGTCCTTGATGACTAACGTGGTATGATAATAAGTAACTCTAACGGGGTTTGGGACGATGTGTCTCAGACCCTCTTTTTGGATATCGTTTGGGGAAGGGTTGTTAACGATGAAAGTGAAACAGTACCGATATGACAATGGTGACTTTGACCTGGCAGAGCTACCGACAATGCCAGACCAAAAGGTGGGTGATGAAGGTGAGATCAAAAAACAACTGGTAAAGAATAGTAAGCAGTTAAAAGACCTGCAGAAAAAATTCGTTGCTAGCCGCAAACAAGGACTAGTGTTGATCCTGCAAGGGATGGATGCTGCCGGAAAAGACAGCTTGGTGGCACACGTTTTTGCGGGGGTTAATCCTGCTGGGTTTCAGGTTGCTAGTTTCAAACAACCTACCAGTGAAGAATTGGCGCATGATTTCCTATGGCGGATTAACCAGAAACTCCCGGCGCGGGGAATGATTGGCATTTTTAACCGGTCTTACTACGAGGATGTGTTGATTTCCCGGGTTCACCCGCAGATTTTACTGGATGAAAACTTGCCAGGGGTTCGCACTCTCGACGACGTTGATGACGAGTTTTTCAACCACCGTTACAGCGACATTAAACACTATGAGGAGTACCTCAACCACTGTGGGTACCAAGTGATTAAGTTCTTCCTTCACCTTTCGAAAAAAGAGCAAAAGTGCCGGTTTGAAGCACGAATCGAGCGGCCGGAAAAGAACTGGAAATTTTCCGCTGCTGACATTCATGAACGCCGGTACTGGGACTCTTACCAGGAAGCCTACCAGGTAGCGTTAAGTAAAACAGCGACCAAGAAGAACCCGTGGTACATCATTCCGGGTGATGATAAGGGCTTTGAGCGTTTGGTAGCGTCCAATATCTTGTTAGAACGGCTAAAACAAATGCACCTGGCCTTTCCTAAGATGAGTGCTGCCGCCTCGGCTGAGTTGACCAAGGCAATGGCTGAATTAAAACAAGAGAATAACTAAAGCAAAATGGGGTAGCCATCAACGGATGACCGCCCCATTGTTACTTGTTATACAATTTTTTCGATAGCCGACTACGTGCGTCGAATAATTCTGATTAGTAAAATAGTCAAGCTAGTCTAATTTATAATGACTAATAATCACAAAAAGTGATATATTAAAAAGGATAATTATGGAAGGAGTAATTGTTACCATGCGCTACTGTTCGTATTGGTAAGCCTTCTTATAATTTAACTAATGGGGAGACCTGAAGATGCTATCGAAAAATAATCATGCAAAGGACTATGGGGACTATCACCGTCACTATGCTTTACGGAAGCTAAGTATTGGCGTTGCTTCGGTCCTTCTTTCGACAACAATTTATCTTGGTACTAGTCAGTTAACTGCTGCAGCTGATACGGCATCACAACCAATTAACAATCAGGATGTACTGGCGTCAAAGACACCAGCGGCAGGAAAGGCATTTTCGCTGGCTGCCCAGCCGGCTCCTCAGCAAGCCGCTCAGGCTCAGCCTGCGGTAACTGATGCGGACGTCCCAGCAGTTCGCCACAACGTTGGTAATTTACTGACCAGGGATAACGTCAGTAATGTGAAGGTTAAGAGCCAACCAGGAAGCAAAGAGGTAAACCAACCGATTCATCCTGGGTCAACCCAGCTCAGTTTTGACTTTTCCTTGGGGAAAGACCAGGCGAAAAACCTCCAGGCGGGTGATTACTTTGATATCCAAATGGGGTTGCCATATACTGTGTCGGCCAGTGGGCAAAAAGAACGTTTGGGATACGGACAAGTCGTTGATAACAATACGCCGATTGCGGTTGCCTCTGAGGGCCACGTTGTGGGTTACATTGTGCCGGTTAATAGTGCCAATTCTTACCTTGCGTCAGCTGGCGACCAGGTGATTAACAAAAATAATACCAACGCGACAACCGATCTTGGCGGGACGAACGGCTATTACCGGCTCATTTTCATCGACGAGGCAGAGCGTTATGGGGCGATCAATGGGCTGCATGTTAAAATTGCCTTGCTCAATTGGTATAACCATTTGCAAACTGTTGATGCTGATCAGGCCCCGCTTGATTCGAAGAGCTTCCAACTCTATTCTTCTGACCGATCAATTAATGAGTTTCATCCGCAAGGGGACCTGCAGATTGGCCACTACACCACGACTAGTGGCGTCACTATTAAGGTCAAGCATAGTGGGCAAACACAACTGAATGAACATTTGCAGGCCACTACAGCGACTAAGACGGCTGCTCACTGGTGGTACCAGCGGCAAAATGGGACCTGGGTCTTGGGGTACAACTCATTAAGCGATCCGTCCCAAAGTGAGGGAGTTGTCCTCACCAAGGATGTTGGTAATGATTTCACCATGACGGTGACTAAACCAGCTGATAATTCTAAAGTGAGGTACTACTTTGCGGATGCCGACCGTGTTCAACATGATCTTCAACAAGAAATTGTCGGCCGGACAACCACTACTGCATTAGACTCGGTTAATGGTCAGCTTTTCCTCGGGTCCCAGGACCAAGTCACGAAACTGAAGGTGACAGTTACCAGGACGGGCAGCGGCAACACGGTTAGCTACCACGTCCACATTGATGGTGCTTACGATGGTTTTGCACAGGATTTGCAGGACGGTGCGGCAACCGCCATCCCGTCAGCGGTCACGTTGCTGAGCTGGCAACCAGTTAACCCGACGGACTTACTACCACCAGCTGGTGAAGGGATTACCGATTTCGCTTCTGATAAGGAAGACGCGATTCAAAGGAAATACCCGGCAGATAACCATGTCGGCGGGGTGATGGTGGATCCGGGCCTGATTAAGGCACTGCAAAACAACCCGTGGCAAGTTTCTTTGACGAAAAAGGGCGACAGTAAGAATTTGCTTCCCCACCTCGGTGCTAACAACGAAGCCGGTTACCAGTTTGTGAAGAATCCCCGCTTTATTATTGGGATGCCCAATAATTTTGGTTCGGTGGTCGGTCACTACACGATGCCTGAAACGAAGACGGTCAAGCAGGTAATCCATTACTGGTACGATCGCGTTGGCGGGCGGCAAGCTGCTCCTGACGTGGTCAGAACGGGACAATTTGTTTCGGTCAATGATGATCATGGTCCGGTGGATTGGCTGAACGTTAATCCGGAGGCAGGACACGGGAACGAAATGGCTTGGTATGATGTTGATTCACCAGCCATTGCTGGTTATCAACCGGATAAAGCCAAGGCCGGCTTCCAGGGCTACTTTACCTGGAATGACTGGCAGACTCATGATATGAAGATGGTCGGACACTATGATGCCCAACAAAACGCCCAGGTAGTTAACGTCGTCTATACAGCCGAAACGCAACGGGTGAACTACCAGGTCATTTTGGAAGATAGTAACGGTCAGTACGTCAAGACGGTGGTTTCCCCAACGCAGTTAGCAACGGGGCCGTCTGACTCAACCATCCCCAATAATATTAAGCAGAAGTGGCAGAATTATCTCGACCAGACATATAAAACGATTTCCTACCATGGTCAGACCTACCAGGTGGTCTTGGATAATCATGCCAATAACAAACTGAAGTTTTCAACCGTGTCGTTACCCCAGACGTTTGACCACAATTCATCAGTGGACCAGTTGGCAACCATTTACCTGGCGGCAGCTCCTGTTAAGCAACAGGCGGATGTTAAGTACCGGGTGGTATTGGAGAACGAACAGGGCCAGCAAGTGCACACCGTCGTGGCAAGTAAGGAATTCGGCAAAGGCGAAGTTAACACTAAGCTCTCCCAGGAAACTCTTAATACTTGGTATCAACTGGTGACTCAGTGGAAGAACAAAGCCTTCTCTTACCAGGGACGGGACTATCAGTTTGTTGCGGCCAATGACCCGCGGCACCTGTCTAAGACTGATGAAATTCCGGCTAATGCTACTTATGATCAGCATACTTACACCATTTACCTGGCACCAGTGACTGCTGATATTTACTACCGGGTGATTTTGGAAAATGATAAGGGCTGGAAGGTTGACGAGGTTGCCAGCGGAAAATTGGGCCAAGGTGACTTAAACGCTCCGCTTTCTCCAGCGACCCTTGAGAATTGGCATCAACTGGTGGACCACTGGTAGAATTATTCATCTCAGGGGATTAATTATCAGTTGGTTGCCCACAACGATTCACGAGGCATCAGCAGGACGGATGAAATCCCTGCTGATACCACTTATACTAACCAAACTTACACTATTTACCTGGCACCAGTGACTGCCGATATTTACTACCAAGTGAAGTTGGAAGATAAGTATGGCAAGATTACCGAAACGTTGGTTGTGCCGACCAGCCTGAGTAATGGTGAGGGTCATGAAGGTCAGGCACTAACTGACGTGGAAAAGGATAAGTGGCGACAGCTTCTTCAGCAATACGCCACCTACACGACGAAAGCCGATCAGAATGGTCAAACGGTCACTTACCGGTTAGTCGCTAGCGATGATCCGAATACCCACTTGCAGCGGACGGATAATTTACCAAAGACATTTGATAACCAAACTTATACCATCTACCTGGTTAAAGATCACGAGTCAATTCCGTGGACACCATTGACGCCGGCAAACGTAACGATGCATTACCGGGTTGTCATTGAAGACCAGGATGGTCAGGTTGTTGGTCAGCCATTAACGAGTGGTGACCTTGGAACTGGTCAAGAGGGTACGACCATTGGCAACGATGTCACGCAAAAGTGGGACGAGCTGCAAAAGACGTGGTCCACTTACACGACCACTCCGGATGCGCACGGGAAGACGATCACGTATAAGCTGGTGCCAGCAGGAGACCGGACCGCTCGGCTGAAGGCCACGGACAGCTTGTTGCCTGACTACCAGCTGGATCAGCTGTATACCATCTACTTGGTCAAGGATCACGAGTCGATTCCGTGGACGCCATTGACGTCGGCCAACGTAACGATGCATTACCGGGTTGTCATTGAAGACCAGGATGGTCAGCTTGTTGGTCAGCCATTAACCAGTGGTGACCTTGGAACTGGTCAAGAGGGTACGACCATTGGCAACGATGTCACGCAAAAGTGGGACGAGCTGCAAAAGACGTGGTCTACTTACACGACTGCTCCGGATGAGCATGGCAAGACCATCACGTATAAGCTGGTGCCAGCCGGCCACCGGACGGACCGGCTGAAGGCCACGGATAGCTTGTTGCCCGACTACGAGCTGGATCATCTGTATACCGTCTACTTGGTCAAGGATCACGAGTCGATTCCGTGGACGCCATTGACACCCGCTCAACCAACGCCACAACCAGAACCAAAGCCGCAACCACAACCGCTGCCGGTTCCGCAGTCGGCACCGAGCCAGCCAACTGACGGGCCAACCACAGCGACTAACGGCCATGTTATTCCACTAGCGTCAGCCCAGCAGCAAGCTAAGTCTGCCAGGCTGCCCCAGACTGGCAATGATCAACACGTTGGGTTGATCGGTCTCGGGATGATGGCATTACTGATAGGCTTAGGACTCGCGGGCCAACAACGCCGTCACGATGACTAGCTCCTAGCAATAATAAAAGCACTTGGTTACCGTTTTTTAACGGCAAGCAGGTGCTTTTACTGTTTGTTAGATGACGTTATCCTGGCCATACTGGCACATTGTTAGTAAGGGACACTTCGCGCATTGCGGGTTACGAGAAGTGCACTGGTAACGTCCCCAGAAAATCATGCTATGGTGAGCAGCTAGCCAGTGTTTCCGTGGAACAGCTGCCATCAGCCGTTTTTCGATCTGTAATGGTGTCGCTTTAGGCGGGACGATATTGAGCCGTCGTGCAACCCGACTGACGTGGGTGTCAACTGGAAAGGCGGGGATGTTAAAGCATTCTGCCATTACCACGTTGGCGACTTTTCGCCCCACGCCGGGGAGGGTCATCAGTTCCTTGCGGTCTCGTGGAACGTGGCCATGATAATCACTGACCAGTTTGCGAGCACAACCAACGAGGAACCTGGCCTTATTGTGAAATAGCCCCAGCGATTGGATGTATGGCTCAATGTCACCAGGTTCGGCCGCCGCTAGTGATTGCGGCGTCGGGTACGTCGCAAATAACGGTGGTGTGGTGAGGTTCACTGATTTATCAGTGGACTGGGCACTTAAAATCGTCGCGAGCAAAAAATGAAAAGGATTGTCTGCTTTGAGGGTTGTGCCGGCATTGGGAAAGCTGGTGCGCATGACTTGAATAGCAGTATTGATTTCCTCGTTGTTAAGCATTTACCACACTTCCTTTAATAACTGTTATCATTATACCGTGAAATCAATTTGAGAGGTCAACTATGGATGAAGTAAGAGCAAGTGCTCCGTGGCCCATCCCGGTGGGGACGAAGCGTATGAATGAAGAAAAGGACCATTACCGGCAAATAAAATACGTTTGGCATGACAGCGGCTGGCGCTATGAAGCGCGCTGGCATACCCCAATACCGGGTGCACGGATTGTTGACTATCCATCGTGGCGACTCGACCGGGTGAAGGCCGGGAAGGGTTTTGGTGAAGATCACGCACCCCGTCTCAGTGAAACACTAGTTGGTGACCACTGGGTACCAACTAGTGAGGTGCGTTATGCGGCTAAGCATGTCCAGAACGGTATTGCTTCAATTGGAGAGGTCAACTTAATTCGTCAGGCGCACTGGCGAGATGAAGATTAAAAAGGAACATGATAAACCAGGAAATGGAAACTATCATGGTTTAAGTTAGGACCGCTTCCAAGATGGACGTGGTTAATGATTTGAAAGGCACGACCCGGGACTAGGTGATGTCCTATTTTAAATGCTGGCTGAATTCTTAAGCCGCTTAATACGTTTCTCAAGAGTTGGGTGGTCTGCAAATAAATTAACAATAAAGTGTGAGGACAACGGCGTGTTAAAACTTAAAGCATTTACCATCATGTCACGACTCCGCTGGGGTGACGACATGTGTTGTAACTTAGTTAATGCTGAAATCAGTCCGCTTGGCTCGCGGGTTAATTCTACTGAGCCGGCATCAGCAAGATACTCACGCTGACGTGAGACCGCAAAGTAAAGCAGCTTAGCAATGGGAATGCCAATCAGCGTGATGACTCCACCAATCATGAGCAGGAAACCAGCAAGAAATTTAATGAGAAGCCCCAATAAGCCCTGATCATTATCACAAATCATTGCCCAGGAAAAGCTTACGATTCCCAAACCGGTCTTGATTATCAGGTTAACCAGCCCACTACTGATTGTCGTTACCCGGGTGTCATAGTTACGGATATGCGACAACTCATGACCAATGACCCCCTGCACCTCATTTTTATTCATCATTTTGAGCAAGCCGTCAGTAACCGCCAGACTAGCATGCTGCGGATCACGGCCGGTAGCAAAGGCGTTGGGCTCCCGGTTAGGAATAATATATATTTCTGGAATGGTCATGCCGCTAGCAAGGCACAGTTCCTCCACCAGCTCGAATAGTTGTGGATTATCATGCTGGCGTACCTGAACCGCATGGGTCACCGTCATTAGGTGGCGCATTGCGTAAAAATAGGTATAGGTCAGGTAGGTAATTCCAGCGACCAGAAAAATGACCGCAATAGTCATATCCAGCATCGATGCAAACAGGTAAGCAATGACTAAAATAACCAGGCTAAACAAGATCATGACAATCCAGGTATTGCGTTTATTATGAGCAATTTGTTCGTATAACATGGCTGCCCCTCCCCAAATCAGTGTCTTACAGTATAACGCACTTAGTGAGAAAGGAGTGGTTTATTTGATAAAATACGGTGTGGGTGGCGGACTCGCTGAGCTATAATGACGTTATCGGAACTACCTAGTAGGCGGTTCATTATTTTCATGCGGGAGATGAAGGTTATTGGAAAAAGCAAACGGGAAGATCAAGCATACGCTCCACTCACGCCACCTGACGATGATTGCACTTGGTGGCACAATTGGGACTGGGCTGTTTATCGCCAGTGGTTCGGCCATCACAACTGCCGGGCCCGGTGGTAGTT
This sequence comes from uncultured Limosilactobacillus sp., assembly GCF_934202235.1. GTDB lineage: Bacteria > Bacillota > Bacilli > Lactobacillales > Lactobacillaceae > Limosilactobacillus. Next base: position 14,164 of record NZ_CAKPXS010000026.1, on the reverse strand, counting down.
TGGTGGCCTACACGGTCATGGGAATTATGGTGTATTTCTTAATGACCTCGTTAGCAGAAATGGCGACTTATAATCCGCGTAGTGGCTCCTTTACCGAATATGCGACTCGTTACGTTGACCCGGCGCTGGGCTTTGCGATGGGGTGGAACTACTGGTTTGGCGGGGCGATTACGGTGGCCCTTGAATTATCGACCGTGGGGATCGTCATGAATTTTTGGTTTCCCCACGTCCCATCGTGGCTTTTTAGTTTAGCTGCTTTTGTGATCATTTTTATCATTAACTACTTGTCAGTACGAACTTATGGCGAGACTGAGTTTTGGCTGTCACTGTTAAAGGTGGCGGCAGTATTAATCTTTGTGGTAGTCGGTGGGCTAGTGATCATTGGCGTTTTAGGTCCGCACCAGGCAGTTGGTTTACGCAATTTCACTTACCGTCAAGCGCCCTTTGTTCACGGCATTCCGGGAATCATTAGCGCCTTTGTCGTTTCTGGCTTCTCTTTTCAGGGAACTGAAATGGTCGGGATCGCTGCTGGCGAGTCGAAAGACCCGTCACGCAGTGTTCCGCACGCTATTAAGGCAACGTTTTGGCGGATCCTGTTATTCTACATTCTGACGATCTTCGTCATTGCTTGCATCCTGCCCTATACCAATAAACACCTCTTGAGTTCAGACGTTCAAGATATTGTTACTAGCCCCTTTACCCTTATTTTTGAAGATGCAGGGTTACGCTACGCGGCGGGCCTAATGAACTTCGTCATTCTGATTGCCGTTTTATCCTCCGCCAACTCATGGCTGTACGCAATTTCGCGTATTATTTATTCACAATCAATGGATGGCTTTTTATGGTGCGGTTTTCGGCAGGTTAATCAACGGGGAGTACCCATTGCCAGTTTTTTGATGATGGCGGCTCTTTCGCTGGCACTATGGGGGTTACAGTTTATCGGTCCGGATGTTTACAATTACCTAATTGGCGCGTCCAGTCTCGGTGGTTTTATGGAATGGCTAGGAATTGCCATTGCCCACTATCGCTTTCGGCGAGGGTTTATCAAACAAGGGCATTCACTTGAGGAGTTAGATTATCACGCTGGCTTATTCCCCCTCGGGCCAATTTTTGCCTTTATTCTTTGTCTGGTCGTGATTTGCGGGCAGGATATTTCAGCCTTTCGGCACCTTGATTGGTCGAATTTACTGATTACTTACATGAGTGTCCCCACCTTCATCATCTTCTACCTCGCTTATAAATTCACTCACCATACTCATTTAGTGCCACTTGACCAGATGAAACTCAAGTAGAGGGTTAGGAAGTCGTTTTGGCATTAATAATGATAAACAGGAAAGGATCAAAATAATGAAACAAGAAGAGCAATTACAAGCCGTGAGACGGTTTGCCAAGGAAAAACTAGGCCAAGATCAGACTGGCCATGGCATGGACCACTTAGAACGCGTTGTCCGGATGGCACGGCGCTTAGCGACCAGTGAGGGCGTCGATCCCTTTTTGCCAATGGTGGGTGCTTACCTCCATGACACGATTGATGAAAAACTAGTGACGAGTGTTGGCCAAGCTAAAAAGGAGTTGGCGGACTTTTTATTGGGAATTAAGTTTGACCAACAGCAGGTTACTCAGTTGGTGGACGTGTTAGGAAATATTTCCTTTGCCCGGACACTAGAAGATAAACCACTAAAATTACCGCTACTAGGCAAAATCATCCGCGATGCGGACTGGTTAGATGCCATCGGTGCACTTGGTATTTCCCGGGCAATATATTATGGTGGTGCCCACCACGAAAAAATTTACGATCCGGCTGTTAAGCCGCGCCAAAATATGTCGCGAGAAGAATACCGCAACCTGGCCGATGAAACGATCATTAACCATTTCTCGGAAAAGTTATTGCACTTGGAGTCAATGATGTCCACGCCGAGTGCCAAGCGGATTGCTGCGCACCGCCAGCAGGTCATGTTAGACTTCCTGACTGAGTTTCACGCTGAGTGGGATGCCGAAAAATAGGCAAAAAGTAACCCCCGTTCAAGGAACGGGGGTTGCTTTTTTAGTTTTTAAAGGAGTGAATCGGGGCCGGAATCGTACCGCCACGATTGATCATTGCTGCAGCTGAGCCGTGACCGACATCCATCACGGGAGCGTGTCCCAGTAGTCCACCGAAGTTGACGTCATCACCAACTTGTTTGCCGGGAACGGGAATAACTCGCACAGCTGTGGTCTTGTTGTTGATCATCCCAATTGCCGCTTCGTCAGCGATCATTCCTGAGATGACGGCGGCTGGTGTATCACCAGGAACGGCAATCATATCAAGGCCGACAGAGCAGACAGCGGTCATGGCCTCCAGCTTGTCAAAGCTCAACTGGTTGCTTTCAACTGCCCGAATCATCCCAGCATCTTCAGAAACGGGGATGAAGGCGCCGGAGAGGCCCCCAACGTGGCTACAAGCCATGATGCCGCCCTTTTTAACGGCGTCATTGAGCATGGCGAGGGCGGCAGTGGTGCCATGAGTACCCACAGTAGATAAGCCAATTTCTTCGAGAACTTCAGCCACGGAGTCACCAGCAGCGGCCGTGGGAGCAAGTGAGAGGTCGACGATCCCAAAGCGAGTCTTTAACCGGTCAGCGGCAGCGGCGCCAACCAACTGGCCGAGACGGGTAATCTTAAAGGCTGTCTTTTTGATTGTTTCGGCAACAACGTCCATGGATTGGCCGGCAACTCGTTGCAGAGCGGCCTTCACCACACCGGGACCAGAAACACCGCAATTAATTACTGTGTCTGGTTCACCAACACCGAGAAAGCCACCTGCCATGAAGGGGTTGTCATCAACGGCGTTGCAGAAGATCACTAGTTTCGCATTGGTCATGTAGTCAAGTTGGCTGGCATCGACCACCACCTGTCCCATTTCTTTGATGGCATCCATGTTTAAACCAGCCTTGGTGGAACCAATGTTAACCGATGAGCAGACTAAATCAGTTTCCGCCAACGCTGCCGGCAACGATTGAATTAGTACCCGGTCACCATTGCTATAGCCCTTTTGCACCAGGGCAGAAAAGCCACCGATGAAGTCGACACCAATCGTGTGCGCCGCTTTATCTAGTATCTGGGCGTACTTGACATAGTCGTGGTCCCCGGAAGCGGCCGCAATCATTGCGATCGGTGTCACTTCCACCCGCTTGTTAGCGATTTTGATTCCGTACTCTGCTTCTAACTCCTGACCAACCTTAACCAGGTTTTGCGCCTTAGTAGTGATTTTTTCATAGATCTTTTGGCAGGCCCGGTCACTATCGCTGTCAATACAGTCAAAGAGCGAAATGCCCATCGTAATTGTGCGGAGGTCCAACCGTTCAGAGTTGATCATCCGCAGTGTTTCCTTAATCTGCTCTTTTTCCATCTGCTTCCTCCTTACAGTTGCTGCATTGCGCGGTACAACTCTTCGTTACGTAAGTCGATGGTGACGGATAACTGTTGGCCCAGCTGCTTTAAGTCCGCAAGTAGTTGTTGAAAATTGGTCTGGTCGTTGACCTTGACCAACATCATCATCGTAAAATTATCTCCCATGATCGTCTGCGAAATATCCAAAATATTGATATCATTAGAGGCAAGGTACTTGCTAACTCCGGCGACGATCCCGGGACGGTCTTTTCCAATGGTCGTTAAAATGGCTTTCATGAGGTCCTCCTTTAAGCGGTTGACAAAGAGTTGCCTTATTTTAACATGGGCCTGGGTGGAGCAAAAGAGTTGGTAACGGGAGGAATTATTTTGGAAAAGAATAGACATCGTTATCAATGCCAAGTATTAACCTTTGTTGCGGTAGCTTTTTTACTTGGTTGTAACGAGTTTCTGGTGGTGGGAGTTACCTCCAACATTGCCCGGACTTACCAGGCATCGCTGTCAGCGGTGGGCACGTTAGTCACTGTTTTTGCGATGACTTATGTGTTGGCAACGCCACTGATCACTACTTTGACCAGCCAGTGGCCCCGTTTTCGCGTCTTAATGGCTGCCATGGTCGTTTTCCTGGTTGGGAATACGTTGACCGCCATTGCACCGTCACTACTGTGGCTCTTTATCAGTCGGATTATTACTGCGCTGGTTGCTGGGGTCATTATTTCATTGATCTTGGTGTATGGCAGCATTGTAGCGCCACCTGCTAAGCGGCCAATGTTGGTGGCTATTACTTATTCGGGATATAATATCGCAACGATTGTTGGTGTGCCACTAGGGACGATGATTACCAACTTATCGACGTGGCAGGTCAGTTTCTTGATTATTAGCGTTCTGACCGTGTTAGTTAGTGTCGCGTTGTTCATCGTCTTGCCACACCAAAGTGCGCAAAGCCGGAGCTCGCTTGATCACCAACTAACGCTCTTGACCGATTGGCGGGTAATTGACGGCGTGGTGATTGTGATTGCGACTTACGCGGCACAGTACAGTTTCTATACTTTTATTCGCCCGCTGTTGGTTGATACACTGGGCTTTTCCCGTAGCGAATTCAATTGGATCCTAAGCTTTATTGGCATTATGTTTATTATTGGTAATTTTTGCGCCGGCTGGGTTGCTGGTCGTTACCAAACAAGTAAAATGCCACTGATTGAGACAGCAACACTGATTCTCTTATTGCTGATGACACCGAGTTTTCATCAGCCGTGGTTGGGGGTTACTGTAATTTCCTTAGTCTGCCTCTTATTGGGAATGCCAAGTTCAATTTTGCAGGTAATGTTTTTAAACGTGGCGGCCGCTGATTACCCTGCTGCATTGAACCTTGCTTCCTCACTAGATCCGCTGTGCACGAACGTGGGGGTCATGCTCGGTTCGCTAACAGTTTCGTTTGCTGTTCAAGTTATGCCTTTGCGGATGGTGGGACTTGTCGGCGCTGTTTTTGCTTGTCTGGGAACAATCGCTGCGGTCCTCCTGCGCCAAGTTTCAGCCCGCCGTGGACACTGACAGCACAGTCGGCGAGCGGACAGCTTTAGCTGGAAATCATCGGTTCCAACCGGTACACTATTCTTGGTTATCTGAATAAAGAAAGGAGGTATTTTGTGCACCTTACGTTAACGACGCTTTACCAAAAGATGTTGCGGGAAATGGGGCCGTCCGGTTGGTGGCCTGGCGATTCCCGTGAAGAAATTATTGTCGGCGCCATTTTGATTCAAAATACCAACTGGCGGAATGCTGATCAGGCCATGACGCTATTTCGTCAGGTTACCGCCTTTGACCCGGACCGCTTATTGGCGCTCCCCACGGACCAACTACAAGCACTGGTTCGTCCAGCCGGTTTTTACCGCAATAAGAGTCGTTCACTAGTGAGTGTTTTTTCTTGGCTGAAAGAATGGCGTTATGATTATGCGGCCATTCATCAGCATTATGGTTTACAGTTGCGTCAGCGCCTCTTGGCCCTCCGTGGTGTCGGTCAAGAAACGGCTGATGTGTTCCTGACTTATATTTTTGACGTGCCCACTTTTATTGCTGATAAGTACGCCCGGACGTTGTTTACCCAGTTAGGAGTGGCCAACCTGACTGATTACCAGAGCCTGGCCCGTCGTTGCCAACTACCGACAGGATTTACGACTGCAATGACGAAGGACTTCCACGGACAGATTGATGAATTTGGGAAGGTTTATTTTCACCCGCTGACAAAGTTTCAAGATAGTTTTTTAGCTGGCGACCGGTTAATCCTGCCGCCAACGAAAGGAGTAATTTCATGACACTGCCATTTAACGCTGTTGCCTTTGACATGGACGGTACCTTTTTGCGTGACGATAAGCATTTTGACCAGCAACGGTTTGCCCGCTTACTGGACGAACTGACTGCTCAGGGGGTCCGGATCATCGTTGCTAGCGGTGACCAGTACGAAAACCTGGCAAAGTACTTCACTCCCGCGATGATTGACCAGTTGACCTTTGTTTGTGAAAACGGGGCCTACGTGAGCCAGCGTGAGCGGCCACTACTAGTCAAGACGCTTGATTCACAAATGGTTGCCGAGTTGGTACCGTTTATGATCAATGAGCTAGTAATTACCCCGCTGATGGCGGGGGTCAAGGCTGGCTACCTCTCTCGTGACCTCCCACCAGAAATGATGAAATGGATGAAGTTTTACTTCCCGAAGCACGTGCTGGTGGACAACTTCAACCAGCTGCCAGACGACAAGTTTTTCCAGATTTCCTTTACGATTGACGATGAGGAGGAAGTCAAACGGTTATTAGTACAAATTGAAAGTCGTTTTCCGGGGAAAGTTAAAGCAACCCCCAGTGGGAATGGTTCAGTTGACCTGACGATCCCCGGTGTTGATAAGGCCTTCGCTCTTCGCTACTTGTTGAAAAAGTGGGGACTATCGGCTAACGACCTGATGGCCTTTGGTGACGGCGGCAATGACGTTACCATGTTGCAACTGGCTGGTATTAGCTGGGCAATGCCTAACGGTGGGAGCGTGGCACGGTCCGTGGCTGAGCGGCAGGTACCAGTAGACAACAACCATGATGGGGTATTAGTGGTCTTAGACGACTACCTCCAGAAAAACTAAAAGCGTGTTATTATATTAATAATGGTTAGTGTAACCAAAGAATTTACGGGGCAGGCCGGTAAGTGGTCGTCCCGTTTTTTGGGGTGGATCAAATGAGTGGCATACTGGCGAACTTTTTCGGGGTGGTCATCGGGACCAGTGTTGGTTGTTTTATTAATGGCGGCATCAAAAAGCAATACGAGCAGGCGCTCTTTACCGTGATGGGATTAGCGGCCCTGGGAATCGGCATTCAGAGCTTCGTCAGCAATATGCCCAAGAGTCACTACCAAGTGATGTTTATTGTCAGCCTGTCCATTGGGGTGGTCCTTGGTACCTGGTGGGATCTCGAAGGGAGAATCAACCGCCTTACCAAGCGAATTAGTGGTGGTCAAGAGGGCTTAAGTGAGGGCTTGACGACGGCCATCCTGTTATATTGTGTGGGGGCCCTGTCCATTGTCGGCCCGGTAATGTCGGCAGCAGAGGGCAATAATACCATGTTGTATACTAACGCGATGATGGCTTTGATCACCGCGATCGTCCTCGGGGCCAGCTTTGGCTGGGGGATGATGTGGTCGGCTCCCGTGGTTTTACTGTGGCAAGGGACGATTTACGTCGTGGCCAAATATTTATCAGCCTCTTTCTTTAGTGGTGACCTGGTCACTGAAGTAGCAATTGTCGGTGGTTTTTTAATTGCTGCGACTGGCTTGTCAATGCTCAAGATTCGCCACTTTCAAACGCTCAACTTTTTGCCGGCACTGCTAGTGCCAGTTATCTTCTTTATGGTCAAGGACCTCTTAGGGATGTTATGAGATAGTAAAACAGCGGGTGCCTTCAAGACACCCGCTGTTTGGTTGGTTAACGTGAGTTATTTTTTCAGAAAGTCCGGATCCTGGAATTCTGGGTTCGGGTAGTGGTAGAAGCCCTGGCCAGCTTCAACCCCGGTATGGCCGGCATCAATCATTTCCTTCAGCTTGTCGGCAATCTTCTTGGCTAATGGGTCCTTGGTTTGCGTGTACTGGTTATTGACAATCTCATAAGCAGTCCGCAGTCCCACAACGTCGAGGATCATGAACGGCCCCATCGGTGAACCGTTGGAGATCATCCAGTCCTTATCAATGGTGTGCGGGTCAGAAATCCCGTTTGCCCACAACGTTTGTGCGGCATTGAGCAGCGGAATGAGGAGAGCGTTCATGACGTAGCCGTGGTTTTCCTTCTTCAGGACAACTGGAACCATGTCAATCGCGCGGGTAAAGTTGATCACCGCTTCCTTTGCGGCCGGGTCTGTTTCAGTCGTCCCGACGATTTCAGCCACGTTGTGTGCCCAGATGTGGTTGGCAAAGTGCATGTGGAGAAAGCGGGTCGGGAAGTTAGTAAACTTGACTAACTCACTCGGAACAAAAGTGGAAGAATTGCTGGCAACAATGGTGTTGGCCGGTAAAACCTTCCCGAGGTCGCCGTAGAAAGCTTTTTTGATTGCCAGTGATTCCGAGACTGATTCAATTACCAGGTCGGCATCAGCAACGGTCTTCGCTAGGTCGTTACTGATATCGACGATGTGGTCCATCGCTTGCTGGTACTCTTTTTCACTGGCCTGCATATCCTTCATGAACGGCGCCTTGATCGCCGCCAGTCGCCGTTCGGCCCGGTCAACGTGACGGTTCCAAATTTTAACCTGAAAACCGAAACGGGCAGCCTGAAAAGCAATTTGACTGCCGAGGACACCGGCGCCAGCGACAACAACGTTTTTAATTTCCATTAGTGATGCCTCCCTGTAAAGTGAGTCTGCTTAACAACGCTTTCATTATACTATGGGGAGCGGTTAAGAAGCTAATGATTCGGGCCTAATGCGTTGCCCTGGTCGTGTGGTAAAATAAAAATAACGTGTCAAGGGAGTGATGAAAGTGACAGCAAAGAAGCTTTTATTGTTAACAACTGGCGGCACTATTGCCTCCGAAACGTCGAGTACCGGTCTCAAGCCGCAGGAAAAAGGGACCTCGTTGCTGAAACAGCTGGGACCGGTGCCGTACCAGATTGATGTGGAAGATATCTTAGAACTGGATTCTTCCAATATCCAGCCAGAGGAGTGGCAGCTGATGGCCAAGAAGGTCTTTTGCTACCGGAATAAATATGACGGAATCGTCATTTCTCACGGTACTGACACGATGGCATACACTTCTTCCATGCTGTCATTTATGCTGCAAAATATTAACGTGCCGGTCGTGCTGACGGGGAGCCAGGTGCCGATCAACGAAGTCCTGACCGACGCCATTGATAACCTGCGGCTAGCGTTTGCGGCTGCCGCTAACTGCCCACCAGCAATCTACCTCGCTTTCAACCGCAAGATTATGCTCGGCTCCCGGGCGGTCAAGGTGCGGACGACCAACTTTGATGCCTTTGAAAGTGTCAAGGTGCCACCGATTGCCAACGTGACTTCCGACGGAATTGTCTATACCGGGTGGAAACCGGTCCCGCCAACGGAGCCGTGCCGCCTGCAGGATAAGCTGGAAACCCACGTGGCCCTGGTTAAGCTCTTCCCCGGTTTTGATCCGCAACTGTTGTACGCGATGGTGGATAATGGTTGTCGTGGAATCGTCATTGAAGCTTACGGCCTTGGCGGAATGAACTTTATCCGCCGTAACCTGGTGGCCGTCATTGGCGACTTGATTCACCGCGGGATTCCAGTCATTGCCACGAGTCAGTGTCTTTATGAGCGGAGTGACCTGACCCGCTATGAGGTTGGCCGGCTGGCCCTCCTGGAGGGGGCCATTTCTTCTCACGACATGACTGCGGAGAGTGCGATTACCAAATTGATGTGGGGGCTTGGTCAGGGTTTGGATGTCGATGGCATTACCAAGTTGTTTAACAAGAATTTGGTGGGTGAAGTGACCCTGGCACCAGGTGACGCCGTTAAGTTATAAGAGTAAATGAAGTGCATTATTTGAACACCAACCAAGCAAGAAAGGCTTTCGTGATGACCACGAAAGCCTTTTTTAACTCATTTTAGCAGTTGCCGTGCTTTAGCGATCACTCCTTTTTTCCACTGATAAACGGTTTGCCGGCTGACACCATAGTATTCTGCGATTTCACTGTCGCTAAGGTGGCGGACGACTACTGAGAGGAGATAATTGCGCTGCTTGCGAGTGCAGTGGCCAGCTAAGCGCGCAAAGAGGTCGTTTTTCGCTGTGATGGCTAGGGGTGAATTGCTTGCGGGGTTGAGAAACAGGAGTTCCTTTTGTGTCGGACTAAGGACCGGGCTGTCCAGGGAGCATTCACAGTTGCTCGCCTGCCAAGCGGTCCGTTGACGTTGGTCCAGCAATCGCCAGCGAATTTTCTGGTAGGTAAAGTGCATCAGGTCACTTTCGTGGCTATCAATCTCGCGGGGGAAGTCACAGTAAGCCTGGGCAAAGAGGAGGCAGGCTTCCTGAAAGCAGTCCTGGTAATCGTCATCAGAAGGCCTGAGGTAGACGCTTTTGAGCACTCCGTGGATTAGTCGGGTGCGCTGGTGGGCGAGGAGAAAGCTCATCCCCTCCGCCATTGTTCGTTGATTCATGTTCTCACCTAATCATTGTAATTTCCCTGGCCAAGGTTAAACACAGTGTAGGTGACTTCTGTAATTAAGGAAATGGAGTAAGAAAGTACTTTTTCTGGGTAAAACTTGTTGACAAGCAGCCAGTAGTTCTGTAATCTCAGTAATTGGCGCGAGAGAAAGCGCTTTTGCTGTTTAATGGTCCTTTTTGCCTGCTTGACAAATTATTTTAACCGGGGTGCTTACATGGCTGGTCAATGCCCATCAATTAACATCACGACTTTTCCTGTTCAACAAGTGGATTACATTGTCGCTGCTTACCACGTTACCTGGGACTCGGTGGTCTTATTAACTGGCCGCAACTATCACGGGCAGCCCGCCACCCTGGTGGTCGATCGGACTGGGAAGACATTGCTGATTCGCCGCCAGCTGGCCATGGTGTTACGGCAGTTTTTTACCGAAAACTGCATTAGTGAAGCGGACAACCGGGTGTGTTACCGGATGTTGGGGATGCCCCGGGCAACTAGGTCGGCGGTTGCTGGCAAGTATCAGTTAGTACCAACCTGTGGAACAGCCAACGAAGAAGTAGTGTGGGTGATGACTCACCACTTGGTCCACGCTGAAATTGCTGACCGGAAGACCAACAACCTATGCTTGCAATTTACCAGCGTCCACAACCACGCACCCTTACTGGTGACGGTTCAGTGGTGTGCAAAGTCTTTTTTGACCAATATGAAGGCGGCAGACCGGGTCGCACACCTCCAGCTAGAATTAGCTGACTTTCACCGTTATTGCCACGGCTTGGCGGGATCAAAGGTTGAATTCTCTGATTACCAGCGTCGTCGACGGTTGCAAGACCAGCTGGTACAATACCACCAGTTATTGTGCATTCACCAGCACGAGTTGGTAATGAAACGGGCATTTGAACAAAAGACATTAACATCAGCAGAAAGGGCGGCGATTAGTCAGTTGGGCTTTAAGCCTTTCACTCCTTATACCGGCTAAAGAAAGTCATCATGACTCGTTGGTTGACAACGAGTTTTTTTGTTGCATTTATATTGACATCTGTAAACGAAAGAGTAGAATGATACTTGAGTAATGATTACAAACGTAAACGAATTTAGCAAAGGAGTTTTGATGATGGGAACAACACAAATCATTGCAGTCTTAGTCGCAGCCGTTTTGGCGGGATTTATCGGGTGGTGGTTCTTGGGCAAACACGAGGAAGCAACGGGCATGGCTACTCGCAACAATAACGAGCAATCAGCCACCGTTGTTGTAAAGGGTGGCTATTCGCCAAGTACGATCGTCCTCAAAAAGGGCGTACCAGCCAAGTTGAACTTTGATATGCAGGATAGCACCGCCTGCTTATCACACGTCGTCTTTGATAAATTAGGGGTTAACGAAGACCTCACGAAACGCGATGTGACGACGGTCGAGATCCCGACGGACAAGACCGGCACGATTGATTTTGCTTGCGGGATGAACATGTTTCACGGAAAGGTGGTTGTTAAGTGATGAAACTGTCTGAAACCAAGCGGTTCTGGATCTCGTTTATCCTGGCGTTGCCACTACTGGTTCAGATGTTGGCAATGCCCTTTCACTGGATGATGCCTGGTTATAACTGGATTGCCTTTGTCGTTACTACGCTGATTATGCTGGTAGCAGCGCTGCCGTACTGGGCGAGCGCCTGGGCCGCCGCCAAGCACCATGACGCCAACATGAACACCTTGGTGGCCGTAGGAACAACGGTGGCCTACTTCTACAGTGTCTTCGCCTTATTCACCGGGCGGAGCGTGTACTTTGAAAGTGCTGCTTTCATTGCCGTTTTTGTGACTCTCGGCGACGCAATGGAAGAACGGGTCCACAAAAATGCCGAAGGGACCATTAGCAAGCTCCTCCAACTGCAGGCCAAGTCGGCGGTTGTGAAGCGAGATGGCCAGTGGGTTACCGTCTCCCTCAAGGAGGTTCAGGTTGGTGATCAGGTTCAGGTTAAGCCGGGGGAGAAGATCCCGGTTGACGGGCAGATTATTAGTGGTCATTCGGCGGTGGACGAGTCAATGGTTACCGGGGAAAGTATGCCAGTAGAAAAGACAGCTGGTGACACTGTGGTTGGCTCGACGATTAATCAGACCGGGACCTTCGTTTTTCGGGCAACCAAGGTTGGTAGCCAGACAATGATGGCCCAGATTGTTGAAATGGTCAAAAAGGCGCAAACTAGCCACGCCCCCATTCAAGACTTTACCAACGTTGTGGCTCACTACTTTGTCCCAGTAGTAATGATTATTGCCCTGGCCACTTTTGTTATTTGGTTCGCGTTATTGGGAGCTACTTTCATCCAGGCGCTCCTCTTTGCCGTCAGCGTGATCGTGATTGCCTGCCCATGTGCCCTCGGCTTAGCGACGCCAACGGCTTTAATGGTCGGTACTGGGCGATCAGCCAAGATGGGGGTCCTCATTAAGGATGGTCAAACCCTGCAGGCAGTTAGCGCGTTGACGACGGTCGTTTTTGATAAGACCGGTACGATCACCACTGGTCACCCGCAAGTCACGGATGTTGCAGGGAAGGACCAGCAACGGATTTTAACCGTCGCAGCTAGTTTGGAAAACTTGTCGGAGCACCCGTTAGCTAAGGCCGTTACCGACCGGGCTAACCAGGATGATTTACACCTGGCAGCGGTTGATGACTTTGCAGTGACTGAAGGCCAAGGGGTTAGCGGGGTTATCGATGGCCACCAGGTAGCTGTCGGTAGTGAACGACTGCTTGGCGACTGGCAGTTGGACGATACGCTCGCTAAGCAGGCGACTGCGCTGCGTCAGGCGGCCAAGACGGTCGTTTACGTTGGTGAAAACCAGCGGATTATTGGCCTGGTGGCTATCCAGGACGTTCCCCGGGAGGAATCGGCGGCAACGATGAAGGCCCTTCATCAGCGGGGCCTCACCACCGTCATGATTACCGGCGATAATGAAGAAGTAGCTCACCAGATTGCCGATCAAGTGGGAATCGACCGGGTCATTGCTGGTGTTTTACCTAACCAGAAGGCGGAACAAGTTAAGCTCCTCCAGCAGCGGGGCGAGAAGGTTGCCTTTGTTGGGGACGGGATTAATGATGCACCGGCCCTTTCAACGGCTGAAGTGGGAATTGCCATGGGTGGCGGCACCGACATCGCCATTGAAGCCGGTGGAATTATCCTGGTGAAAAATGATCTGCGCGGGGTTGTTAATGCACTCTCACTTGCTGCGACAACTTTCCGGCGGATCAAGCTCAACTTATTCTGGGCCCTGATCTACAATTTGATTGGAATTCCGATTGCTGCCGGCCTCTTTGTTGGGTTCGGTCTTCAGCTGACACCAGAAATTGCCGCTTTAGCGATGGCCTTCTCCTCGGTTTCCGTTGTTACTTCGTCACTGCTACTCAACTGGGCACATATTGACCAGGCTGAATCAAATCACCCTGCAACGGCAGCCTAGATCGTGGTATAGTCATAATAACTAAGCGAAAAAAGAGGTTATGATGATGAAAAAGTACCAAGTTGAACTGACTGAAGAAGAAGTCCAAATGATCAAGGACTGTCACTCCAAGAACCCTTCACTGATGAAGGCAATGGCAAACGCCAAGGAAGTTAAGTAATCTCAACAAAAAAGCAGCGGCCAACGAGTCGCTGCTTTTATTATGCGTGCGCCCGGCATGGGTATTAGCTAGGCGGTGAAAGTCTGCTATGGGCCGTAGTAGTCGGAACCATGAGCCGAGGGCAAGGGTGTCCACTGTGAGGTGGAATCTGAAGGAAGCCTAAGGCAAAGTACTGCACCGATGAACAAGAAGTAGCTATAAGGCTGAAAGTAACTGGATAAGACTGCGTAACAAGTTGAAGTCCAATACTGCTCGAAGTTGCTTTCAGTAAAGCTAACGGTGACATGGTACGAAAGTTAATATTCTTACCCGGGGAAATCTAACCTACACGTTTCCGACAAGAGGAATGGATGAAATTCTACAGAAACAAGCGATGCAGTGATGTAGCGTTGAGTAGGTCAGAAGTCAGCCGAGGTCATAGTAGTCTGATTAATCAGATGAAGGACCGAACGACAATAACTTGTAACTTATATCGGAGGTGTAATCAGGTGCGACAATCGCAGAAAACAGAACCA
>NZ_CAKPXS010000025.1 GCF_934202235.1 uncultured Limosilactobacillus sp. | reverse complement strand
GGGCAGTCAGGGGATCGAACCCTGGACCCACGGATTAAGAGTCCGTTGCTCTGCCAGCTGAGCTAACTGCCCATATCTATTGACAACACAAAATATGTTATCAATTTTTGCTGGCTTTTGCAAGACCTTTTTATAAAGATATTTACAGTTATTAAAAAAGCCAATTATTACCGGTATTCTTCCACACAGAAATTTCTTTGGTGGCAAGTTGGGCACGTTAGTTTTCTGGTATTAGGGGTATGAGGGGCGAAGACCCAGTTTTTAAAACGGGGCACAAATTCGCAACGACAGTGGGGACAAAGATAGATTGAATGCTGGTAATAGGAAGAGGTCAGTTCACCGCAAATCAGGAGCGTTAAAATGAACCCCAAAACAAGCCACCAGGGAGAAGACCCGTGATTAATGACGAAGATTAAGCTTCCCCAAAATAACAAATCAATGACTAAGCCCCAACCAATCATTTTTAACCTGAGATGACGCAGCTGTTTGGTCATCTTCATATTAGAACGAATCTTTTCTTGTAATTGGCGGGAAAGGTGAGGAGTTGAGTAAAGCTGTTTTTTTAAATACTTTAATCCTTCCAATTGCGCTTCAAGTTGATGGATTTGCTGGTGCAACGAGGCCGTTTGTTTGTCAATTAGCGCCGCGAGGGGCTGACTGGTTTGATTGTTCTCCATTAGCATTTGAATATCCTTCAGTTGAAACCCTAGCTGACGGTAGGTAATGATTTGCTGAAGACGTAAAAGGTCTTTTTTATCGTACTCTCGACGGTTACTTTGGCTCCGTTTAGCATGAAGGAGGCCCTTTTGATCATAATATTGGACCGTCCGAATAGAAGTATGACATTGTTTAGCTAACTGTCCACTAGTGAGCATAAGCATTCCTCCCTTGTAGATAGTGTTATCATACATAATGACGTTAGGTCACGATCAAGGAGAAAAAAAAGACCACCAAAATGGTGGCCTGTAAACCTCTGATGGGCAGTCAGGGGATCGAACCCTGGACCCACGGATTAAGAGTCCGTTGCTCTGCCAGCTGAGCTAACTGCCCATAACTCAACACCCAATATAATATCAATTAACTGTGAGAAAAGCAACCCTTTTTTTTCAATTAATGACAAAATGATTAGCAACTGGCGAGGAGTGGTGAATGGAAAAGCAATTTCACGGTTGTGATATAATAGACCCGTTAACTAAGAACGCTGAAAGTCTAATGGCGTGCCATTAAAACCCAAGTAATGGAGGGACTGGAACATGGCTAAGAAGATTTTGGTTGTTGATGATGAAAAGCCAATTTCAGATATCATTAAGTTCAATATGGAAAAGGAAGGCTACGAGGTTGTCGTTGCTTATGACGGTGAAGAGGCACTTGAGAAGGTCGAAAGTGAATCGCCTGACCTGATTATTCTGGACTTGATGCTGCCAAAGATCGACGGTCTTGAAGTCGCCAAGCGGGTGCGGGCAAAACACCACACCCCGATTATCATGGTGACGGCAAAGGACTCCGAATTAGACAAGGTTCTGGGACTAGAGCTCGGCGCTGACGATTACGTAACCAAGCCGTTTTCCAACCGTGAATTGGTTGCACGGGTGAAGGCTAACCTGCGTCGGCAGAGTGTTAACTTAAAGGCCAGTGCTGATGAGAATGGCAACAAGGATATCGAAGTCGGTGAATTGACAATCCACCCGGATGCCTACACCGTCACTAAGCGTGGTGAGAACATCAACCTGACTCACCGGGAATTTGAATTGCTGTCTTATCTTGCCAAGCACCTCGGTCAGGTTGTCAACCGCGAAAACCTTCTGCAGACAGTTTGGGGTTACAACTACTACGGTGACGTCCGGACAGTCGACGTGACAGTTCGACGCCTGCGGGAAAAAATTGAAGATAACCCGAGCCATCCCCGGTGGCTAGTAACCCGGCGGGGAGTCGGCTACTACCTGGCAAAACCTGATCAGGATTAGGGGACTGATTAGTTGTGAACAGTAAAATTAAATTTTTCCAGTCGATTCGTTTTAAAATCGCCCTCGTCTTGACGTTAATGCTCCTGTTAACGCTTGAACTGGTGGGGGCGGTTTTTGTGCGTCAACTGGAAACACAGAACCTCAACAATTTTAAACAGCAGATTACGCTCCCTTCTTACGTCAACAACTCACTGGCCACCCAGTTGAACCGCACGAATACTCATAAGGCCAACCGCCGGATTCAACAAATCTTGTCGGAAGTAAACAACAACAATATTAGTGAAATCCGGGTCGTGGATACCAAGGCCGAAATTCGCGGGACGAGTAATGCAAATAACCAGGGGATTGTTGGTCAGCGAAGCGAAGACTCTGCGATCAAGAATACCCTTTTAAATGGTCGTGCCCATACGGAGAACATTTACGATAATAATAACCGCTACTACGTTAGTGTCGTGCCCCTCTTTACTACTAATGGTAATAACCTGGTCGGGGCCATTTATATGCGGGCTAACCTTGAAGGGGTCTACCGGACGGTTAACAATATTTCTCTGATCTACGTTTCGGCTGCGCTGTTGGCAATTGTCTTGGGAATTGGGTTGTCGATTCTTATTTCCCGGGAAATTACCGCCCCCATTGAGGAAATGCGCCAGCAAACTATGAGAATTGCCCGGGGAGATTTCTCTGGTCAGGTCCGGGTCACCGACAATGACGAATTAGGTCAGTTAGCAGGGGCCGTTAACAACCTGTCTGTACGAGTGGAAGAATCCCAGGAAGCCTCCGAATCGGAGCGGCGGCGGCTAAACAGCGTCCTCGGTCATATGAGTGACGGGGTCATTGCCACCAACCGGAATGGCTACATTACAATTATTAACCAGACTGCTCTGCAGATGCTCAATTACGATGATGACGATGACGTGATTGGGCAATCAATCATCGATGTTTTAAACATCCGCAGCGAGTATAGTGTCCGCCAGCTGGTCGACGAGCAGCAGCACATCTTAATTGATATGAGTAAGGGCGATCAGAACAATAATGACGGGTTGATTTTAAATGCCTACTTCTCACCAATTCAGCGGGAGTCTGGCTTCGTCAGTGGGCTGGTTTGTGTCCTTCACGACGTCACCAGTCAGCAAAAAGAGGAGCGTGAACGTAAGGAATTCGTTTCCAACGTTTCTCACGAACTGCGGACACCGCTAACCAGTGTGAAGAGCTATGTTGAGGCACTGACCGACGGCGTCTGGCAAGATCAGGAAGTCGCTCCACACTTCCTGAAGGTTGTTCAGGATGAGACTGACCGGATGATCCGAATGATCAATGACTTGCTGAACCTTTCACGAATGGACTCAGGAACGGCCAAGCTGGACTTGGAGTACGTCAATATTAACGAACTTTTCAACTACATCCTTGACCGTTTCGACATGATTATCAAAAAAGAAGAAGATGATGGGACGGTTCAAAAACGCTATACCATCATCCGGCATATTGCGAAGAAGGATTTATGGGTAGAGATTGACGCCGATAAGTTCACTCAGGTTATCGACAACATTATGAACAATGCCGTGAAGTATTCACCAGATGGCGGGGTTATTACTGCCCGGCTGGTGGAAACCCACCGTCACGTCATTTTGAGTATTAGTGACCAGGGGCTGGGAATTCCTCGCAAGGACTTGAGTCATATCTTTGACCGGTTCTTCCGGGTTGACAAGGCCCGGTCAAGAAAGCAGGGTGGGACCGGCTTGGGATTGGCTATTTCAAAAGAAGTGGTCAATATGCTGGGCGGTTCCATCTGGGTTGACAGTGTCGAAGGCAAGGGCTCGACATTCTATATCTCACTACCGTATATTCCGTATGAAGAAGGGGATGAATGGAACGATGATCAGGAAACTGAAGGATAGCTGGTTATCAATGCTCTTAGCAATCGTTGTTATCTTCAGTATCGTTTTGTCATTCTTTATCTGGGTTGCACCATACAACAACGCCACACATAACCGTGGTGATGCTGGTAACGTCAAGCAGTTTAACCTGCAGTCGATTGGTGATATTTACTTACCAACCGAAGTCGTCCGGGTTAACAGTGATGGTAGCGCTGAGATGTTGTACGGCCAAAAGAAAAACCTGGTATTGACGAGCCGCAATATTATTAGTAAGTGGCGTTTTGGCAACCCAACACGGGTTAGTCACGATGACCAGCAGCACTACCTCGATATGTTACGAATGCCAAAAACGGTGGTGCTCAGCTACTATTCTCCCGTTCCAACGGCCGTCTTCAACCAGGTCTATTCCCAGGACTTGAACACTAAGCGGATGGGCCGGGTAACGAGAATTGTGTTGCCGTTAGACAACCGCAATACGGCTTACTTGCTAAACGACCGCAACTTCGCGGTTTATCGGGTTCGCCTGTCCCAAAACCACAACCAGCAGATAAAGTCGCTGCTGGCAAGTAAGAGTGGTGACCGGGTCAACGTTGATCGGCGGGTGATCGACCACCGAGTTTACAGTTTCTATATGCGTGGCATTACCCTCCCGTGTTTCGCCTACCGGGTGGAAACGCAAAAGATTGACAACGTAACGCATAACTTGATGAATGATACTAACGGTAATAATATTTCGACTTCTAATAAGGGCAACGTGACGGTCTACCAAAATGGAACCAACAAACGGTTGACGTACAACCACGATTCCAAAATCGTCAGTTATGATAACTACCTGGGGAAAAATAATAATTTAAGTACTACCCAACTGTACAACACACTTTACCAGCGTTTAACGAAGACGGGCGTCGTAATGGATTCAATGCGATTTGACCAGTTTAACGAAAAACAGCAGGCAATTACCTATGTTCCCTACGTTGAAGGATTCCCCGTCTACAGCCCGAGTGGGTACGGGACTGTTAAGATTTCTGAAAACTACGAAGGGGTGGAGCGGTATCGCTACTCCCTATACAGTCTGCAGACACCAGTACCAACTAACGTCGAGAAAGTTAAACTGCCATCGACATCGGCAGTAGTCAATGAATTGCGGCAAAGTGGCAAGTATAAGGAAATTAGCGGCATCCGGGTAGGCTACGATTGGAGTAGTCAGGAAGCCGATGAAAAGACAGTCACCCTGAAGCCAACGTACTTTGTTGACTACCAAGGTGACTGGATTAACTACCAGGAATTGCTAAAGTAAGGAGGGTCTGCCATGAACTTCAAAAAGATACAGTGGATTTTCTTAGCAGCCTTTGCCTTGCTGGACATCTTCTTGGCATCATTTGTGCTAATGAACACCAAGTTTATTTCAATTGGCAAGCAGCAAAATACTAGCCAAATTATTCTCAAAGAGATGAAGAACGATTCAATTACCACGGGCTCGCTTTCAGGTAAGACCAGGATGGGATACTACCTTGCGGCTGCCAAGACCGATGATAACGGAGAGCTGCAGTCTCGCCAGGGACAGCTAAAGGGGCAAACACCACGAGTTGTTGGGAGTAACTTTACCAGCAGCTTTAATGAGCCAGTCCGGGTGGACGAAGCAAAGCCGCAAAAGAAACTGAACAAACTTTGTCAAAATCCGAAGTGGGTCATTAACGGAAGTCAGTACACGTACAATGCACACCTGTCAACTAGTAAAACGGTTGTTTACACGCAAAGAATGGCCGGCGAACCGCTGTTTGGTCCTGCAGGACTGCTCCGGTTTCGGTTGAACGGCCGACACGAAGTGGTTGGCTACACCCAGAGTTTTTTGAAACCAGGTGAGGTTTTACGCCCCCGGCAAACAGCAATTAGCCAAAAGCAGGCGGTTATCGCTCTTTATAAACACAACGAAATCCCGAGCGGGTCAACGATTCAGTGGGTTGATTTTGGCTATAGCCGCCTGTTAACGAATGGCAATCACGCCGTGTACATTCCGACGTGGACCGCGTCCATCAAGGCCAAGAATACGGGCAAGAAGATTCACTGTCAGGTAAATGCCTTCACTGGGCTGGTGATGAAGAACGGTGGCCAATCGACTAGTAGCAGTTCGTCAACGGAGAATAATTAAGGTGGGACGATATGCAGCGTGATAAAAAATTTCAGTTTAGCGTGCTGGCCAGTGGCAGTACTGGCAATTCGACTTACTTGGAAACACCTCACCACCGGATTCTGATTGATGCTGGTTTAAGTGGAAAGAAGGTTGAACACCTGCTGGCCAGTGTTGGCCGGTCGCTGAAAGATGTTGAGGCTATCTTTGTCACCCATGAGCATAGTGATCACTGTCAGGGCGTGGGTGTTCTGGCACGGCGGTACGGTTTAGACATTTACGCGAACCGGGGTACCTGGGCGGCAATGAGCAAGCGACTGGGAAAGATTGATCCCCTGCAAAAACACCTTCTGGAACCGGGAGAAGTCAAGGATTTCGGTGACTTGCAGGTTGAGAGTTTTGCGGTGTCGCATGATGCCGCGGAGCCGCAATTTTATCAAGTTCACCATGATGACCAGACCTTTTGCGTCTTGACTGATACAGGTTACGTTTCGGACCGCGTTGCCGGAACGATTCGTGATGCTGATACCTATTTAATGGAGTGTAACCATGACGTCCGGATGCTGGAAGAAGGCCCGTATACCTGGTCACTTAAGCAGCGAATCCTCGGGGACGATGGACACTTGTCCAATGAGGAAGGGGCCAACGCCTTAATGAGCGTTGTCGGGCACCGAACCAACGAAATTCTCCTTGGGCACCGGAGCCAGCACAACAACTGCCGCTCGCTGGCTCACCTGACCGTTGCCTCTTTGATGGCCCAACATGATTTTGGTGTAGACCACGATTTTATGCTTAAAGATGCCGAACCTGAAGCGGCGACGCCACTGACAACGGTATAAATAATAGGTTTTTAATCATTAAAACTTCATAATTGCCACTTACAATTAGTTATATCGTAAAGTAATTAATTGGAGGAATTGGTCATGGATAATCAAGGATTCCAGCACAAGTTTTGGTTAAAAGTGGTGCTGGTCGGACTACTTGCCGGATTAATTGGCGGGGGGATTGGTGTCTTTGCCGTTAATGCATGGCAAAATCATGAGCAAAATACGGTGACCTCAGTCCCAAAGGGGTCAAATAAGTCGGGCGGAACGTCTGTCAATAAAAACAAGGCTGACCTGAGTAACCAGTCGACTCGCGCGTACGGCGCAGTGAAAAACTCAGTGGTCAGCGTGCTCAATAAGCAGCGGGTCCAGAACAGCTCAAGCGGTTTGTTTAGTGTCTTCGGGGATGACTCCGATAGCTCCACCAAGTCCAACTCAGGTAAGTTAAAGACGGCGAGTGAAGGTTCCGGGGTTATTTACAAAAAAGATGGTGATTCAGCGTACGTTGTTACTAATAACCACGTTGTCTCTGGTTCTAATTCCCTGGAAGTCATTCTCAGTAACGGGAAGAAGATGCAGGCTTCAATCGTTGGGACTGACGCGACGACCGACTTGGCAGTTCTGAAGATCAGTTCTAAGAACATTAAGTCGGTGGCCAGCTTTGGGAACTCTAACGACATTGCAGCCGGCCAGGACGTTTTAGCAATTGGGTCGCCAATGGGTAGCGAATATGCCAATACCGTCACCAAGGGGATCATTTCGGCGAAGAAGCGGACACTGAAGGTCTCTAGCGGCGATTCCAGTGCTGACTCCAGCAGCGCAACGACGACTAACGTTATCCAGACAGACGCGGCAATTAACTCCGGAAACTCTGGTGGTCCACTGATTAACATGGCCGGGCAGGTTATCGGGATTAATTCGATGAAGCTGTCATCAAATGGTGAGGGCAGTAGTGTTGAAGGGATGGGCTTTGCCATTCCAAGCAATGAAGTTGTCCAGGTAATCAACCAGCTGATCAAGCACGGCAAGGTTCAGCGGCCAACACTAGGTGTCAGTATGATCAACCTCAGTAACGTGACTGGTGATTCGCAAAAGAACGTTCTGAAGTTACCAAGCTCCGTTAATACCGGGGTGGTGGTGATGAACGTTGCTGATGATTCCGACGCGGCTAACGCCGGGATGAAAAAGTACGACGTGATTACTAAGTTTGGCGATAGCAAGATTCACAGCACCGGGGACCTCAAGAGTGCTCTTTACCGCTACAAGGTTGGTCAGGATGTGAAGGTCACCTACTACCGCGATGGGAAGCCACACACGTCAACCATCAAGCTGACGCAGACGGCGAGTGCGAGTGTTGAAAATCAACAGTAGATGAACAGATAGGATCGAACATATAAATAAAATGGTCTCGGCAAGTTTCTGCCGGGACCATTTTTGTTGGTTGATGTTCTGCGTTAAAATAAAACCATCCCTGAATTAACGAACAATTACGGGGATCATTCGTGGTAAAGTTTCAGTAAACAACTAGCACGCCAGAACGCTTATTCGGTTAAGTTGTCAAATATGCAATCCACTAGGCAAGTGGATCGTTGTGAAGCGCTTGTGGATAACTGTGTGGAAAATTACTTTAGTGGATTATTGTTTTAGCAAAAGCGCGCTAGAATGCGGATTAGCGAAGCTGACGACTTATCCACAGCTGCAGTGGATAACTGTGGATAAGTGGATGATTATTTTAGTCATCAACTGAAAACCCCGGTGTGACGCGGCTTGGCGGCTACGAAGACGAACGGCTGTTTCTGTGAAAAAGTGTGGATAAGTCGACTTGTCCACAGGAAAAGAAAAAGGTGGTTCCTTAACGAACAATTAAGGAAAAGTGGATAAGTCTCGTCTCCTGTGGATAACTCTGTGGAAAACTTGTGGAGGTTAAGATGAATATTAAAATTATTGGTGTTGGGCGAGTCAAAGAAAAGTACTTTCGCAACGGGATTGCGGAGTACGCAAAGCGGCTGAGCCGCTTTTGCAAGTTTAAGATTGTCGAAGTAAAAGACGAAAAAGCTCCCGAGTCACTGAGCCAGGCCGAGATGGATGAAGTGATGGCCAAGGAGGGTGAACGAATCCTCAACAAGATCAGTGATCGGGAGTATGTTTACGCTCTTGCAATTAAGGGCAAAGAATATAGTTCAGAAGAATTTGCGAAAGAAATTAACCAACTGACGGTGTACGGACACAGCGATATTACCTTTGTGATTGGCGGATCACTAGGTTTGTCGCCAGCGGTTCTCAAACGGGCCAACGCGACAGTTTCTTTTGGACGGTTTACCATGCCGCACCAGCTGATGCGGCTGGTCTTATCAGAACAGGTTTACCGGGCAATGACGATTATCAATGGGTTGCCCTATCATAAGTAGTCCAGCCGTGGTCAGCACGGTCATCCCGCCGTTTGGTATGAGAAACGTAGGGATTGCCATGGACTGTAAAGCGGAGTGGTCGCTGGGCATCCTTTCCGGAAGGGTTGACACCAATTCGTGGGCCCGCATCCACCTTTAACGGTGTTTTGATCGCGGTCAAGTTGATTTGAAGCGGGGCGGCACTCATGGCCAACCCATCAAGCTGGCGATCACTAATTCCAAGGGCTGCCATGAGTTTGGCTGGCCCGTTACTGACGTTGGGCCCCGTAGTTTTACGGTTAGTCGCCATTTGCTGCACCCCCTGCCACGGCTCCAGGCCACGAATTAAGATTCCCTGGGGCTCACCAGCTGCTTGAGCCACAATGTCACAGCAGACCATTCCACGAATTTGGTAAATGTAGAGGTCGCCGGGGTTACCATACAGTGAGGCTGTGTAGTTGGTGTGGCGGTTGCCAAACGCATGGGAAGCGGAGTCGTCGATGCCGAGGTAGGCTTCAGTTTCGACAATGATGCCGCTGAGTGTTCCCTGCGGGCCCTGATAAACTAGTTCGTGGCCGAGCAAGTCTTGAGCAATAGTGGTCGTCGGCCGGCCAGAAAAAAAGCGGTTGAATTGATCCATGATACACCTCCGCTCTTAGTATAGGCGTTGAAAAAAGGAGAAACAAACATGAGTATTCGCGTTGAGGAAGGGTGGATGCCCTTTGGTCAGTTTAAAACCTACTACCGGATTGTCGGTGAGCCCAGCAGCTTACCGCCGCTGCTACTGCTGCATGGTGGTCCGGGGTCTAGCCATAACTACTTTGAATTACTTGATGGTTTGGCAGCAACTAGTGGTCGCCAGTTAGTCATGTATGACCAGCTGGGGTGCGGGAAGTCATCGCAACCCGATGACCAGCCAGCACTTTATTGTGCCGCTACCTGGGTGGCTGAGCTAGCGGCCTTGCGGGATTACTTGCACTTGGACCAGGTCCACCTTCTGGGGCAGTCATGGGGCGGAATGCTAGCGATTATTTATTGCTGTGACTACCATCCCACGGGGCTTAGCAGCCTGATTTTATCCAGCACCCTTTCCTCAGCACAACTATGGGCGGCCGAACAACACCGCTGGATTTCTTACCTTTCACCGACTGACCAGGAAGCAATTCGTCAGGCAGAGGTAAGTGGCAACTATTCTGGTGAGGCCTACCAACGGGCCAACGAGCACTTTATGGTCCGCCACGCTAGCGCTCAGCCAACCGCGCAGTCGCCCGAACCGTTAAGACGGCCTAAGGTGGGTGGTCAAGTAGCTTACCAGACTGCGTGGGGGCCAAATGAATACACTCCGCTGGGTAACCTGCGAGACTATGAATACACTAGCCAGTTGGCCAGTGTGACAACGCCCGCCTTGGTAATCGACGGGACGGACGACCTTTGCACCCCCCTGGTAGCGAAAACGATGGCAGATGCCTTGCCCAATGCTAAATGGGAATTATTTGCGGGGGCCCGACACATGGTCTTTGCGGAGCAGCCAGCTAAGTATCAGCGGTTACTCAACCGTTGGCTAGCGGACCATGACTAAGAAATATTTTTAACTAAATAATAGCAGCCAGTCAGCTTTTAGCGTGACCGGCTTTTTTAGTAGCAAAACATTTTACATTTGTGCTAGTTGACACTTGTGCTATAGCAAAAATGTGTTATAATTAAAAGCGTAAGGGAAGTGAACATCATGCGGATTAACATTAAGCGCTATTTGAGTGCTAATCACTTGACCATTTATCAGGTCTCTAAGCAGTCCGGATATGGTTACACCACCTTGCATAAGTCGTTTAATAAGGATCAATCAAGTGCAACGCCGCTTAATTTACGCGACCTGGACGCACTGGCCCAGACGCAGCATCTGCATATGTGGGAAGTGCTGAAGGAGCTAGAAACGCACTACCTGATTGATGACGACGAATGATAGTGGAATGCGGCGGTGTCAGTTTTTGGCACCGTTGTGTTGCATTAAGTCAGTTTAGAAAATGAAATCAAATTAAGGGGGACTGTTCTTATGGCACAAAATCCAGTAGATCCATTTGACGGTGGCATGGATGACCTGTTCAACCAGCTGATGGGCGGGATGAACGGCATGAATTCAGAAAACCGTCGTTACCTAATTAATGGTCGTGAAGTAACGCCTGAAGAATTTGCACAGTATCGGCGGACAGGCCGTTTGCCTGGTGCAGGTGCTCAGCAGCCCGCCGCAGCTGGAAAACAAGGCCAAAAGCCCCAGGGGATTTTGGAAAAACTTGGTCGTAACTTGACGCAGGAAGCAAAGGACGGCAAGCTCGACCCGGTGATCGGACGGAACAAGGAAATTCAGGAAACTGCCGAGATTTTATCACGGCGGACGAAGAATAACCCAGTTCTGGTTGGTGATGCTGGTGTTGGGAAGACTGCTGTTGTTGAAGGTCTGGCACAGGCGATTATCAGTGGTGATGTCCCTGCTTCCATTAAAAATAAGCAGATTATCAGCATTGATATTTCCAGTCTGGAAGCGGGTACCCAGTACCGGGGCAGCTTCGAAGAAAATATGCAGAAGCTGATCGAAGAAGTTAAGAAGCGCGGGAACGTCATTCTCTTCTTCGACGAAATCCACCAAATTCTCGGAGCCGGTAGCACTGGTGATAACAGTGGTTCCAAGGGGATGGCTGATATTTTGAAGCCAGCACTATCCCGTGGTGAAATCACAATCATCGGGGCAACGACGCAGGACGAATACCGTAATACCATTATGAAGGATGCTGCGTTGTCGCGGCGGTTCAACCGGGTAACGGTTAACGCCCCAAGCAAAGAAGACACGTTTAAGATTCTGCAGGGGTTACGGAAGCTGTACGAAAAGCACCACAACGTTGTCCTGCCTGATGATGTATTGAAGGCGGCAATTGACTACTCTGTTCAGTACATGCCGCAGCGGAGTTTGCCGGACAAGGCAATCGACCTGGTCGACATGACGGCCGCTCACCTCGCTTCTAAGCACCCGGTCAAGAATGCGAAGGAAATTGAGGCCGAAATCAAGAAGACTGAAAAACAGCAGCAAGAAGCCGTCAAGAAGGAAGACTACCAGGCGGCCCAAAAGGCCAAGGACCAGGTCGCTGACCTGAAGAAGGAACTGAAGGACAGTTCGACGGCCGACAAGGTCACGGCAACGCCAAACGACGTCGCCCAGGCCGTTGAACGGCAGACCGGGATTCCAGTTTCCAAGATGGGCGCAAGCGACATTGAACGGTTGAAGGGCCTGGCAAAGCGGCTGGAAGGCAAGGTGATTGGCCAAGACGAAGCCGTCGAAGCTGTTGCCCGGGCCATTCGGCGTAACCGTGCCGGCTTTGATGAAGGCGACCGGCCAATTGGCAGCTTCCTGTTCGTCGGTCCGACTGGTGTCGGGAAGACGGAACTGGCAAAGCAGCTGGCTTTGGATATGTTCGGGAGTGAAGACGACATCATCCGTCTCGATATGTCCGAATACTCTGACCGGACAGCTGTTTCCAAGCTGATCGGGGCTTCGGCCGGGTACGTTGGTTACGAAGATAACGGCAATACCTTGACTGAAAAGGTTCGTCGCCACCCGTACTCCATTGTCCTGCTTGACGAAATTGAAAAGGCCGACCCACAAGTAATTACCCTGCTGCTGCAGGTACTTGATGACGGGCGTCTGACTGATGGTCAGGGAAACACCGTTGACTTCAAGAACACGATCATTATTGCCACCTCCAACGCCGGCTTCAGTAACGATGCCGACTTGAAGGCCAGCGCAAATGAAACTGACTTGATCAAGAAGTTGACGCCATACTTCCGGCCAGAATTCCTCAACCGCTTCAACGCGATTGTTGAATTCCACAGTTTGACTAAGGACGACCTGAAGAAGATCGTCAACCTGATGTTAACCAACGTCAACAAGACCCTGGCGAAGAAGGGAATGGACGTTACCGTTTCCGAAGACGCCAAGGACTACCTGATTGACAAGGGTTACGACAAGGCGATGGGTGCTCGTCCATTACGGCGGGTGATTGAACAACAAATCAGGGACAAGGTCACTGATTACTACCTTGACCACCTGGACGTCAAGCACTTGCAGGCAACGATGAAGGACGGTCAACTAGTTATTAGTGAACGTCCTGCCGATGACGATCAGGATGCTACAGCTAAGCAGTAAGTTGAGTAAAAAGGAAAGCCACTGGCGAATTTCGCCGGTGGCTTTTTTGTGTTAGCGATGATTATTGTAATAAATGGCAAAGAGGACGATTACCACTAAAACAATGATTGCGGCAATCGGGTTACGGTTGAACAACATATGGAATAAACGGACTTGGCCGATGCCCAGTGGTAGAAAATTGATCATTTCCTCAACTCCTCGTAATTTTTTATATTATAGCTGAAATGATTGACTATTGGTTACTGAAAAGCATTGCGTTAAAATAGCAGGGAGTGGAAAAAAGGGGGCTCTTCGGCAATGCTGACGTGGGACATTATTAAATGGATACTTTTGGCAATTATCATCATTAACACGGTAATTGCCTTCATTACGGTATTCCGGGAAAAAAGAGACATTGCCGCAACGTGGGCCTGGCTGCTTGTGCTGACCTTCTTACCGGTCGCCGGCTTTATCATTTATGCCTTCTTAGGACGAAAATTGCCGGCTAAGAAGATGGGGCGGATCAAGACAGAAACCCAGTTAGAGTTAAGCGAGGCCCTGGACGCCCAGAAAAAAAGGTTTCAGCGGATGCGGCGGCCGGAAGAGAACACGATGCGGGTTTACCGGCGGACGATCATGCTCTTCCAAAGTATCGATGATTCCTTCGTTACTCAGCACAATCACGTCGATGTTTTTACCGACGGGCACCAGTTGTTTAAGAAGATGCTGGACGATATTGCGGCGGCCAAACACAGCATTCATATCGAATTCTACACGATTTATAATGACCGGATCGGGAACCAATTGCGAACGATCCTGGAGCAAAAAGCGGCTGAGGGGGTCGAGGTCCGGGTCCTTTACGATTCGTGGGGGTCGATGGGCGTTAAGCCAAGCTTCTACGACCACCTGCGGGAAAATGGGGGCCAGGCAGAGCCGTTCTTGACGACGAAGAGCAACCTCTTTGACTTTCGGCTAAATTACCGTGACCACCGGAAGATTGTAGTGATTGATGGCCAGCTGGGCTATGTTGGCGGCTTTAACGTGGGTGACCAGTACCTGGGAAGGGTCGCGAAGTTTGGCTACTGGCGAGATACCCACCTGCGAATTGTCGGCGGTGCGGTTTACTCACTGCAGCAGCGGTTTGTCCGTGACTGGAACGCTTCTGCCAGCACCCGCAATGAACGGATTGAACACTACAAACCATACTTCCCCGAGATTGACGTTCCTGCTGCCGAGGGTCATACGGCCTTGCAAGTGGTTTCTAGTGGTCCCGATTCCCGTCTCCAGCAGATCAAGCTGGGGTACTTACGGTTGATTAACGCCGCCCAGGACCACATTTGGATTCAAACGCCCTACCTGATTCCGGACGACAGTGTCCTGGATGCCC
Source organism: uncultured Limosilactobacillus sp. (assembly GCF_934202235.1). Lineage (GTDB taxonomy): Bacteria > Bacillota > Bacilli > Lactobacillales > Lactobacillaceae > Limosilactobacillus. The sequence continues at coordinate 9,721 of NZ_CAKPXS010000025.1, read as the reverse complement.
TCAAAATCGCGGCGCATTCGGGCATTGATGTCCGGATCATGGTACCGTGCAAGCCTGACCATCCCTTTGTGTACCGGGCTACCCAGTACTATGCTAATTACCTGGCCGATGAAGGGGTCACCATCTATTACTACATGAATGGTTTTATCCATGCCAAGACAATGGTAATCGATGGCAAGATGGGCTCGGTCGGGTCGGCTAACATGGACTTTCGGAGCTTCAAGCTCAACTTCGAAATTAACTGTTTCATTTACGATCACTGGCTGGTTGACCACTTGGAAAAGATCTTTGTTGACGATATTCGTAACTGTCACGTTATCACGCCGGCGATGTTTACCCAACAGCCACGCTGGTTGAAATTTAAGCAACGGTTTTCGCGGCTGTTCTCACCAATTCTGTAACTTTAATTTATTAATCGATTAATCAAGCCCGTTTGACTCTCAGAAAACGCTTTACATCTCATCAAAAGGGTCTTTTAATTAAATGTAGAAGGAGTGTTATGATGTCATGCAGCAAAAGAAAATTAGTGTTTGGGCGTTAACGCGCATCACTATTGTCAATATGATGGGTTCCGGAACGATTCTGCTTCCGTCGAACCTAGCGACTGTTGGTAACCTCTCGATCATGGCCTGGGCCATCACGACCTGCGGGGCAGTGATGCTTGCTTTTGGCTTTGCCCGTGCTGGTTCATATAGTGAACGAAACGACGGGATGGGCGGTTATGCAGAGTACGTCTTTGGTCGGGCGGGTGCTTTTCTTGCCGATTATACCTACGCTATTTCCGAACTGATTTCTGATGTGGCCCTGGCGGTGTCTTGTACCGGTTATTTTGCGGGCTTTATGGGTTGGAAATTGGACTCGATGGGGATGGCTTTAGTCACTACCGCCACCTTATGGTTAGCCTCTTTCCTTAATATTATTGATGAACGGTTGACTGTTCATATTTCCACTCTGGCAGCGTTGGGAGTCATCTTACCGTTGCTGTTCTTGATTACCTTTGGCTGGCACTGGTTCCGACCGTCCGTTTACATCGGTTCATGGAACCCTCATCACTATTCATTGATGACGGGGATGAACAAGTCCGTGGCCATTACTCTCTGGGCCTTTCTCGGGTTGGAATCTGCTTGTGCGAACATGGGGAAGGTTGATAACCCGCGGAAAAACGTGCCGATTGCGGTAACCCTGGGAACCGGGATTGTGGCCGTGTTCTACGTTATGTCGAGTGTTGTTGTCCAGGGAATTTTACCGGCATCGACATTGGTTAAGACGGATTCGCCATTCGGCCTTGTTTTTGCGACGCTCTTTACCCCGGTCGTGGGCCGGATCGTGATGGTGGTCATGGTGATGGCCTGTTTTGGTTCCCTGGTCACTTGGCAGTTTACCTTGGCGGAAGTTTTCCGTTCTTCGTCGGAAAAGGGTTACTTCCCGAAAATTTTCTCCTACGTCAACCGCCGCGATGTTGCTGTGCCCGGGTTGTTAATCTTAACGGTAATCCAAACTTTTTTGGCAATTCAAACGGCGAGCCCGAGTTTGGAAAAACAGTATCTGGAAATTGTTAATATCTCCGTCTTTACGAACTGCATCCCTTACCTCTTATCGATGGCCTCGCTGGACGTTATGCAGCGGCGGGCCCGCATAACGAATAAGCGGACACGGGGAATTAACATCGTGGTAATGATCTTTACCCAGCTCTACACTATCTACACCATCACCCAGTGCGGGATGTCGACCATCTTCTGGGGAATGGTTGTCATCTTTGTTGGATGGCTGATCTACGGACTAATTTCATATAACTTTGACCTTGAACATGACATTCGTCCATAGGGTGTTTCATGTGAAACAATTTAAATCATCTACTCGTCAGTCTGTGAAGGACTAACGAGTTTTTTAGTTGGCGTGGGTTGTTAAGTAACATGGTAAAATAACAACTAATTGCAATAATACGAGGAGGACATCATGGGTACTTTAAATTTTGTCCTGGGGACCGCTGCGGTGGACCACCAGCAAATATTAGTTAACCGCTTAGCAGAAGAGATTGCTGAGCGGCCACATGACCGTTTTTTCTACATTGTGCCAAATCACATCAAATTTGCCAGTGAGGTGAGTGTCCTCGAGGATCTTCAAAAACAGCAGGGAGTGACCGGAACTTACGCTCAATCCCAGGTGCAGGTCCTCTCCTTAAGTCGACTGGCCTGGTATTTATTACGGGATACAGGAACCTATCAAACGCAATCGCTGTCTACCGTCGGCGCTAATATGCTGATGACTAGTATTGCTAAGCAGCACCAAGCGGAAATGGGGATGTACGCCAGTGAGGTGGACCATGGTGGGTTTATTGCCCATCTAACGAGTCAGGTCAGCCAGCTATTGTCGTCCCAAATCACTCCTGATGACCTCCGAAAAATTGCTGATCGGGCACCGGAAAACCAGCAGGGGCAGAGCTGGGTCGAACGGCTCCGGATCTTGGCTGATGTTGAGCAGTGGTACGGGCAGGAGACCCAGCAGTACTCTTCTATTGCTGACGAATACCAGCAGCTGATTGACGAACTTGACCGGCACGACTTTACAGATTGCCACTTTTATTTTGACCGCTTTACCCAGTTTACCGCCGCAGAATTAGCCGTGGTGAAGGCGATGATCGTGAACGGTGCTAGCACGACAGTTTCGCTGATCCTCGACCGGGCGTACCGGCGGCAAAACTTGCCGGCGGAAAGCGGTCTTTTTTACACTGCTGGACGGCAATACGCACGGTTATGGCGGTTTGCCGCGCAGGATGACCGGGTAGAAGTCCGGGCAGACTTACGGGCAACCCAACCGCGAGTCAACGACGACCTGCGGAAAGTTGAACGCGCAATGATGGCAGCGTCCCGTTACACGGCAATCGAATCCGTTAAGCAGAAAGAGTCTAAGACCATCGAATGTTTCACGGCAGCGGACCGGCAATCAGAATTAAAAAAAGTGGTTACTAAGATCCGGCAACTGGTGGCGAGTGGTGAGTACCGTTACCGTGACATCCTGGTTCTCACCCGTCATCTGGCGAACTACGCGAATGTCATTGAACCGCTCTTTGCTCAGCAGGATGTTCCGGTTTTTAACGACCACGAAAAACAAATGGTCAACCACCCCTTGGTCATCCTCATCCACCAACTTTTCCAGTTAGTTAAGGTTGGTTTTCAGACCGAAACGGTAATGTCAATCCTCAAAACAGGCCTGTTGGTTCCTTCAAAAATGACCCTGGATAATGGAGAAACGCTTTCGCCGGATAACGTTGACGGTGGTTTGACTGGTAAAGAACGGCAAAAAGCTGTCGCGAGGGTCCAAAACAAGCTGGCTGCACGGTTCATGGATGATATCTTTGTGACCGAAAACTGGTGCTTGAAGTACGGGATTAACGAAAGTGATTGGCTCAGTGAGAAGAAGTGGCAGGCCAACTTTAGCGGTGAGCGGGTGGCGTCCGCTGCTTATCAGCGGATGCTTGACCGGCAAACGGCGGCGATTAACCGGGTGAAGAACTATGTTCAGCAAGTTCTGGTACCAATCGTCAACCACCTTTCTGGGTCACGATCAAACGGTAGCCAACAGCCACAACCGATTACGGGACGGCAGTACGCAACATTGCTGTACGAGTTTTTGACCACGCAAGCTGGTGTCACTACCCAACTGCAACGGTGGGCTCGGCAAATGGCTGGCCATGACTTAGCAGGTGCCCGCCAATCACAGCAGGTATGGCAAGAACTATGCAGCCTCCTTGACCAGTTTGTTGACTTACTGGGGGATGAAACTAAGCTGACCCCTCAGGAATTTAGTGATGTTTTAAATAATGGGATGCAGGCTGCTACCTATTCACAAATTCCGTCCACCTTAGACCGGGTTCTCATTTCGGAAAGCGGAATTGTCCAGGATAACCACCGGAAGGTTGTCTTTGTGATTGGTGCGACCGACGATGTTATGCCGGAAACAAAGAAGTCTAGTGGTTTACTTAACGATGCCGAAATCGAACGGATCAATGAGCAGGTCGGTCACGACTGTTACTTGCCTGCCAGTGCCTCCTCGCGGATGAAAAATGAGCCGTTCTTGGCCTACCTCTCAATGATGATGGGAACGGAGAAATTGATTTTGTCTGCGCCCCTCATTGATAGTGCTGATGACAGCAACGGTCTTTCAATGTCGCCATATATGGTAGTGGTGGCGAAGCATTTTGGGATGTGGGATGAGGTCAATAACCAGTTGGCTGACCAGCAACCACTGTTACCGGACAGTCACGCTTCCTTCAAGCAGGTGTGGGCCTTAGTGGGGACGGTTCAATCGACCGTTGGTCCGCTCCTGCGGGTTTTGCGACAGGCCAAGGAAAATCAGCAGACCGTTGCTCAGCGCCGTGAACGGCAGAGCGAGGGTGAGGAGCGGAACTTGCTGGGGACTGCCTGGTCCGAAGTTTATGGCGCCCTGAGTAACCAGGAAACTGACACTCAGTGGGCCGAGGAATTAAACCACTTGCGTTCAGGGCTCTACTACCGTAACCAGACAACTAAACTAGCACCGGCGCTAGCAACCGCCTTGTACACAGTGGCGGACCAAAATTCGCCGAAAACGCGGATCTTACGTTCCTCAATTTCAGGTTTGCAGACTTACTACCGCAACCCTTACCAGTACTTTTTACAGTACGGCTTAGGGTTGAAAGAGCGCGACCAGTTGGAAATCAAACCTAGCAACACCGGGACGTTCTTCCACGATGGTTTGGCGGAACTGCTGCACCTAGTGCCGGATAAGGACTTGACGGTCCTGGATGATGCTGAGCTGGCCGCCCTGGCAAGGAAATCTTCATCATTTGCGATTGACCAGCAACCCGACTTGAAACGTTATGCCGAACGTTATGCCCGTTTCCGCTTCCAGCTGAAACAAATGGAAGGAGTCGTGGCGACGATGGCCCAGGTACTCAAGATGCAAGCTAGCAATATGGCGGCCATCCCCTTTGTGACGGAACAGCCATTTGGTTCTGGGGTTGAACGGGATGAAGATGCGACAGTGGGCCTCCAGCCGCTTGACGAACCATTATCACCGCTGGTGGTCGAAAATACTCATCTGGACCGGAAACTGGTCGTCCGGGGGCGGATTGACCGGATTGATAAGCTGGCCCATCTTAGTGGTCAGCCGGCAAGCCGCGACCAGTTTATGGTCGTCGACTATAAGTCAGGAAACCACCCCTTTGACCTTGCTAATGCGCTAGGCGGGATTGACCTGCAAATCTTGGCCTACCTTAACGCGCTGAAGGGGCAGTTGACAAAGTTAGATCCCCAGGCAGTTCATCCGCAAATTGTAGGGGCAAACTACTTGCACCTCCACCGGGTCCGGTTTGATTATCCGTTTAAGACCAGTGAATTAGCTAATGCCAAAAATTATCAGTTCCACGGGATAACTGACAACCAGGAGGAAGTGGTTGAACGTCTTCACGGTAATTACAACTTTTTTGGGTTTGCCGTGACAAAAAAAGGTGCCCGGGAACTGAGTGGGTCAATCTTGGCGTCACCTGCCGAATTTGAACGCTTATTGGCCATCAACAAACAGTTATTAGTGGACGCAGCAGGGCAGATTTTGGACGGCAACGTGGCACTTCAGCCGTACCGCAAAATCAGTGGGGGCAAACAGGAAACGGGTCTTGACCACTCGGCCTACGCAGATATTTTCCGCTTTGATAACGTCCTTGACCAACGCCTTTACAGGTCACTGGAAACAGACAAGGAGCAACTCAGAAACCAGCTCAAGGGGGAAGACGAGAAATGAGCTATAACGAGCAACAACAAAAGGTCATTACCACGCGTGACCAGGATATCTTAGTACCCGCTTCCGCCGGTTCGGGTAAGACCACGGTCCTTGTTGAACGGGTCCTGCGGTTGTTGGACGAGGATCCCAGTCTTGATATTGATAACTTCCTGCTGATGACCTTCACCAAGGATGCTGCCAAGAATATGCGGGTCAAGATTCAGCGGGCCCTGGTTAACAGTCAGAATAGCCGGTTGCAAAGTCAGGCTGAGCGGGTGGCAATGGCGGATATCAGTACGATTGACGCCTTTTGCCAGGAAATTATTCACCGTTATTACTACGTGATCAACCTTGACCCCCAGTACCGCCTGATGAGTGATGAAACAGAAAAAACGCTGTTGCAAAATCAGGCCTGGGATGATGTTCGCGAACAAGAATACATTCAAGACGAAGCGGAAAAAGACGCCGACCAGCGTTACTTTGACCGCTTGGTAGCTAATTTTGCCGGTGACCGCAGTGACGACCAGCTGTATGACGTGGTTCACGACCTCTATGACGAGGCGCTGGCAAAGCCTGACCCGCGGCAGTGGTTGGCATCACTAGCAGATAATTACCAACTTGCCGGCGACGATGCTGATAGCTGGTCGTTCTTTCAAAGCCAGCTGAAACCGGCGATGCTTCAGGAATTGACTACTGCCGTGAAGGTAATGGGTGACCTGGCTCAGCAGGCGGAAGAAGACCAGCTGGGGGCTTTTGCCGACCAGCTGGCTAATGACCAGCAAAACTTGGAAAACATTCAAGCAGCCGTTCAAGAAGGACAGTGGGAGACAATCAAGGAATTGTTGGCTCACTCCTTCCCCCGGGCCAGGACGAAGGGGCTGAAGAAGGGGTCAGACAAGCGAAAACGCTATGAGCAACTCAAGCCGCAGCGGGACGAGGTGAAGAAACAGGTCCAACGGTGGAATGACTATTTTGCCCTGAGCCGCAAACAGGTTGGCCACTTCTCGGCCATTGCCGCGCGGCTCGTCGGGAAGCTAGCAGAAGTTGTTAAAAAGTTCAGTGACCGCTACCAGGAGATTAAACGGGACCGCCACCTGCTAGACTTTGCCGACCTGGAGCACTTTGCTTACCAGATTTTAACGGTCGACAGCCCAGAGGGGCGACGGGCACAGGAAGAACTGCGTTTTCGTTACCGTGAGATCATGGTCGATGAATACCAGGATACGAACAAGCTGCAGGATGCCATCTTGAACCGGCTAAAAAACCCGGGCTACAACCACCTCTTTATGGTGGGGGATGTTAAACAGGCCATTTACCGTTTTCGGCAGGCCGACCCGACTATTTTTCGTAACCGGAACCATGACTTTGCGGCAAACCCGGAACGGGGAATTAGTATCCCACTAGCTACCAACTACCGTTCTCGCGCCAATATTTTGTCCTTTATTAACTGCCTGTTCCAGCAGTTAATGGATGAACGACTGGGTGATGTCGACTATGACCAGACGGCCCAACTGAAATTTGGTGCCGAATGGTATAAGAAAGCAGATGATTGTCCGGTAGAAATGATGCTTTATTCGGCTAATCATCAGCCAGCAAGTCAGGACGCAATCGAAGCCGATAAAATAACCGGTGAGGTCAGGATGATTGCCATGCGGATTAAGCAGCTGGTTGCCAATGGGAAGCTAGCTGACCAAGAAACTGGTAAGCAGCGGTCGATTGACTACCGGGATATTGCCATCTTGTCGCGGACGAAGGGGATTAATAATGCCATCGTTGAGCAATTCGGGCTCGAAGATATTCCGGTGACGGTGCAGGATGTTAATAACTTCTTTGCCTCCACCGAAGTTCGCTTAATGCTCGACTTGCTCAGCCTGTTAGACAATCCCTACCAGGACATCCCCCTTGTGGCCGTCTTACGTTCACCGCTGGTGGGAATGACCGAACCAGAAATGGCCTATCTACGGCTGGTTAACCGAAACGTCCCTTACTACCAGGCACTGATTAACTACCGGTTAAACCAAAATCGGCACATTGAACTATCGGCCAAACAAGCAGAAATTGACGTGGCTGAGCTTAACGACAAGGTCCGGACTTTCTTAGATAGTTTGTCTAAGTGGCGGCAATTATCGCAACGTCAGTCGCTGGTGAAGCTGATTTGGACAATTTACCAGGACACCGGCTATCTCGACTACGCTGGGGCTATGCCTGGTGGTGAGCAACGGCAAGCCAACCTTCACGCCCTCTACCAGCGAGCCGATGACTACGAACAACGGGGTTACCAGGGTGTCTACCAATTTGTCCGCTTTATCCACCAGCTGCAAAAGCATGATAAGGATATTGGTCAGGCGTCACGGCAGGCTGCCGGCAATTCGGTGAGTGTGATGACCATCCACGGTAGCAAGGGACTGGAATTCCCGGTTGTCTTTCTGGCAGACACGGGACACCAGTTTAAAAACCAGACGTCGAGTGTGACGATTGATGCTGATGCCGGGATCGGGATTGCGGTCGTCGACCAGCGCCCAGTAGCCAATGACCAGCCAACGAAGCAAATGACGGCTAATGAGTTACTCAGCGGGTTTCAAGTCCGTTACAAATTGCCGCAGCGGCAACTGATTGCTGACCAGGCCAAATTGGCTGCCCGGGCCGAAGACCTCCGAATTCTGTACGTGGCCTTGACGCGTGCGGAACAGCGGTTGATCATTACCGGCTCGGTCAATGACCACCAGCAGCGGACGATAAAGCAGTATCTGCGGCAGGTTGAGGACGCAGCAACTGTCCAGCGACAGATCTTGCCACTGTCTCTTCGGCTGAATGCGTCATCCTACCTCAGCTGGATATTAATGGGCTTGACTCGTTACGGAGCATTTGACAATGGCTTGTTTGACCAGCAATTATCATCAGATGTCCATCGGCTGGCGAAGGCGCCGGACTTTGAGGTTAATGAGTACGATCAGACCACGGTCAATGATCAACTGGCCAAACTGCGGCCGGTAGTGGGAGCAGATAGCCAGGACCAGCAGCAGGATCGGCCATTGAAGGATAAAGAACGGCAATGGTTAAATGACGTCCTGAGTTTCCGGTACGGTCACCAGGCGGCAACGGTAGCGACGGCCTTCCAGTCCGTGTCCTTGATTCGGGGGATGGTCAGCACCGACCCCGACGACCTGGAGATGGGGCAGATTACTTTCGATAAGTCGAAGGCGAAGGATAACTGGCAAGATGTTGAAACGTTATCGACACCGCGTTTTGCCCAGAAAACACACCAGAAAGCACCACGGACACTGGTGGGAACGGCGACGCACCTGGTCTTCCAAAAGCTCCCACTTGAGCCGCCAGTGACGGTGGCGACGGTCGACAACGAAATTAACCGTCTCGTCGAGCAGGGGCTCATCCCTAGCCAGGAAGTGGCCGCGGCGATCGATCGTGAGGGCATTGCGGCCTTCTACCAAACAGCGGTTGGCCAAACACTGCTTGCCGACCCGTCAACGGTTCACCGCGAGCAACCGTTTAGCATGATTATTCCGGCTGCTGAACTCAACAGTGAACTTTCTTCGGGAGACGGGACAATCCTGGTTCACGGGATTATTGACGGTCTGCAGTACCGAGAAGACGGAATTACCTTGTTCGACTACAAGACTGACTTGCGCCGCCGCGGTGAAAGTCAGGAACGATTTGAACAACGGATGTTAGACCACTATGCCGGCCAGCTAACCCTCTACGCCGACGCGCTGAATAAAATGACGGCGGGTAGCGGAGAACAACTGGTTAATGGGCAGCCGGTCCGGGTCACTCACCAGTACCTTTACTTGGTGACTAGCCGGATGCTTTTGCCGGTCCCATTGCTGAAGTAAGTAACAAAAAAACTGGGCCTCCGCAAGGAAACCCAGTTTTTTGGGCTCTACACTAAATCCTGTTGATGGATTATCCAAGTGGTAATCTATTAATGGGATTTTTGCATACAAAA
>NZ_CAKPXS010000024.1 GCF_934202235.1 uncultured Limosilactobacillus sp. | reverse complement strand
CTGGGACGGTGGAATTGCTATTTATGGGGGCATCATTGGCGGTGCGGTCGTGCTATACTTCTATTGTCGGTACCACCACCTTCGTGTGTGGACGGTGCTGGACATCGTGGCGCCAACTGTTTTACTGGGCCAGGGGCTCGGTCGCTGGGGTAACTTTATTAACCAGGAAGCCTTTGGCAAAGTAACAACGAAAGCGGCACTTCAGGCAGCCCACCTCCCGCAATGGCTAATTCAGCAGATGGCGGTTGGTGGTGCTTACCGGACACCGACGTTTTTATATGAATCATTATGGGACTTGGCTGGCTTTGCGTTGATTATGTTGTTGCGTCACCGCGTTCACCTTTTTAAGCGGGGCGAAATCGCGCTGACTTACGTAATCTGGTATGGCTGTGGTCGCTTTGTGATTGAGGGAATGCGGACAGATAGCCTGATGATCGGGTCCACTGTGCGGGTCTCTCAACTACTATCGTTGGTTTTCGTCATGGCAGCCATCATTGTATTGGTGGTTCGCCGGCGTCGCGGCGGGTTGGCGTGGTATAATTCGCCAACGGTGCGAAAGGAGAAAGATTAAGATGGCAGAAAAAGTTGCAGTCCTCGGGGCTGGATCCTGGGGAAGTATTTTAGCGAACTTGCTTGTTGGTAACGAGAAGAACGTTTGGCTCTGGTCACGTGATGATGAACAAGTTGAAACCTTCAACCGCTGGCACGTGAACCCCCGCTATATGGAAGACTTTAAGTATTCGAAGGACCTTCACGTGACGATTGACATGAAGGAAGCGGTTCGCGATGCTGATTACGTGTTGATTGTCATCCCAACGAAGGGGATTCGCGAAGTGTCCACGAAGTTAAGCAAGCTGCTGGCTGAGTTGGACATGAAGCCGTTGATTATCCACGCTACCAAGGGCCTGGAACAAAGTACTTACAAGCGTCCGTCACAAATCATTGAAGAATGCATTCCGTCAGCACATCGTGAGGACGTGGTGGTCTTGTCTGGGCCAAGCCATGCTGAAGACGTTGCAATTCAGGATATGACAGCGGTCACTGCTGCTTCTGTTAATCTGACAAGTGCCGCGAAGGTGCAAAAGCTGTTTAGCAATTCCTACTTCCGGGTTTACACCAACGACGACGTGATTGGCGCTGAGTTTGGGGCAGCGCTGAAAAATATCATCGCCATTGGTGCTGGAGCACTCGCCGGCCTGGGCTACAAGGATAATGCCCGGGCAGCCTTGATTACCCGTGGGTTGGCAGAAATTCGCCGCTTGGGGGTTGCTTTTGGCGCTAATCCGTTTACCTTCATCGGCTTGTCGGGAGTCGGCGACCTGGTTGTCACCACAACTAGTAAGAATTCCCGGAACTGGCGGGCTGGTTACCAGCTTGGCCAGGGACAAAAACTGGGTGACGTCATTTCTCATATGGGAATGGTGATTGAAGGCGTGTATACCACTAAGGCCGCGCATGAACTGGCCGAAAAGCGGCAGGTCAAAATGCCGATTACTGACGCCTTGTACCGCGTTTTATATGAAGATGAGGACATTGAAAAGGCTATCGATGAACTGATGGGCCGGCAAGTCACGACAGAATTGGAGTAATGTGGTATAATTTGCCTGTCTGTTTGTATTTTTTAATTGAAAGGAATTTTGAGTAATGAAAAAAGTACGGAAGGCCATTATTCCGGCCGCTGGGTTAGGGACTCGTTTCCTGCCAGCCACTAAGGCACTGGCCAAGGAAATGTTGCCGATCGTTGATAAACCAACTATTCAGTTTATCGTCGAAGAAGCCCGCAAGTCGGGGATTGAAGACATTGTCGTCGTCGATGGGAAAAACAAGCGTTCAATCGAAGACCACTTTGACTCCAACCCGGAACTGGAAGACAACCTGAAGGCGAAGCACAAGGACGAAATGCTGAAGTTGGTTCAAGAAACCACTGATATCAACATTTACTTCATCCGGCAGTCACACCCACGTGGCCTCGGCGACGCAGTTTTGACTGCGCGTGACTTCATCGGGGATGAACCGTTCGTGGTCATGCTCGGCGACGACCTGAACAACATCGACGGGACTGGCTCGCCACTGACGAAAGAACTAATCGATAGTTATCATGAAACTGGTGCCTCCACGTTAGCTGTAATGCGGGTGCCACATGAAGATACCGCTAAGTACGGGGTAATTAACCCGAGTGCTGAAGTGAAGCCAGGCCTGTTCAACGTGACGAGTTTTGTTGAAAAGCCTGATCCGGCTGATGCGCCAAGTGACTTGGCCATTATTGGCCGATACATCTTCACTCCGGAGATTTTTGATGTGCTGGCCCACACTAAGCCAGGTAAGGGGAATGAAGTTCAGCTGACCGACGCCATTGATACGCTGAATAAGACCCAGCGGGTCTTTGCCCACGAATTTAAGGGCAAGCGTTACGATGTTGGTAACAAGTTTGGCTGGATCCAGACGAATATCGAATACGGGTTGAACCATCCGCAGGTAAAGGACGATCTGCGTCAATACCTGAAGGATATGGGTGCAAAGTTAACTGCTGAAGACAAAAAGAAGGGCAACAAGTAGTCTGGTTGCTCATGACAAATAATGCTGGGAGCTCCCAGCATTTTTTGTTCTGTGCAGGGGGAAGTTTGCGCCTTGAGAGTGACACTTACTAAAGGTAAGCTACCTGCTAGACTTTTCGCCAGCGGCCCGGTATGATGAGGTTAACAGCACAAACCACGAGGAGGTTTTACAATGACTGAAGAAAAAAAGACAGACTACGACGTAATTGTGATTGGTGCAGGTCCGGGCGGTATGACGGCGGCACTTTACGCTTCACGGGCCAACCTGTCAGTACTGATGCTTGACCGCGGTATTTATGGGGGAAACCTCAACAATACTGCTACCATTGAAAACTACACCGGGTTTAAGTCGGTGAAGGGGCCCGAATTAGCTGAAAAAATGTATCAGGGAGCGACCCAGTTTGGTGCCCAGTATGCCTACGGAACGGTGGAGGAACTGACTGTTGATGGAGACTGGAAAGTATTAACGACCGATATGGGAGATACTTTCCGTGCCCGGGCAGTAGTGATTGCCACCGGCTCGAGTCAGCGCCACCTTGGTGTTCCCGGCGAAGAAGAATATGGTGGCCGGGGTGTTTCTTATTGTGCCGTCTGTGATGGTGCCTTTTTCCGCGACCAGCACGTGGTCGTGGTTGGTGGTGGAGACTCCGCGGTTGAAGAAGGAACTTACCTCGCGGGGTTGGCCGGCAAGGTCAGCATTTTGGTTCGCAAAGACCATTTGCGGGCGCAACCGCTCCTCCAAGAACAAGCGAAGCAACATGATAACATTGAATTTCTCTTTAATACCAGCGTGACCGCCATTATTGGTGACGACAAGAAGGTTCAGGCGGTCACAACAGTCAATAATCAGACCCAGGAAAAGGGCCAGCTGAAAACAGATGGTGTCTTTATTTACGTTGGGAGTGTTCCAATGACTGAACCATTTGCCCAGTTGGGGATTTTGGATGAGCGTGGCTGGGTGAAGACAGACTCACTGATGAGAACTAAACAACCGGGAATCTTTGCGATTGGTGACGTTCGCGAAACGCCACTTCGGCAGGTCGCCACGGCTGTTGGTGATGGGGCCATTGCTGGTCAACAGGTATATCACTATCTTCAAGAGAAAGCAGTCGTCAATGATTAGGTGGATTTTTTCTGATATCGACGGGACGATTTTGCCTTATTATCGGCCCTTTTCTGGGAGGACCGTTACCACCTTATCTCATTGTCCCGTTCCGCTCTCCCTCGTGTCAGGGCGGATGCCGGTTCAAATGCGGCCGATGATCGACCAATTGAGATTAGACGGTATTCACTGCGCCAACAACGGGGCGGTCATTTTCGAAATGACAAAGGGGAAAATCAAGGTATTAAAAACCTTTCCAATTAAGGTACCGACAGTCTTAAAAGTAATGACGGAACTGACCACTGATTTTCCCCGCCTGCATTATTGCTGGTACGAGTTAAACCATTGGTATGTTAACGGAATGGACCCCGATATCGAAGAAGAGGCCGAATATACTGGCATTCCCCCCTTGCTCAAGCAGCGGTCATCCATTAGCGATGAGGTGCTCGCCATGCTGGTAATTGTCCCGGATGCTACTCAATTCACACGGGTCTCAACGGCCCTTCGTCGGCTCGCGTTGCCTGATATTCGCTTCTATGCGACCGGCGGCGGGTATCTGGAGATTACCAGTAGTGCAGCTGGGAAGGCTGCTGTTGTTAACTACGTCCGGCAACGATATTCATTGTCGAAGAGCGAATTAGCGGCCTTTGGTGATGGTGGCAATGATTTAGCGATGCTCAACGCCGTCGGGTGGCCGCTAGCTGTTGACAACGCTGCTGAAGAGGTGAAGGCAGTTGCCAGGCGGATTGTCCCCTCAGCAGAAAATGATGGTGTTGCCCAGCAAATAGAACGGTGGGCCGCCACTGGTCAACTTGGCTAGGGGTGTCGCTTGAACTGGGCGTTTGCGGTATAATTAACGAGATGATTGAATAAACGAAGGAGATGGCGTTTTGAGCTGGAAAGAAACTTACCAGAGCTGGGTTGACCAACCTCGCCTGGCGGCTGATTTGAAAGCCGAATTGTCTGCGATGAAGGGAAACGATGAGGAAATCGAGGATGCCTTCTATGCTCCGATGTCTTTTGGTACCGCCGGTATGCGGGGAATCATGGGGCCGGGGATTAACCGGATGAACATTTACACCGTCCGGCAGGCCACCGCTGGCTTGGCTTCCTTGATGGATTCACTGGGTGACGAGACTAAGCAGCGTGGTGTGGCTATCAGTTTTGATTCTCGTCACCATTCTCGTAAGTTTGCTCACGATGCTGCCAGGGTGCTCGGTGCTCACGACATCAAGGTTTACATCTACGATAACGTTCGCCCAACACCAGAACTATCATTTGCCGTTCGTTATCACCATTGCTATGCGGGCATTATGATTACGGCTAGCCACAACCCGAAGGAATACAACGGATACAAGATTTATGGCGAAGATGGTGGTCAAATGCCGCCAAAAGAGTCGGACATGATGACTGGCTACATCCGCGAAATTGATGACCTGTTCAACATTCCGTTGGCTGACGAACAGGACATGAAAAATCGTGGCTTAGAAGTGGAAATGGGTGAGGACGTTGACCACGCTTACCTGGAACATGCTAAGGACGTTACGGTTAATAAGGACCTGGCACACCAGTTTGGTAAGGATATGAAGTTTGTTTTCTCACCGCTGTGCGGGACTGGGAGGATGCTCGGTGAACGTGCGCTTCGCCAAGCAGGTTTTACTAACTTTGTCATTGAGCCAACAGAGGCCCAGCCAAACGGCGACTTTCCAGGATTAGTCCACCCGAACCCGGAATTTCCCGAAGCATTTGTGCGTTCGATTGCCCTGGGAAAAAAGGTGGGAGCTGATGTACTGATTGCCACTGACCCGGATGCCGACCGGCTTGGTTGTGCGGTCCGTCATCCAGATGGCGAATACCAGCTGCTGACTGGTAACCAGATTGCAGCCATCATGCTGCACTACCTGTTGGAAGCTCACAAGCAGGCGGGAACTTTGCCGGCTAACGCTGTTGCGGTTAAGTCAATTGTTTCATCCACTTTGCCAAGCAAGATTGCTGAATCGTACGGTGTGGGGATGATTAATGTCCTGACGGGCTTTAAGTGGATTGCTGATCAGATCCACCAGTATGAAACTGGCAAGGCTGACCATACCTTCATGTTTGGCTTTGAAGAAAGCTATGGCTACCTGATCAAGCCGTTTGTTCGTGATAAGGATGCGATTCAGTCACTGACGCTCTTGGCGGAAATTGCTGCTTACTACCGCAGTCGTCAGATGACGATGTATGATGGTGTTCAGGAACTGTTTAAGAAATACGGTTACTTCCGTGAAAAGACCGTTGCGAAGATGTACCCAGGTGTCGACGGTCCACAGAAGATGAGCGCAATGATGAAGAAGTTCCGCGACGAAGGCATTGCTGACTTTGCTGGTCACCAGGTAGTAACAACTGAAGACTTCAGCAACGACACCACCACAACGGCCGGTAAGACAACTAAGATGGGGATGCCAACGTCAAATGTCCTGAAGTACATTTTGGATGATGACACGTGGGTCGCTATCCGGCCATCAGGAACTGAACCGAAGCTGAAGTTCTATGTGGGGACGGCGGCAACAACGCTGGATGAAGCCAACCGAAAGCTTGGTCAGTTTGAAAAGGCGATTGAAGAATTAACGAAGGAATAAGCTTGAAGGATGTGGGAAACCGCATCCTTTTTGTTCTGCATATTTTTCGACGAATATATGTTCGTGTGGTAAAATAATGGGAGATTTTGAAGGGGGATGGCAGCTGCTTTCCCCTTTTTAACACGGAAAAAAGGGAGGATATCATGATTTATCGGCAACCAGACCGAAAGTTTGAATTAGTGTCCGACTACCAACCGACTGGTGACCAGCCTGAAGCAATCCAGCAGCTAACAACTGGTCTGAAAAAGGGTGAAAAAGCTCAAATCCTCGAAGGGGCGACCGGGACGGGCAAGACCTTTACTATTTCTAACGTGATTGCAAAGGTTAATAAACCGACCTTAATCCTCAGCCACAACAAAACCCTGGCCGGACAGCTTTACAGTGAAATGAAGAAGTTCTTCCCCCACAACGCGGTGGAGTACTTTGTGTCCTACTACGATTATTACCAACCAGAAGCCTACGTGCCCAGTTCTGATACCTATATTGAAAAAGACGCCTCAATTAATGACGAGATTGATAAGCTCCGCCACGGGGCAACGAGCTCTCTCCTGGAACGGAACGATGTGATTGTGGTGGCGTCGGTGTCCAGTATTTTCGGGTTGGGTGACCCCCGTGAATACCAGAAGGCGGTTTTATCACTGCACGTTGGGCAAGAGATTGAACGTAATACCCTGCTGAAAGACTTGGTGGAGATTCAATTTGACCGTAACGATATTGACTTTGAACGGGGACGGTTCCGTGTCCATGGCGATGTCGTCGAAGTATTCCCGGCATCGCGTGACGAGAAAGCATTACGGATTGAATTTTTCGGTGACGAGATTGACCGTATTCGGGAGGTTGATGCCTTGACCGGTGAAGTGCTAGATGACTACCAGCACGTGTCCATCTTCCCAGCAACCCACTTTATGACCAACGAAGACGTCATGAACCGGGCACTGCCGCAAATTAAGCAGGAAATGGAAGAACAGGTGGATAAGTTCACCAAGGAAGGCAAGCTGCTCGAAGCAGAACGGATCCAGCAACGGACCACCTTTGACATTGAGATGATGCGGGAAATGGGCTACACCAACGGGATTGAAAACTACTCTCGTTATATGGATGGCCGTCAAGCGGGGGAGCCGCCATTTACTCTCTTGGATTTCTTCCCCAAGGACTTTTTGCTGGTGGTCGATGAGTCCCACCAAACGATGCCCCAGGTGCGGGGGATGTACAACGGTGACCGGGCCCGCAAACAAATGCTGATTAACTACGGTTTTCGTTTGCCGAGCGCCCTGGATAACCGCCCCCTCAAGCTCAAGGAATTTGAACAGCGAGTTAACCAGGTCGTTTACATGTCCGCTACTCCGGGACCATACGAGCTCAACCAGACTGACCACGTTATTCAGCAGGTAATTCGGCCAACCGGGCTCTTGGATCCGACGATTGAAGTACGGCCAGTAATGGGACAGATTGATAACTTGGTTGGTGAAATCCACCAGCGGATTGATCACCATGAACGGGTCTTTGTGACAACGCTGACGAAAAAGATGGCCGAAGACCTGAGTGACTACCTCAAGGACCTGGGAATCAAGTGTAAGTACCTTCACAGCGACATCAAAACCCTGGAGCGGACCCAGATAATTCGCGACTTACGACTGGGAAAGTTTGACGTCCTAGTGGGGATTAACCTGTTGCGGGAAGGACTTGACGTTCCGGAAGTATCCCTGGTGGCCATTTTGGATGCTGATAAGGAAGGCTTTTTACGTAATGAGCGGTCGTTGATCCAAACCATTGGCCGTGCCGCCCGCAATGAACACGGAGCGGTAATTATGTATGCCGATAGTGTGACTGAATCCATGCAAAAGGCGATTGATGAGACTCACCGTCGCCGCCAGATTCAGGAAAAATACAACCATGATCATGGTATTACGCCGAAAACGATTATTAAGCCGATTGCCGCCGCAATTACTGCGGGGACGCCGGCAGAAGACGGTGAAAAGACGGATGCTGAGTTTACCAACAAGGATTTTGCCAAGTTGGACGGGAATGCTCAACAGCAAATGATTGATGATTTGACAGAGCAAATGCGTGATGCTGCTAAACGGCTCGACTTTGAACAGGCGGCGACACTTCGTGATACGGTGCTCGAATTAAAGGGCGCAGTCAAGAAATCATCAGGGAAGCGAGGTAAGAAATAATGGCTAATAACAAGATTATTATCCGGGGGGCGCGTGCCCATAACCTCAAGAACATTAACGTGACGATTCCCAAAGACAAGCTGGTTGTTATTACCGGTTTATCTGGTTCGGGAAAGAGTTCGCTCGCTTTTGATACCCTTTACGCTGAAGGGCAGCGCCGGTACGTCGAAAGTTTGTCAGCCTATGCGCGTCAGTTCTTGGGTCAGATGGATAAGCCTGATGTTGATAGTATTGAAGGGTTATCGCCAGCCATTTCCATTGACCAGAAAACGACTAGCCATAACCCGCGTTCGACTGTCGGGACGGTTACTGAAATTAACGACTTCCTTCGCTTGTTGTGGGCACGAGTCGGGACACCAATCTGTCCAAATGACCACATTCCGATTACCAGCCAGTCACCAGAACAGATGGTTGACAGGATTTTGCAGTTACCGGCAAAAACGCGCTTGCAAATTCTTTCGCCAGTTGTCCGCCATAAAAAGGGCAGCCAAAAGAAAGTCCTGGCGAAAATTAAGCGCGATGGCTTTGTTCGGGTGCAGGTTGATGGTGAGACCTACGATTTGGACGACGTGCCGGACCTGAATAAGAATCAGAATCACGATGTCAACGTGGTGGTGGACCGAATTATCGTCAAGGACGGGATTCGGTCGCGCCTGTTCGACTCGTTTGAAGCAGCGCTGCGCCTGAGTGACGGTTACGCGATTGCTGATGTGATTGGCGGTAAGACAATTCCTTTCTCTGAACACTATGCCTGCCCAGTTTGTGGGTTTACGGTCGGCGAATTGGAGCCACGGCTGTTTTCTTTTAACGCGCCGATGGGGGCCTGCCCCGAATGTGAGGGGCTGGGAATGAAGTTGGCAGTGGACGTCGACCTGGTAGTTCCTGACCGCACTAAGACCCTTAGCGAAGGGGCAATTGTGCCATGGAATCCCATTTCCTCGAAGTACTATCCGTCACTACTGGAACAATTTTGTCAGTCTGCGGCCATTCCAATGGATGTGCCGTTTAATAAGCTGACGAAAAAGCAACAACGGCAAATTCTCTATGGCAATGGTGAGACCGAATTTCACTTCCACTATGAGAACGATTACGGTGGCATTCGGGATGTTGATGTGAAGTTTGAAGGGGTCGTGAACAACGTCAAGCGGCGCTACCACGAGACAAATTCCGACTTTACGCGTGAGCAGATGCGTAAGTACATGACGGAATTGCCGTGTCCAGTTTGCCATGGTTACCGCTTAAACCAACGGGCCTTATGCGTTCAGATTAATGGTCAAAACATTGGTCAAGTCTCAGAGTTGCCAATCAGCAAAGCAATTGAGTTCTTTGACGCTGTGTCCTTGTCTGACCAGGATGAAAAAATTGCCCGGCCAATCTTGAAGGAAATCCTTGACCGGCTGACCTTTATGAAAAATGTCGGGGTGGATTATCTGACGCTGAGCCGGTCGGCCAACACCCTTTCCGGTGGGGAAGCTCAGCGGATCCGGTTGGCCACCCAGATTGGGTCGAACCTTTCGGGGGTGATCTACGTCCTTGACGAGCCATCGATTGGGTTGCATCAGCGTGACAACAACCGTCTAATTTCTTCTCTCAAAAAGATGCGCGATTTAGGCAACACCCTGATCGTGGTTGAACACGACGAGGATACGATGCGAGCAGCTGACTACATTATCGATATCGGCCCTGGCGCGGGTGAGCACGGTGGTCAAGTGATGGCGGCGGGAACACCGATGCAGATCATGCGTAGCCGGAAGTCCTTGACCGGCCAGTACCTGTCAGGGAAGAAGCGGATTCCTGTTCCCCTCACGAGGCGGGCCGGCAATGGCCATCAAATTGTCCTCAAGGGGGCCGCGGCTAACAACCTGAAGGACATTACGGTGAAGTTTCCGCTCGGCAAGTTTATCTGCGTCACTGGGGTCTCGGGGTCTGGCAAGTCCACCCTGGTTAACCTCATCTTGAAACGGTTATTAGCGCAGAAGCTGAACCATAATTCGGCCAAACCAGGGAAATACCAGTCAATCAGTGGCTTGGACTACATTGACAAGATTATTGATATTGACCAGTCACCGATTGGCCGAACGCCGCGGAGCAACCCGGCGACCTATACTGGGGTGTTTGAGGACATCCGCGAACTATTTGCCCAGACTAACGATGCGAAGATTCGGGGTTATAGCAAGGGGCGCTTTAGTTTCAACATTAAGGGCGGTCGTTGTGAGGCCTGCCACGGCGACGGTATTTTGAAGATCGAAATGAACTTCCTGCCGGATGTCTACGTCCCTTGTGAGGTTTGCCATGGGACCCGCTACAATTCTGAAACACTGGAAGTAGAATATAAGGGGAAGAATATCGCCGACGTGTTAAATATGACTGTTAGCGAAGCCCTGAAGTTCTTCAGTGCGATTCCAAAGATCAAGCGGAAGCTGCAAACAATTGAGGATGTTGGTCTCGGTTATGTTCACCTCGGACAACCAGCGACGACGCTTTCGGGTGGCGAAGCTCAGCGAATGAAACTGGCTGCCGAACTGCATAAACAGAGTCACGGGAAGAGTTTTTATATTCTTGATGAACCAACAACTGGTTTGCACATGGATGATATTAAGCGGTTGCTGGGAGTGATCCAGCGACTAGTCGACGCTGGCAACACGGTGTTGGTGATTGAACACGAATTAGACGTGGTCAAGGCTGCTGACTGGTTGATTGACCTTGGACCAGAAGGTGGGGAAGCTGGTGGCCAGGTGGTTGCTACCGGGACACCAGAACAAGTAGCGACAGTGGCTGCTAGCTACACTGGGCACTACCTGCTGCCAATGCTCCAACGTGATCCGGATTGGGCAAAGGCCCATCCCGAGTTGATGAAGGGATAAGTAGGGAACAATTAACAAGAGTCGCGACAGGGGGAACCCCTGGTCGGCGACTTTTTTAATTCTCTACTAGTGACCGGCGAGGCTGGGAGATGTGATGACACGCCCGGTATGTTATACTGTTGAAAGTGATTAAAGGAGGAAGTTCAATGTCTGCCCAAATGGAAGTCTTGATTATTACGGGGATGAGCGGCGCCGGGAAGACGGTGGCCGTCCATAGTGTGGAGGATCTCGGCTATTTCGTCATCGATAACATGATCCCGTCACTTGTTGGTAAATTCATCAACGTGATGGAGGACTCGCACCAGTACAATAAAGTGGCGATGGTAATTGATTCGCGAGCACGGGGCTTTTATGACCAGCTTGATGGAACCATCGCGACTCTGCGGAAGCGTGATGATTTGAACGTCAACGTCATTTTCCTCGATGCAACTGATGAATGCCTGGTCTCACGTTATAAGGAAACCAGGCGCAGCCACCCGTTGTCACCTCAGGGGACGATTCTTCAAGGGATCAGTAAGGAACGCCAGTTGATGAACGGGTTGAAGAGCCGGGCAGACGTGACAATCGATACGACAACCCTTACACCGCACAACCTCAAGGTGCGGATTGCCGATTATTTTGGTGACGGTGCAGGTAGCAACTTTTATATTGAAGTGATGTCGTTTGGTTTTAAATATGGGCTGCCATTGGATGCTGATATCGTAATGGACGTTCGGTTCTTGCCCAACCCGTTTTACCTCCCCGCACTAAAACACCTGACAGGCAATGATGCTGCGGTTCAGGAGTACGTGATGGATAATCCATCGGCCAAGAACTTCTACCGGCACTTCCTCCAACTGCTGAAATCGACTTTACCCGGGTATATTCACGAGGGAAAGAGTAGCCTGACGGTTGCCATTGGTTGTACTGGTGGGCAGCACCGTTCAGTGACCATTGCTAACCGCTTAGCAGCTGACTTGAAGAAGAATGATTATACCGTCAATGTTCACCATCGTGACGTTGACAAAGCACAATAGGAGAACTGCAAAATGTATCACAAACCAAAAATTGTTGTGATTGGCGGGGGAACCGGACTCCCGATTATCTTGCGGGGGTTGCGGGACAAAGATGTTGATATTACGGCGATCGTGACGGTTGCTGATGACGGTGGTTCATCAGGAATTTTACGGAACTACGTCAACGTCGTCCCGCCTGGTGATATCCGCAACGCCTTAGTTGCCCTCTGCGATTTGCCACCGCTAGAGCAACAAATATTTCAGTATCGTTTTGAATCCAAGGACAGCTTTTTAGCGGGCCATGCGATTGGTAACTTAATTATTTCGGCACTTAACGAGATGAAGGGCGATATCTTTTCGGCGGTGCAAGAGTTATCAGCCATGATGAAAATCCATGGTCATATTTTTCCGGTAGCCAACGAACCGTTAACCCTCAATGCTGAGTTTATGGATGGGCAGGTGTTGAGCGGGGAATCAGAGATTACAGCCGCCCATAGCCAAATCAAGCGGGTGTGGGTCAGTGCGACTCACGATGATGGTCACCAGGTAGCAGCCATGCACCAAGTAATTGACGCTATTATGGCGGCTGACCAGATCGTTCTCGGCCCCGGGAGTCTTTTTACCAGTATTTTGCCTAACTTGATGATTCGAAACGTCGGTGAGGCCGTTGCCAAAACTAAGGCGGAAGTGATCTATATCTGCAACATCATGACCCAGAAGGGGGAGACGGACCACTTTACCGATGCTGACCACGTGCGGGTCCTGAATAACCACCTTGGTTGCCATTTTATTGATACTGTCCTGGTTAACATTCAGCCGGTCCCAGAAGACTACATTAATTTTCAACAGTGGAACGAGATTTCTCAACCGGTGAGACACGACTTTGCCGGCCTTCGCGAACAAGGCTGTCGGGTGATCTCTGCTAACTTTGTTCGCCTGCGCAATAATGGTGCTTTCCACGACCAGCGTTCGGTAGTTGCGGAACTGATGAACCGGCTACACGACGTTCACGATTGAAAGGGGGCGGAGTTAATGTCCTACGCCAGTGAAGTTAAAAAAGAATTGACGGGGCTGGAAGTTCACCGTGGTAACGCGAAGGCCGAGCTAATGGCGCTGATCCGGATGAACGGTTCGGTCGGTCTAGCTAACCACCAGTTGGTGCTGAACGTTGCCACCGAAAGCCCGGCCATTGCTCGCCGCATTTACACACTCATTAAGGATTTTTACCAAATTGAAAGTGACATCCTGGTTCGGCGAAAGATGAAGCTGAAGAAGAATAACACCTACGTTGTCCGCCTGCGATATCATGCGCGGGAGTTGTTAACCGATTTGGGAATCATTGATGGTCTGTCAATTCGCGAAGACGTACCGCTGGAACTGCTCAAAAACGACTTGATGATTCGGTCTTATCTTCGGGGAGCGTTTTTAGCGGGGGGCTCTGTCAATAACCCGGAAACTTCCCGTTACCATCTTGAGATTTATTCGCTGTACGAGGAACACAACGAAACAATCGCGAAGCTGATTAACCGTTACCACCTTAACGCTCGCACCACTAGCCGGCGGAGTGGCTACATTGTCTACCTGAAGGAAGCAGAAAAAATTGCGAACTTTTTGCAATTAATCGGGGCCACTGCAGCAATGCTAAAGTTCGAAAATATCCGGATCGTGCGGGATATGCGGAATTCGGTCAACCGCCTGGTTAACTGTGAAAATGCCAATATGGATAAGGTTGCTAACGCTTCTAACCGTCAGATTGAAAATATCCGTTTTATTGACGAACGAGTTGGTCTCAACCAACTCCCACCAAAGTTGCAAATGATTGCTAAAACGCGACTGGCTCACCAGGAGGTCAGCTTGAAGGAATTAGGCGAATTGGTCCCTGATGGGCCAATTTCTAAGTCGGGGGTTAACCACCGCTTACGAAAGATTAACCAGTACGCTGATCAGCTGCGGGCAACCGCAAGCAAATAAAGATGCCCGGTATTCTTGCTAAAGGAATACCGGGTTTTATTAGCAATTTTTTGACTTGCATGAACGGGCGACAATTGTTTATGATTGATCATTGTCAAAACGCAGCGAAACGCTGATAATAAGACGAGATATTAACAATTACAAAAAGGAAGGATTTCATGAGAGAAGAGAAGGGGCAAAGCAGGCTTAACGGTTCAACCATGGTGGCACTCCTATTGATACTGCTGGGGATTGTGCTAACGGCGGGGCAAACCCTCACCAACAGCACCGGGACACCACTGTTTGTCGTAATGTGGCTTCTGAAGACCTTGGCGGTGGCCTTAACCGTGACGGCACCAGTGCTCCTGGGAGCACAGAGCCAGAGTAGTGACCACACCACCATTTTGGGTGGGGTAATGGTTGCCATCGGGGCAGTCTTTTCAGTTATTGACCGTTTCTGCCCCCAACCACCGACGGACCCGCGGGAACTTTACTTGATGGCAAACGTTTTTGCTTTCTGGTTAATGATGGCCGCGTTAGTGGTAATGGCCCCGCGACTAAAGAATGTTTTGGCTAGTTTGCCGTTGCAATTTCGGCGGCGGGTGGCCATTGCTGTGGGCCTGCTCTTCTTTATTACCAACCTGGTATGGCACCGTGATTTCTTTGGATTTCGGACGGGAAATACCATTACCTGGTTGCTCTTCTTATTCCTAGTCGGGGATGTCCTGCAAAGCGATCACTCATGGCGTCACTTTTCCAACTGGCAGTTTGCCTGGGCAACGCTTGGCTCGTGGCTCCTTGCGGGATTAGAAATGTGGCATCGGACCAATATTGTTCAATATAGTCCTCACGATGGTCTTGCCAGCTCTAACCACTACCTGGTGGGTCTAAGTAGCACGCAGTCATTTATGCTGGTGCTGGTAGTGATGCTGGCGGCTTGGTACATTAAAAATCATCAGCAAGCAACTGTGGCGGATGGCGGGATCATCTACTACACCTGGGTCCTGGGGATGATGATTGCAGCCCAGACACTGGCGGCACCATTTTTTCGGACAGGGTGGCCCGCTTGGCTGCTTGACCTGACCGAAGTAGTGATCGTGACGGTAGTGGTTGCGATTGGTGGCCGACTAACGATTTTCTGGTGGCGACGGCATCACCAGCCAGTAGCATTGCTGACCGTTTTGCAACGAGCGGGTCGGTGGGTTGTTCACCACTGGCGTGCATGGCTGGCCATCTTTTCCGCCTGGTTGCTCGTGCTCTTTTCCTACCTTCTTTTATGGGACGGGAGTTTCAACATGCTGTCGTGGATCATGAAGGAGCGGACCGCGCTAGTGTGGCTAAATATTGCCATCTTACTTGCTATCTTTGGCATTCTCATGGCAATCACTAACTGGTATTGGCCCTCACTGTTCATAATGATTATCTTCTCGCTTGGTTGGACGACGGCTTCACAACTGAAAATAGCGAGCCGGGATGAGCCCATCCTGCCGTCCGACCTCTCAATGGTCACTGCCCCCCGTGAACTGCTGGGGATGGTTAACGGTAACATTTTGCTGGTTGCTGGGTTGACGTTGGTGGGATTGATTATTGTTGCTGCCCTCCTGCAGAGGAAGGACCATTATCGCGGACTGACCTGGCAGGGGCGGCTCGGACTGCTGGTTGTTTCGGTGACCTTTCTCGGTTGTTTTAAGGTGGCCAACCATCCGCACAGTCCAGTAAAGTCATACCTGGAAAGTGCCCAGGATGTTCCATATTTCTATAAACAGATTCGGGGGGCCAAAATTAACGGGACCCTCTTGCAATTTGCCAACAACGTCGACGTGACTGTGATGGCGAGACCAGCGGACTATTCAGCGGCAAACATGAAGAAGCTGGCACAAAAATATCAACGCATTGGTGCCAACATTAACCGTGACCGCCGGGGGACCGCTAATCAACAATCGTTAATCTTCATCCTTAGCGAGAGCTTTGCCGATCCACGACGGGTTCCGACTTTAACGGTTCATGGTGGCAACCCACTACCGTTTATTAGCCAGCTGAAGAAACAGACAACTGGCGGACTAATGCTGAGCTCCGGCTATGGTGGGGGCACGGCTAACATGGAATACATGGCGCTGACGGGACTGTCAGAAGCTAATTTTTCAGCGACCTTGCCAACACCGTATTCACAACTGGTTCCTTACCAGCGACGGGCGTGGTCGATTAACCAACTGTTTAATTATTCCCAGGCAGTTCACCCGTTTTCTGGCCAGCTCTACAGTCGCAATAAGGTCTACCCAAAGTTTAAGTTTAACCGGTTCTACTGCTTTGGCAGTCACCCGGCCTTGACTTATACCCGGACCATCGACAATAATCCGCGGGTGGCCGATAGTTCGACTTATCGGCAGACGCTGAAAGTGCTGGCTGATCACCAGGGTGGGCAGTTTATTCAGGTTGCGACGATGCAAAACCACATGCCATACCTGGAAAATTACTACCGTCATCATCGCTTTCGGGTGAGCGGCGCAGCAGCAGACGGAAGCAGCCAGCAAAAAATTGAAACCTATACCCAGGGAATCTCGTATACTGATGAAGCAACAAGAGAATTTCTGACGTCGCTGGATAAGGTCGACAAGCCAGTGACAGTTGTTTGGTATGGGGATCATTTGCCGGGAATCTACGGTCATGTGTCGATGAACCGCTACGGGGTTCAACTGCATGAGACAGACTACTGGATTTATAGTAATAAGGCGGCTGCTGGGCATGGTAAACGATTGTCCCATCGTCAACTGGTGAGTCCCAATGACTTTCCAGCGATGGCGCTGGCGCAGATGGGCGTTAAGGTGTCACCTTATTACGCTTTGCTCACGCGGGTTTATACTCAACTGCCAGCAATGAGCCTGTCGTTAAACGGCACTGACCATAACAATACGGTTCACACTGGCGGAACGTCTTTCGTCAATGCCAAGGGGAAGCAAGTGAGCTTAACTCATCGTCAGCAACAATTACTCCATGATTATCAACTGGTGCAGTATGATTTGACAGCAGGGCACCAGTACCTGTTTAATAACACTTTCCTGAAAAATCCTGCTAAGTAGTAAAAAAAGCCGGTGCTCAACAGCACCGGCTTTTTGATTGTTCAAATGTTACTTAGTTTCATTTTTATCCATCACGGCATCGAGCAGACCATAATCAACTGCTTCTTGAGCGGTGAAGTAGTGGTCACGTTCAGTATCACGTTGGATAGTTGCCAGATCTTGACCGGAATTCTTGGCCAGGATACCGTTAAGCATCTTGCGCGTCTTCAGAATTTCAGTTGCGGCGATTTCAATTTCGGTTTGCTGACCCTGAGCACCACCAGAAGGTTGGTGAATCAAGACTTCAGAGTGTGGCAGACCAAACCGCTTGCCCTTGGTACCAGACGAAGCAAGGACACTAGCCATCGAGGCAGCCATCCCGATAACGATCGTCTGAACATCTGACTTGATGTAGTTCATCGTGTCGTAGATAGCCATCCCGGCAGTAACAACACCACCCGGGGAGTTGATGTACATGTAAATATCCTTACTAGAGTCCTGGGCATCCAGGAACAGCAGCTGGGCAACGATGGAGTTAGCAACGTCATCGTTGATCGGCCCCGAAAGCATGATGATGCGGTCCTTCAACAGACGTGAGTAAATGTCGTAGGCACGTTCACCACGTGAGGACTGTTCAATCACAGTTGGCACTAAGTTCAAAATATGAACCCCCTTTAAATTAGCACTCATTAGCAGTCACTGCTAACTTGATACTAATACTATACTCGATAGGTCAAAAAAGGTCAAATTAAAACTATTTCTGGTTAAGGTCATTAGACAGAAGTTCAATTTCCGTCGCAGCGCACTGCTGGGCTAACTGGTCAGTCACCCGGTTATGTTTGACAGCTACTGCAAGTTTCATCATGGTTTGACTTTCTTCACTCATTTTTATCCTCCAATGGCTGGCTAATTACTTAGTCAGCTTTCTTTCGTTTTGACAATTCTCATGCTACTCCAAATTGGTCTAATTGACAAGCGAGCTTATAAAAAGCTTAAGGAAGGTTGTTATAGTTATTGGTCTAGTCACTAACTTGCAACCGTTTTCGGCGGTGCTGGGCGGGGCTTCACCTTGAAAGCTGGAGAAGCGGTGAAAGAGGTTGCTTTTTAGTGACGACCCCGGTATAATTGAGAACGTTGAATTTTACGTACAAAGTAAAGGAGGCATATCCCAATGCGTAAAGCACATCCACATGGCGTACAAGGCCGGCGTCCAGTTGCTCCACGTTACAAGCGGGCGCTTAAGGAAAAGAAGATCGAAGAAATTCGCAAGTGGGCTAAGGAAAAGCCTGCTGACGAAAAGTAATTGATAATGAGGAACCGGGTTGCCGGTTCCTTTTTCTTTTAACAGCAGTAACTAGGTTGATGATTGTTGGTAGCACTGAAGATAATATATGAAGCCATCCCTGTTTCTTTTGCCGTTTGTCAATTAGTCAATGAGATAGCTAGCAAAGGAAATCAGTTTGGCAGTAAACAGTAAAAAAGCTAGTCAAAGTTAGCTGAACAGCGAAGAGTGCCAGTACGGGGTGATGAACCAAAGCGCGCTGACCAGGAAAGACGATAGCCAGCTTCATGGAGACGAAGGGGGTTAGGAGGGGGAAGTTGTGCGCATTTCCTTGTCCTTTAACAAGCAAAGAAAAATAGCTCAAGCCTTGTTAGACAAGACTTGAGCTATTTTTCACGTAATCCATAAATAATGCGCCCCCAGGGAGTCGAACCCTGATCTCGAGAACCGGAATCTCACGTGCGATCCATTACACTAAGGGCGCGCAACAATCATTATATTATCTTAACTTGCCGATAAAAGCAAGGGGCATTTTGTCAAAGACACAAAAGTTTATAATTGGACCGCTCCATTATTTTAAGTTGGACTTACCGAAGATTTTTGAGTATGATAGAGACGGACAGCGATGTCTGTTAGTGAGGTACAAATTAATCCGTTTTATTTGCAGGATTTTGTTAACACAAAACGGGTGAGAGTGCTAAACTAAGAACGTACATTGATTATTTTCCTAAAGGAGGAACTTGCAGTATGACTGTCAAGATTGGTATTAATGGTTTCGGCCGGATTGGTCGTCTTGCATTTCGTCGGATTCACCAGTTAGGCTCAAAGGATATTGAAGTTGTTGCTATCAACGACTTGACTACTCCTGAAATGCTGGCTTACCTGCTGAAGTATGACTCAACTCATGGTGCTTTCCCTGGCACTGTTGAATCATACGACAAGGGGATTATTGTTGACGGCAAGAAGTACCCGGTATACGCAGAACGCGATGCACGGAACATTCCTTGGGTTAAGAATGATGGTGTTGACTTCGTTCTTGAATGTACTGGTTTCTACACTTCTGCTGAAAAGTCACAAGCACACCTCGACGCTGGCGCAAAGCGTGTTCTGATTTCTGCACCAGCTGGTAACATTCCAACTGTTGTTCCTGGTGTTAACCTGGACACTCTTAAGGCTGACGACAAGATCGTTTCAGCTGGTTCATGCACGACTAGCTGCCTGGCACCAATGGCTTACTTCCTGAACAAGAACTTCGGGATGAAGGTTGGTACCATGACTACTATTCACGCCTTCACTTCTACTCAGGCGATCCTGGATGGCCCTCGCGGCAAGAAGATGCGTAACAACCGTACTGCAAGTGTTAACACCATTCCGCACTCATCAGGTGCTGCTAAGGCAATTGGCCTGGTAATTCCTGAACTGAACGGTAAGCTTTCTGGCCACGCACAACGTGTTGGTGTTGTTGACGGTTCACTGACTGAACTGGTTTCTGTCTTCAACAAGAAGGTCACTGCTGATGAAGTTAACGCAGCAATGAAGAAGGCTACTGAAAACAATCCAGCATTTGGTTACACTGAAGACCCAATCGTTTCTACTGACATTATCGGCTCAACTTACGGTTCTGTTTTCGACCCGTCACAAACTGACATTATGGAAGCCGATGACGGCACTCAACTGGTTAAGACCGTTGCTTGGTATGACAACGAATACGGCTTCACTTGCAACATGATTCGGACGCTGCTCCACTTTGCAACGCTCTAATCAAGTGGATTAGAAAAAGCAAAGTTATAAGCAATAAGGACTGTGAGCGAAACTATGTTTTGTCACAGCCCTTTTTTAGGAGGAATGGGAAATGGCAAAGTTAACTGTTGAAGACTTAGACTTAAAAGGCAAAAAAGTGCTGATGCGGGTCGACTTTAACGTTCCGGTTAAGGACGGTAAGGTTGGCGATGACAACCGGATCGTGGCGGCACTGCCAACGATTGAGTACGTGATTGAACATGATGGCAAGGCAATTCTTTTCTCCCACCTTGGGCGCGTTAAGAAGGAAGAAGACAAGCCAGGACTGTCACTGCGGCCAGTTGCTGAACGACTGTCAAACCTGCTGCAAAAGCCCGTTACATTTGTTCCGGTAACGGAAGGCAAGCAGCTGGAAGATGCAATTGACAACATGAAGGACGGCGAAGTATTGCTTGTTCAAAACACCCGTTATGAGGATGTTAAGGATGGCGAATACGTCAAGCGCGAATCAGGGAATGATCCTGAATTAGGCAAGTACTGGGCTTCTTTGGGTGATGTCTTCATCAACGATGCCTTTGGGACGGCTCACCGTAAGCATGCTTCTAATGTGGGAATTGCTACTAACATGCCGGGCAAGGCTGCTGCTGGTTTCCTGATGGAAAAGGAAATTAAGTTCCTGGGGGATGCTGTTGACAACCCGCAACGCCCATTTGTTGCCATTCTCGGTGGTGCCAAGGTTTCCGACAAGATCGGTGTGATTGACCACCTGCTGGAAAAGGCTGATAAGATTATTATCGGTGGTGGGATGGCCTACACCTTCTTTGCTGCACAGGGCAAGAAGGTTGGTAACTCATTGCTTGAAAAAGATAAGATTGATGTTGCTAAGCAGATTATGGACAAGGCCGGCGACAAGCTGGTTCTGCCAGTTGACAACGTTGTTGCTGATAAGTTTGACAACGACGCCAACACGAAGATTGCTGAAGGTGACATCGAAGACGGCTGGGAAGGCTTGGACATTGGTCCGAAGTCAATCAAGCTGTTTGAAAGTGTCCTGAAGGATGCAAAGACGGTTGTTTGGAACGGCCCAATGGGCGTCTTTGAAATGCCAAACTTTGCCAAGGGAACCCTGGCAATTGGCCGCTTCCTGGGGACTTTGAGTAACGCGACGACCATTGTTGGTGGTGGTGATTCTACTGCCGCTGTTAAGCAACTGGGTGTTGCTGACCAGCTAACCCACATTTCTACTGGTGGTGGGGCTTCACTGACCTACCTCGAAGGGAAGACGCTTCCGGGGATTGCTGCAATCTCAGAAAAGTAACCACTTAAAAGCGTGGTGACGGGCGACCCCGTCATCCGCTTTTCTCTGTTTACGCAACAAGCTTTTAAAGGAGGACCCAAAATTGAAGAGGGTACCGATTATTGCTGGAAATTGGAAGATGAACAAAACGCTGGATAAGGCGGTTGAGTTTGTTAACGCCATTAAGAACCAGCTGCCATCGCCTGACCAATGCCGGGTGATGATTGCGGCGCAGCCATTGTTCTTGGCAGATATGATCAGGGCCGCGGCTGGCAGCCCACTGCAAATCTTTGCTGAAAACTGCTACTGCCATGACTTTGGGGCGTTTACTGGTGAAGTATCGCCATTGTCCCTTGCGGATATGGGCGTCGATGGGACGATCCTCGGACACTCAGAACGGCGAAAAATCTTCCACGAAAGCGATGAGCTGATTAACAAGAAAGTGCTGGCGGCATTACGCAATAATTTGTCGCCGTTGCTCTGCTGTGATGAAACAATGGGACGCAAGGTTGCCGGCAACGAGGTCCACTGGGTGGTTTCGCGGATCCTAACTGACCTGCGTGACGTCCCGCGGAAAGACTTGTCCAAGATCACGATTGCCTATGAACCAAGCTGGGCAATCGGTTCTGGCCAAAGTGCCGACCCGGTTCAAGCAGAAGAAGGTTGTTACCTTATTCGCCAGACCATTGCTGATATGTATGATGATGAGGCGGCCCAGCAGATGAGTGTCCTTTATGGCGGTAGTGTCAACGCCGAAAATGCTAGCAAACTAATGGCATCAGAGGATATCGATGGCTGCCTTATCGGTGGTAACAGCCTAAAGCCTGAAACGTTTATGCAGCTTGTTAACAGTTAAGAAAAGCTTGTTTTAGGCCCCGTAAAATAATACAATTAACATGGAACTGCTTTCCAAATAAGAAAAAGAGGAGAGATTCATCAATGTCACTTATTACAGATATTTACGCACGTGAAGTTCTGGACTCACGTGGGAACCCGACTGTGGAAGCTGAAGTTTACACTGAAGCTGGCGGTTTTGGCCGCGGAATTGTTCCGTCAGGTGCTTCAACGGGTGAACACGAAGCCGTTGAACTCCGTGACGGTGACAAAAACCGTTACGATGGCAAGGGTGTTTTAAAGGCCGTTGCCAACGTTAACAATGTGATTGCCAAGGAAATTGTTGGTTACGACGTTACTGATCAACGTTCAATTGACCAGGCAATGATTGACCTGGATGGTACGCCAAACAAGGGTAAGCTGGGTGCAAACGCTATCCTGGCTGTTTCCATTGCGACTGCCCGTGCTGCTGCCGATGAGCTGCAGGTTCCGCTGTATAACTACATTGGCGGGACTAATGGTCACGTTTTGCCAACACCAATGATGAACGTTATCAACGGTGGTGCTCACTCTGATAACAAGGTTGACTTCCAAGAATTCATGATCTTCCCAATTGGGGCAAAGAACATCCGTGAATCAATCCGGATGGGTTCAGAAACCTTCCACGAACTGAAGCGTGAACTGGAAGCCGCTGGCAAGAATACTGGCCTCGGTGACGAAGGTGGGTTTGCTCCTGACTTTGCCAACAACGAAGAACCATTTGAATTCCTGATGAACGCCATTAAGGGTGCCGGTTATGTTCCGGGCAAGGACATCGCCCTGGGCTTTGATGCCGCTGCTTCTGAACTGTGGGATGATGAAGCTAAGAAGTACAAGCTTCGTTGGTCAACTGGTGAAGAATTTACCACTGATGAATTCATCGACTACATCTCCGGCCTGGTTGAAAAGTACCCAATCATTTCTGTCGAAGACCCAATTGACGAAAACAACTGGGACGACTGGGTAAAGATTACCAATAAGCTGGGCAAGAAGGTTCAACTGGTTGGTGACGACTTCTTCGTTACTAACACTAAGTACCTGGCTAAGGGGATCAAGATGGGCGCAGCTAACTCCATCCTGATTAAGATGAACCAGATTGGGACGGTTACTGAAACCCTTGAGGCCATTGAAATGGCGAAGGAAGCTGGTTACACGGCTGTTGTTTCTCACCGTTCTGGTGAAACTGAGGATACGACGATTGCTGACCTGGTTGTTGGCACTAATGCCGGCCAAATTAAGACTGGTTCAATGAACCGGACTGACCGTCTGGCTAAGTACAACCAGTTAATGCGGATTGAAGACCAACTTGGTTCTTCAGCCGAATTCAAGGGTGTTCACTCGTTCTACAACCTGAGTGAACAAGCTCGTCAGGCAATTCTGGACAAGAACTAGTCTGAAACTGAATCAAGCAGATCAGGTGGGAGACCACCTGGTCTTTTTTATTGCCCTTTGTGAATTTATTATTCAGCCAATTTTTATTTCACAAAGATTGCCGGTGCTGATGACTATCGCGCTTGTTCATGCTATAACAAGGACCCTTGGTGCTTGTGAATTGGCTGCTAGCGGCTTATAATGTTCACAAAGTTATGAAAGGATGATTGTGAAATGGCTTATCAAACTGTTAACCCTTACACCAATGAAGTAGAAAAGACATACACCAATTCAACTGATCAAGAAGTTGAAACGGCACTGGCCAACGCTCACCAGCTTTATCTTCGCTGGCGCAATGGTGCAGAACTTGAACAGCGCAAGCAGGTAATTACTAAACTTGGTGCAATCTTGCGTCAAAACAAGACCAAGTATGCAACAATTATGACGCACGATATGGGCAAGCTTATTGGCGAAGCCGAAGGGGAGGTTGAACTGTGTGCTTCTTTCTGTGACTACTACGTCAAGAAGGCTGACGAATTCCTGGCACCACGGCCGCTGTATACTGAAAGCGGCAGTGCTTACCTCCTGCGCCAGGCTAGCGGGGTATTGATGGCGGTAGAACCGTGGAACTTCCCGTTTTATCAAATTGCCCGGGTCTTTATTCCCAACTTCCTGGTGGGTAATCCGATGATCCTCAAGGATGCATCTAATTGTCCAACATCAGCGCAGGCGTTTGCTGATGCCGTTGCGCAAGCAGGAGCCCCGGCTGGCAGCCTGACTAACCTCTTTATTGACTACGATCAGGTAGGCAAGATTATTGCTGACGTGCGGGTGCAAGGTGTTTGCTTGACGGGCTCTGAACGTGGAGGCCAGGCGGTCGCAACTGAGGCAGCTTCCCACCTCAAGAAGAACACGATGGAATTGGGTGGTAACGATGCCTTCCTTGTTTTGCCGGATGCGGACATCGACAAACTGGCTAAGGTTATCTTCTCGGCTCGGCTGTACAATGCTGGTCAAGTTTGCACGTCATCCAAGCGTTTCATCGTGCCGGATAAACTTTACGACGAGTTTTTAAAGCGGGCACGGGAAGTCTTTAGCAGCGTCAAGATGGGTGACCCGCTTGATCGGTCAACCACTCTCGCCCCAATGAATTCGCGACGAGCAAAGGAAAAGCTGCAAAAGCAAGTCGACACGGCAGTGGCCCATGGGGCGAAGGTCTACTACGGAAACCAGCCAGTGGACGACCAAGAAGGGCAGTTCTTTATGCCAACGATCCTGACTGACATCGACCGCGATAATCCAGTCTTTGATCAAGAAATGTTTGGACCGGTCCTGTCCGTTTACCGCTACCACGACCTTGCTGACGGAATTGCTTTGGCCAATAATTCCAGCTACGGCCTGGGTAGTACGGTCTTTGGTGAAGACGTTGCTCGTGCTCGGCAGGTGGCATCGCAAATTGAAGCAGGGATGACCTGGATTAACTCCGGCTGGGCCTCACTGCCTGAATTACCATTTGGTGGGGTCAAGCACTCCGGTTATGGTCGTGAATTAGCTGACCTGGGCTTTGGTGAGTTTATCAATGAACACCTGGTTTACGAACCACTCCAGTAATCCATCCCAACCTCTCTCAAGCGTTAGCTGTGTCCTCAATGGCAGCTGGCGCTCTTTTTTTGTTGAGTCAGGCGTGCTAGACTAATTGGGACACGATTGGGAGG